>CAVFGF010000005.1:0-56173 GCA_963621925.1 Alistipes onderdonkii | reverse complement strand
AGAGATCATCCGCCTCCAGGCCGGCCTTTTCCATCGTCGCGATGCCCATCGCGTGAAGAACCTCCTTCAGTACCGGCACCTGCTCCCGAAGCTCTTCCGGCATCGGCTTTCTGGTTCCTTTGTAGGCCTCATACATCTGATGCCGGAAGGTCGGTGCCTTGACATCAAAGGCCACCGTCAGATAATCCGGCTTTTCCTCATCCAATACCTTAAAGAGGGTATTCAAAAATCCGTAAATGGCATTGGTATGCAGGCCTTCGGAATTCGTCAGGTCTGTCACCCCGTAAAACGCACGATTGATAATGCTGTGGCCATCTACCAGCAGAATTTTTTCACTCATAGTTTTATGATCTCCATTATGATAATTGCTGTAAGGGCAAGCATTGCCAGCACCTGGGAAATAAGATAATACAGGTTGAAGAAGATCCGTCCCCTTATCCGCTGTTCGGAAGCCTTCAGCGCCTCCTTCAGCAGATTGTGCATATCCTGCCCCTCATTTTTCCCATCCAGCTGCGAAAGGCCGGCATAGATGGTATAATAAATCTCCAGCTCCTCGTAGCAGTTTTTGCAATGGTTGATATGCTCCAGAAAGGGTCCCAGCTGTTTATCGGTTAATTCGTCATTGATGTAGGGCATGATTTTTTGTTCTGCTTCCTTGCAAGTCATAAAGAGCCTCCTTTGACAGAATTTCCTATGATAAAAAAACTCCGCAAGACGATACTAGTCTCACGGAGTTCTCCATTTCTATGCCGGCGGCGGGACTTGAACCCGCACGCGGTTGCCCGCAACAGATTTTGAGTCTGCCTCGTCTGCCATTCCGACACGCCGGCGTTTTGCTGTTTTCACCAGCAACTCATTCATTATATCACAGGCATTTCTCCTACGCAAGACAAAACTTTATTCATTCCGTAATTTTTTTAAAATTCTCTCAAAGTACTCCGGAAGCGCTGCGGTAAATTCCATATATTCTCCCGTCGTCGGATGCACAAAGCCAAGGGTCATGGCATGCAGCGTCTGTCCCTCCGTATGAAACGGCGATTTTGTCCGGCCGTAGACCTCATCTCCCAAAAGCGGATGTCCCAGACTTGCCATATGGACACGAATCTGGTGCGTTCGTCCCGTCTCCAGCTGACACTCGATATAGGTATAGCTGCCAAAGCGCTCCAGAACCCGGTAGTGGGTCACTGCCCGTTTGCCGCCGGTTTGTACAATGGCCATTTTTTTTCGTTCCCTGGGATGCCGTCCAAGAGGCGCATCCACCGTACCTTCATCTTCTTTGAGATTGCCGCAGACGATAGCGCGATACCTTCGCGTGATGCTGTGCTCCTTCAGCTGTCTCGCCAGCTCGTTGTGGGCCTTATCATTTTTACAGACGACAAGGACTCCTGTCGTATCCTTGTCGATCCGATGCACGATACCGGGACGTAAGACCCCATTGATCCCGGATAAATTTCCCCGGCAATGATACATCAGTGCATTGACCAGGGTTCCTGTCGTATGCCCTGCTGCCGGATGCACTACCATGCCCTTCGGCTTATTGATAAGAATCACGTCGCCGTCTTCATAGAGGATATCGAGGGCAATCGCCTCCGGCAAAATCTCCGCCTCCACCGGTTCCGGGATCAAAAGCTCGATACAGGCGCCGGCAGCGGTTTTCGCACTGGCCTTTACCGGCTTTCCGCTTATGCGGACGTTGCCATCCTTCAAAAGCTTCTGCAGATAGGAACGCGTGCACTCCGGAAACTGCTCTGCCAGATATTTATCCATTCGTTTCCCGGCATCCTCTGCCTCTACTGTCAGGCTTTGCCATTCCATTTCACTCATGTTTCTTTTTTAAGCTGAAGAAGGTCAGCTCATCCTCGTGATAGACAAAAAGAATCAGGACGACCAGCAGGGCTGCACCGAAGGTCACATAGACATCTGCCACATTAAAGATCGGAAAATCGATCAGCTTAAAATACAGGAAATCCACCACATAGCTTTGAGCCATCCGATCGATCAGATTGCCGATAGCTCCCGCTCCCAGCAAAATCCCGACCAGACGCATCGGAGCATAACGCTTCTCTGCCGGCATCCGATGATAATAAAAGCAAAGAACTGCCAGCACAAGGGCCGTACATAAGAAGAAAATTCCCTTTTGACCCTGCAAAATTCCGAAAGCAGCACCGCGATTTTCCAGATAATGCAATTCAAAGACTCCATCCAGGATGACAAAGGGCTGCTGTTCTTTTAAATGCTGTACGGCCAGAAGCTTCGTACCCTGGTCGATGGCAATCAAAAGCACCATCGCCAGCAGAGCGCCCAGATGATTTTTCGTTTCTTTCTTCATATTCCACCTCTAATAAAGAGTTTCTCCCAGAATCCAGTCAATTGCCTCCAAAAGCTCCTCGTCTGTCAGGCTTCGATCCACAAAGGCTTCTCCGATATGATGGAGCAAAACAAACTTGATCCTGCCGGCATCCATCTTCTTATCGGATTTCGTCGCCTTCAAAATATCCGTCCGAAGGAGTCCGTCGCAGCGTATCGGAAGCTCGAACTCTCTCATCCCCTCGCAGATATATACCAGATCCTTCTCGGATATCAGACCCCGTTTCCAGGACAAATAGGAAGCTGCGGCACTGCCGATGGCAACACATTCCCCGTGGGTGAGACTGAAATTTTTCAATTTTTCTACGGCATGGCCGATGGTATGACCGAAGTTCAAAAGGGCGCGCTCGCCCTGCTCGGTGGGATCTTGCTCGACGACTGCACGCTTTATCTTGCAGCTTTCCTCGATCATCGGCATCAGTGCCTCGATCTCACGCCCGCGAATTTCCCTCTGGTTTTCCAGAAGCCATTGGAAATATTTCCCATTTTTAATCAGGCCATGCTTCAGGATCTCACCCATTCCGGAGGCAAACTGACGATCGGAAAGGGTCTGCAGCACTGCCGGATTGATATAGACCAGCTTCGGCATGTGAAAGGCCCCGACCATATTTTTATAGCAATCGAAATCGACGCCCGTCTTGCCGCCGATGCTGCTGTCCACCTGAGACAAAAGAGTCGTCGGGATCTGGATAAAACCGATGCCGCGCAGGTAGGTCGCTGCCGTATAACCCGTCAGATCACCGACCACTCCGCCGCCCAGGGCCACCAAAAGATCCTTCCGATCGTAGTGCTTCTCGATCAGAAAGGTATAGAGTCCCCGTACGGTATCCAGGGTCTTATGCTCCTCCCCGGAAGGGATCGCATAAAAGTCCACATGCTCTGTCGCCTTGGAAAGCTCATTTTTTATCGCTTCGCCGTAGAGCTTTCCTGCCTTTTCATCCGCCACGATACAGAGCTTTCTTCCTTCCACACCCAGCGCTTTTACTTCTTCGCCCAGACAGGAAAAATCCGGATGCAAAATGATGTTATAAGAAAATACGCCGTCCTTTTGTACCGGAAGCACGTGGTTTTCGTCTTTTCTGCTTTCTTTCATGTTATGCCCCTCCTTATCGTCGGTTCGATTATACATACCGCCACAGAACCACATAGTCCCGTCCTTTTTTGGACTGTCCCTTTGTTCCCTGATAGCGGAAGCGTCCGAATCCCCGGACGGATATCAGATCTCCTTCCTTTGGCTCGTAACCATTGGAGGTAATCAGCCTTCCGTTTACAAAGACCCGTCCGCCTTCGATAAGCCCGGTCAGACTGCTGCGGGAGGCCTGAAAAGCCAAGGACAAAAGCTTATCCAGTCTTACCGAAGCTACTGTCCCGCTTACTTCCTCAAACCTCGGTTCATAATGAAAGGCTTCCGGCTCCACCTTTTCTGCCAAAACCGAGGTATGGCGGATGCGAGTCAGATTGTCCCGGATAAAATCGGCCATTCTGCTCAGGCAAAAGAGGAAGGCTCCCTCCTCCTCCACGAGAATATCACCGAGACAGGACCGTTCCAGCCCCAGATTCAATACCGCACCCAGATAATCCCTGTGGTTCAGCTCCTCGGCAAATTTTGCCTGCAGCGGCCGAATGCGCAGACAGCTGATCGGCGGTTCTGCATAAAAGTTCGGAGCCTCAGGACGAAATACCGCTATCTGACGCTCCGCCAAGTCGTATCCGCCGAAACTCTCCAGATGAAGCGAGGGATAGTCCGGACGGATACTCTCAAAGATACTCAATTCATTTAAATTCAAAAAATCGGAAAAAACAGGAATATTCCGCTGATATGCCGTTCTGGCCAAATCCTGAAAATGTTTTTTCTCTTGCTGCTCTTCTTTTGTCATCGTTACTTATTATATACAGAAGGAATGTCAAGGGAGCCGCTCAGAATATCCTGCAGATCTCCGGAGATATCGACATTCTTCGGGGTTACCAGGAAAATATAACCGGATACCTTCTGGAGATGTCCGCCGATGGCATAGCAGCCGCCGGAGGTAAAATCGATGATTCTCTGAGCTACATCTACATCCAGTCCTTCGAAGTTCAATACAACCGTGCGGTTGCTGAGCAGGGTATCCATGATCTCCAGAGAGTCCTCAAAGCTGCCGGGCTTAATGACGCAGACCTCCATCCCATTCGAGGACTTTCTCTGAGCCTGCCGGATCGGCGTTACCTTGGCAGCTCTCGCGGAAGATCCCGGAGCGGGTTCGAAATCATCCTCCGGATCCTCGTTCTTTTTCTTTTTAAAGAGGTTCTTCTTGGGCTTTTCCTCGTAGTCGTCCTCATAATCATAATCGTCGTCGTAATCATCATACTCTTCGTCTCCTCCGAGCTTCATGACATCCAGAAATTTATCGATCACACTCATAACGCAGTCTCCAATCTACTTGATATTATAATTTCGCTCACCGAAAATACCTGTTCCGACACGTACCATGGTTGCTCCCTCTTCGATGGCTACCTGATAATCTCCTGTCATACCCATCGACAGGACATTCATAGATACATTATCAATATTTTTCTCTCTGATGTCAACAGATAATTGGCGCAACCTGGAAAAATGTACCCGGTTTTCTTCCGGCTCCTCCACATAAGGAGCGATCGTCATCAATCCTTTTATCTGAACGGCGGGAAGCTTTGCGATCTCCCTCACAAGACTTTCGGTTTCTTCCGGAGTCACTCCGAATTTACTCTCCTCCCCGGCGACATTGACCTCAATCAGGATCGGAACTGTAATACCCTTTTTGATTCCCTCTTCACTGATCGCCTCTGCCAGGCGAAGGGAGTCTACCGAATGAATCAGATAAGCCTTGTCGACGATATATTTGACCTTATTACGCTGCAGATGGCCAATCAGATGCCAGCGTATGTCCTTTGGCAGCACCTCATATTTCTCGCAAAGCTCCTGTACTTTATTCTCACCGAAATCTCTGGTGCCTCCCGGCAGCAGCTCCTCGATCATGGAGACAGGCTTCGTCTTGCTGACTGCAATCAAGGTCACCTCATCACGGGAGCGGCCTGCCCGCTCGCAGGCCTCGCATACCTTTTTTTCTACCTCTGCCAGATTTTCCGCTACCATACTCATTTTTTCATCCTCCTGGTTAATAAATCACCTGATCCTCCGTCACCGTTTCTGCGTTCAGCACTATGCGGTCATAGACCGACAGGCCGAAGCTGGTGCCCTCTTTTACGATGGCATATTCCTCATTTTCATAGAGCACTTCGATCTGACGGAAAACAGTATATCCCTTATTGATATTGTAGACACCGGTCAAGGTCGAAGTCTGACCAACCTGGTAGGTCTCCGAGGAATCCGGCTTAATCAGCAGATCACCGCTTGCAATCTTCTTCTCAGAGGTGCTGAAGTTTTCCTCCTCGGGATCGATATAGGCATTTTCCTCATCCTGATAGTAAATCGTGCAATTGACAAACTGGGCGCTGACGGTGCCATCCTCTGCCGTCACCTGCTTGGTAAAGCCCGTATCGTCCTCCACCTCCGTCAGATAAGCTACCGGAATGACATAGAAGTCTTTCTCCGTAATCGCTGTCTTCGGTATCTTCAGACCGCTGGTCTCGTCCCGCAATACCTCAAAGCTTAAGTATCGCTCATTTGCATAGCGAACCATGGAATTCACAAAGCTCAAGACTCCGTAGGCCTGACCGTCCCGGTATTCGATCGTCACAGAGGGCCAGACCGTCTCTTCATCCTTATCAAAGCGAATCTCGATATAGGTGGTTCCCTGACTTACCGTGCCATCCTCTGCCGTCTTCTGATTCGCCTGCAGCTTATCCAGAAGATAGCTTTCCATCTCGCTGTCCAAGGGGAAGACGAGCTTCCAGTTCTCATCCGTAATCAGCTTGTAGACCGAGTCTCCGGCGCTCACCAGTTCATTGGCGCGCAGATTTGTTTTCTGATACTTTGTCTCATCAAACCAGTCTGCATTCAAATCATCCAGGCTGGCTTCCTCATATCCATCTATATAATACTCTACGACCCCGGCTGCCGCTGCATTGTAGCGGGTGAAAAGCGCACTGTTTTCATCCGCTGTGCTGTCCAGCTTCTCGACCATATTCTGGTTGACCAGCTCCAGGATCGTGCTGTCTATATTCGTTTTAAAATTGTATACACTGTCGAAATCCATATCGGAAAAGCTGCTCATATAGGTGCTGATCTGGGTTCGCAGCTCGGTATAATTTTCCTCTGTCAGGCTGATACCATCGGCATTTTCCTGCAGGATATCTGCCATCCTTCCACTCTCATCGATCGTATATACGGTAGAGAGAACCGAAACCTTTTCATTTTCCGAAGCATAATAATTGATATATCCGGCCTTATCCGCCGTATAAACCTGCTCCGTACGAAGTGCGAAGCCTGTATAATGATAATCCGTCGACAGATTTCCCTCGATGACCTCATATCCGGAGATATGCGCCTGGGTAAAATACATATAAATACATACAATCAGATATACGGCAATAAATCCAAAAAATACAACGCCGATATTCAAAGGGCGTCGATATCTGATATATTTCTTTTTTCCGGCTTTTGCCACCAGCCAAATTCCTCCGTATCAAACGAGAGGACACCCTGAAACAGGGTATCCTCTTTGAATATCTTGTAAAATAACTTAACAGGAAATCAATACCTGCTCTTTTGCAAACTCCGGAAGCTCACTCTCTTCTACGGAAATGCTCAGACAGAAGGTTACCTTGAACTGCTCGCTGATGGCATTCAGCTGGGTCAGGGCATCCGTCAGATCCTCGCCTTCCAGGTGCGCAATCTTTAAAAAGCTGTCCAGATACATCTGCTCCAGGTCATAGTCCTGTGAAATGATACCGCAGATAAAACCGATAAACTCATCGCAATTCTTCAGAGGATAGTCAGCCACGTTGATCAGGCGAACCTTATTGTCCAGCTCGTGCATATGCTTGGTATTTTTATCCAGATATACGATATTTCCCGACGCTGTTTTGATCTGACTGTTTACTCTATCCAATAAATGCTTTGTCTTTCCGTCTCCCTTGCTTCCTACGATTAAATGCACCATAGCTGTATCCTCCTTGGTTTTCCCATTTTTCTTTCGAAGGCAACTTGCGCCTACTTTGATATTATCAGTATAGACGTTTTGCCCAAAAAAGACAACTATTATTTCTGATTAATAGTACAATTCTCTCCATTCCATATCGCCGCGCTCCAGTGCCTTGATCAAAAGCTCGGCAGTCGCGAGATTGGTCGCCAGCGGAATATTGTACATATCGCAAAGCTTTACGACATTGTTGACATCCGGCTCATGCTGCTTCGGATTCAGCGGATCCCGAAGAAAGATCACCAGATCCATCTGATTGTGCTCGATCTGCGCTGCCAGCTGCTGTCCCCCACCCAGATGGCCGGCCAGATACTTGTGGACATTTAAATTCGTGACCTCGACGATCAATCTTCCGGTCGTTCCCGTCGCATAGAGTTCATGCTTGCTGAGAATTCCCCGGTATGCGATGCAGAAATTCTGCATCAATTTCTTTTTTGCATCATGTGCAATCAAACCAATGTTCATAGGAACACCCCCAAGTTAGTATTTTTTCGGCTGCAAGCCGACATTCAACACAAATCCTATGGCCATGAAAAGCGTCAAAAGCGACGTCAGTCCATAGCTGACGAAGGGCAGCGGGATTCCTGTATTCGGAAAAATTCCCGTTGCTACACAGATATTGACGAAGCTTTGGAAGCCGATATATCCCGCCACTCCGCAGCAAATCAGGGTACCTGAAAAATCCCGTGACCTTTTGCCAATCCAGATACATTCTAACACAATCAATGCCAACAGCAAAATGATTGTCGCACAGCCGATAAAACCAAGCTCCTCGCCGGCTACCGCAAAAATAAAGTCTGTCTGGGGCTCCGCAATAAAGCTTCCGTTCTTGACGGAGGAAACAAGATTGTTGTTCAGTCCCTTTCCCACCAGCTGGCCGGAGCCAATCGCCATGATGGAGTTTTGCTGCTGATAGGCATTGTCCGCATACTGGGTCGGATTGAGCCAGGCCATGATGCGAAGCCAGGCATAATGATCCAGAATCTTCTGATCCGGCTGCATAATCAAGCTGATAAAGATGACGGCTGCCGGGATTCCTACCGCCAGTGCTCCTCCGATCAGCTTGTAGCTTAAGCCTGAGATAAACAGAAGAATAAGAAAAGTCATACAGATCGAAATTGTCGTAGACAAATCCGGCTGGCTCTTGATCAGCGCTGCAGGCACCGCAAAGAGCGCCGCCATAACTCCCAGTATTTTCCAGGTATTCAAATTTTCTTTGTATTTGTCCAGAATTTTAGCAAAAAACAGGATCAAAAGCAACTTGGAAAGCTCCGACGGCTGAAAGCGAAAGCCCCCAATCTTCAGCCATCGAACCGCTCCGTTTGCATCGTCACCCAAAGGTGTCTTCACCAGCAGCAAAAGTACCAGATTTACCGCATAAATCAGCCAGTAAAACTTCAGAACCCAAGTATAATCAATCAAGGAAACGACGAGCATTGCCACCGTTCCGAGGCACAACCCCAGAATCTGCTGATTCTGTACCGATTTCTCTGCACTGCCGATGACCAGAATTCCGATAATACTGATCGCATATACATAACACACAAGCCTGAATCTGTAATCCCTCAATCGATACTGTTTAAACATAGCGCTCCCTGCTTTTTACCTCTTCCGGTAACTACTCAGCACCTTCCGGTTCTGAATCGCTACCTCTGTTGATCCTTATGCTTCAAATCCTTGATCGGGATGTTGGCACAAAGAGCCGGCACATGGCCATTCTGTCCGTCAGACTCCGTCTGCGTGATCTGGATATCCAGATTTTCACAGTCAATCTCCATATATTTTGAGATCACCTTGATGATATCATTTTTGATCAATTCCATGACCTCAGGGGAGCAATTCGCCCGATCGGAGATCAAAAGCAGCTTCAGTCTGTCCTTTGCCACATCTCCCGAATTTTTCTTTCGAAAGAAATCCATCAATGCCATTTTTCTTCCCCCCCTGACTTATTTGAAGAGCTTTGCAAGCTTCGAGAAAAATCCGTTATTCACATCCAGATTCATCAGCGGAACCTCTTCTCCCATGATACGCTTGCAGATATTCATATAAGCGGTACCCGGCAGAGAAGAATCACCGGCCAGGGGCTCTCCCTGATTCGTAGCGATAACGATACTCTCATCATCCGGAACCGCACCAATCAGGTCGATAGAAAGGATATCGATGACATCCTCGATAGACATCATATCTCCGCGCTTTACCATATCCATGCGCAGACGATTGACGATCAGATGAATCTTATGGATCTCATTGGCCTCCAGAAGTCCGATGATACGATCCGCATCACGAATCGCAGAAACCTCCGGTGTCGTCACGATCAAGGCACGATCTGCCGCTGCAATGGCATTTTTGAAGCCCTGCTCGATGCCTGCCGGGCAGTCCAGCAGAATATAATCAAACTCCGGCTTCAGCTCCTCGATCAGGGCTTTCATCTGCTCCGGATTGACAGCCGTCTTATCCCTGGTCTGGGCAGAAGGAAGAAGGCAGAGGTTGGAATATCTTTTATCCTTGATCAGAGCCTGCTTCATCCGGCAGTTTCCCTCGACCACGTCTACCAGATTGTATACAATCCGGTTTTCCAATCCCATGACCACATCGAGATTTCTAAGTCCGATATCGGTATCGATCATAACGACGCTTTTGCCCAACTTCGCAAGTCCTGTTCCGATGTTTGCGGTAGAGGTTGTCTTTCCTACGCCGCCCTTCCCGGATGTGATTACAATTACTTCACTCATACCATTTTCCTCCAAGTGTTTATTTATAGCTTAATATCATTTAATACTTCTTTTGTAATGGGCTCGATATAGATGTTTCCGTCCTCGACGAAGGCAATCTTGGGCGTATCCTCCGTCTTTTTCCGGCGGATCGCTGTCCCGTCCGAGCTCCGGGCAATGACGTCACCGATACGGATTTGCATCGGATCCATCGAAAGAGCTGCCACAAAGGCCGCCTCATTGCCGGCGGCACCGACAAAGACATTTCCCTTCAGGGTTCCCAGAACGATGACATTTCCCTTGGAAACTACCCGGGCACCCGGATTGACATCCCCCAGAATGATGATGCTGGTCTCGGACTCCAGCACCTGACCGGATCGTAAGGTACCCTTGTAAAATCGGCCGTCCTGCAGATTGGTAAGCTCCCGGTCGCCCTGGAAAGGCTGCTCCCTTGTCTGCACCTTAAGCGCCTGTTCGCTCGCCTCTCTCATCTTACTTTCCGTCTCCTGATTTTCATCCACCAGGCAGGTAATCCGGATTTGACAGCTTCCTTCGATAAGGGTCATCAGCTCCTCTTCCTCTGCATGATTCAGCTCTCTTCCCCGAAAGCAAATGGCCATCTGGGCATTCCCGAAAAATTTCGCGGAAGCCTGAAATTTTTCCGATACATCCTTTTTGATTTTCTCCCAGTCCGCCTCTTCGTCCAGGATGACGATGAGGCCGTACCGGTTGCTCTTTATGATAACTGACTGATTTGACATCACATTTTCTCCTAATCCCCGATGGTCTGCCCGGTGGAACCGCTTGCCGTTCCGCTTACGATCTCCTCCTCATCTGTGAGATTGAAATAATACTTGAATACATCTGCTCCCACCTCCGCACAGTTTGCCGAGGTATAGCCGTTGGCAATACGAACCGCAACGGCGATCTCCGGATCCTCATAAGGTGCAAAGCCTACAAACAATGCATGGTTCGGATGACTCTTACTCTGCTGCGCTGTTCCGGTCTTTCCGGCAACATTCAAGCCCAGATCGCTCAATGCATTTAAGGAAGTCGTATTCTCCGCTACCAGACGCATGCCCTGCTGTACCGCATTCCAGGTGCTGTCCGCAATCTCTACCCGGTTATGCAAAACCGGTTCATATTCCTCGATCAGCGTACCGTCGGTCTTCGTCAGCTTATCCAAAAGCGTCAGATCGTAGCAATTTCCACGATTTGCCAGGGTGGTCACGTAACGTGCGATATGGGACAGGGAATAGCTGTTGGTACCCTGTCCGATGGAGGAGCGTACCGCGTCTGAATCCGAGATATGAGGCTCATATTCGGAAAGCTGCAGACCGGATTTGTCTCCCAAGCCAAACATTTTGGCATATTTTTCCAGAATCGACAGACCCTTATCGGAATTGTAGACGCCGGAACGTCCGCCCGCCAGGCGATAACCGACCTCATAGAAGAAGACATTGCACGAATCCCGAATCGCTGTCACCACCGTCTCGTTTCCGTGACGGCCGCCGTACTGGTTGAAGATCCAGCAGGTCGGAGACGGTGTAATCTCCGTAAACTGTCCGGAGCCATAGATCACGGTCGAGGTATTGATGACACCCTCCTCCAGTCCGGCAATCGCCGTGATGGGCTTAAAGGTCGAACCGGGTGCCAGGTTCTCCTGGGTCGCACGGTTGACAAAGGGGGAAGAAAGATCCTTTCGCAGGCTGTTGTAATACTGGGAATCCATCACGTTGGTCAGACGGTTGTTGTCATAGCTCGGATAGGTGACACAGGCCAAGGTATCGCCGGTCCTCGTATCCGTCACAATGATGCTTCCGCTGCAGGGCTCCAGTGCCAGCTGAGCCGGTGTGATTTCCAGATTCTTTATCTTATCCAGCATGAAATTATAGGCACTTAAGGCGCCGGAATTAAGCTTTGCAATCGTATCCTCATCATATTCTAGCACATTTTGTTCATATAATAAAATACAAATTTCTTTCCCGGAAATCTGGTCGCTAAGCAGCATATACTTATACAGCATCTTCCAGAATTCACTGTCCTCTGTCAGGGCATCCCGGATATATTCCAGAACCGACTGATAGATTTCCCCGGAATCCAGATAAGAATTATCGTTGGAAATCTTCGTAACATCGATCCAGTTCTGAGAAATCGCATATTGCAGATACTCCCGAAGGCTGATGGTTTCGTCCGTGGTCCAGGCGATATAGGTAGCATCCGAGGTATCGACAGCATCCTTCATCAATACCTGATTGTCTCCCATCAGGACATCCGATACGATGTAGCTCATATAGTTTTTCATCTCTTTTGAGAGATTCTGATAAGCGGTCGCATTCTCGGAATTTAGTTCTGCCAGCAAACTGTCCAACGTGCTTTGCAGCTTCGCCGTGAAGCGGCTGTATACACTTTTTTCCAGGTCCGTCGCATCCTCCGCATTAAAATGCGTGATGTCAAGGATGTAATTGTTGATCATCGCATAGTAGACATCGTAGATGGGAATCATGATTTTTGAGGCACTGGGATTGGAGCCTGCATCATATTCCTTTGTATTCTGGATCTTGGAAATCAGGATTCCTGCCAGCTTCTGCTCCAGAATGTTGTAGCAGGCCATCTGCAAATCCTTGTCAATGGTCAGATAGACATCATTGCCCGGGGTGGCATCCTGCTTCTCGGATACCTCCAGAATCCGGCCTACACTGTCCACATACATTTTCTCATAGCCCTTGGTTCCCTGCAGCTCGGTTTCCATATATTGCTCGATACCGGCCTTTCCGACGATATCGTTGAGCTCATAATCCGGATTTTCCTCCTGCAGCGTCTCCAGCTCCTCCTGAGAGGCTTTTCCGATATAGCCGATGATTGGCGCGAAATACTTGCTGTCCGGATAAACTCTTTTGCTGCTCTCGGCAATCTCCGCCCCCTGCAGCTCACTCTGATTTTCCAGAACCGCCGCCACCGTCTCATCCGACACATCGCTGGCCACCGTCGTCGCCACATAGCGCTTATAATTGTTGGCAGAGATACCGAAGCGGATGGTCGCTATCTGCAGCTGCTCCTCCGGTGTATAACCCGAGACAGAGATCCCATATTTTTCCTGTTCCTCCTCGGTATAACTGCTGCGGATATCATATTTCTTTTCCCCGCAAAGGTAGATCATCAGCTCCTCTGCCGTAGCCAGCTCCTCCTTTGGCTCCAGCTCACTGATTTTTGTCTTGCCATAGACATCCGCCTTCAGGCGAAGCAAGGAATTTCCCTCCAGGGAATACTCATATTGACCATTGCTATAGACGATGCCCAGATCGCTGACTATACTGTCTCCGTTCTTCTCTACCAGCTTGATCAGCTTATAAATCGTCTCGTTGAGCTTTGCATTCTTGGTTTTTGAATTTGCGTAGGTTCCGTTATCCTGGATCGTGACAGAATAAGAGAGCTCACTGTAGGCCAGTATCTCTCCGTTCCGATCGTAAATGTTTCCCCTCGTGCTTGCCACCGAAACCTCACGCTCGGTTTTCAGAGAAAAGGACTCCACGTAGTCGCTGCCCTTTACGATCTGCAGGTAGAAAACCCTCTGCAGCAAGATGCCAAATAGAACGAGAAAGACCACGCTCAAAAGGAAGGTTCGGGATTTGATGAAGTTACTGAAGATTTCCTTGATTTCGTTCAACAATTTTTTGCTCCTCTGTCTTTTTCTCCCCTTCTTCTTTCTTCTCCAGCCAATGGTTGAAGGACCGAATCATCCGATAAAATACAATGGTGACGACCACCGTATAAATAAGCTCCGGCAGGATGATGTGCAGAAAATAAAAGCCGAAATGGAACTTGCTGCGCATCAGGAACAGGAAAAAATAGACGCCCAGCCCGTATACCAGCTCGGAAAGTGCAATCCAGATCATCGGGAGCTTGATATCCTCATCGTAAAACATTCGATGAAAGAGACCGCTTCCATAGCCTAAAAAAAGATACAGCAGGCTGTAAAAGCCAAAGAGCTGCCCAAAGAAAATATCATTCAGAAGGCCGCAGAAAAACCCTACCGCCATGCCCTCCTTTTCTCCGCGCATAAATCCCAGGGAGGAGGTCACGATCAGCAGAAGATTCGGCACAATTCCCGCCAGCGCCAAAGCCTGAAATACGGTAGACTGCAGAATAAAGCAAAGAATAATCAGAAGAGCTACCATAATTTTTCGTCGCATTTTGATTACACCTGTCCTATTCTTCCACTGACTGCTTCAAATCCGTGATCACCAGCACGGAATGAAGATGTTCAAAATCCACGGCCGGCGTCAGGGTACCCGAGCGGGTCAGATTGTTGGCATCGAGATTCAGCTCATTGATATAACCAATCAAAAGTCCCGCGTGATATTTGTCACTTACATGAGAAGTGACAACC
This sequence comes from Alistipes onderdonkii, assembly GCA_963621925.1. GTDB lineage: Bacteria > Bacillota > Clostridia > Lachnospirales > Lachnospiraceae > Laedolimicola. Next base: position 41,585 of record CAVFGF010000005.1, on the reverse strand, counting down.
GAGTCACCGATATTTGCCTTCCCTTCCGTATCCCGAAGCTGAGAAAGTTTTATCAGGCCGGATTCCATCAACTGCAGATCTCCCTTTACAAAGCAGAGATCCGAGGTCGACAGCACCTGTGCACTGACCTCACTCATATCGTCGATAATCGAGCGCACCTGTGCCCAATTGTCTCCCACCTTCGTGATGATTCCCACCAGACCGCTGCCGGCAATTACATTCATATCCACTGCAAGCCCGTCACTGCTGCCCTTGTCGATCACAAAGGTATTAAACCAGTTTCCGGAATCGCAGGCAATGATATTCGCCGCCACCTTATTGTACTCGCCATAGGTCTGATCGAGATTATAAAGCTCCTCCAGCTCCTGGAGGCGATATTGACTCTGCATCAATCTGCTGTTTTCCCGGGTCAGACTGTCCACCTGCTCCTGCAATGCCTGCTTCTCTGCCTGGGCATCCGCCAGATCCTGCAGGCTGTTGCTCTTATCCCTTGCCCAGCCACCGATGCTGTTGATCCCTCTCTCAAAGGGTACAAAGAGATATCCCGTCACCCGACTCAGAGTCTGCCCCGCAAAGCCTGTGGCATAGGATGCATACATCATACCGATGCACAGAAGCACCAGCGCTGCAAAGAGATATCTCGGCGGCACGGTAATATGATTCCTTTTCTTCATACTCCACCTGACAATGCTTAGTTATAATTCTGCTCTTTTGTAGTAAAGGTCAGACTGCGGAATTCCTTTTCCTTGATCACGCGCTCCAGGCCCCTTGCCACACATTCCTCTGGCTTTTCTACGAGATTTACCTGAATATTGGTCGCATCCTCGATGAGCTTATCCAGACCCTTTAAGTTTGCCACACCGCCGGCCAGGAAAATGCCGTTGCGGATAATATCGACACCCAGCTCGGGCGGCGTCCTCTCCAAAATCACCTTGATGGCGTCCACAATCGCTTTCAGGTTCTCGGCAATGGCATTTGCCACGAAGTCAGCCGTAATCTCCAGAAGAGCCGGCAGCCCCAGCGCCATATTTCGTCCGCAAATCTCACGCTTGGAGGTCTTGTCTCCCGGCTGATAGCCAAGCTCGTTTTTCAGGATCTCCGCTGTCTTATTGCCGATAAAATAGCCATACTCCCGGCGGATTGCGTTGGCGATCGCCTCGTCGATCTTATTGCCACCGTTTTTGATCAGCTTACTGGTCACTGTTCCGCCCAGAGAAAGAATCGAAATCTCCGTCGTATCCGCGCCGACATCGACGATCATGACTCCCTGAGACTGGGTTACATCAAGGCCGATGCCGAGTCCCGCTGCCACCGGCTTGTCGATCATCTGGACATTTTTTGACTTCAGCCCTGTCCCCTGAATCAGGGTGCTGAATACACGATCCTGCACATCCGTCGGCAGAGCTACGATAAATTCAGATCCCTTCAGATTTCCCTTGGTATGGGACTCCAGAAAGGCCTTCAAAAATTCCTGCATATAGGTAATGCTGGCAACGGTTCCGAAGGACATCGGATAGAGCACCTCAATATTGGAGGGAGCTTTTTCATGCATCTCAAAAGCCTCATCTCCATAGGCAATCATTCCCTTTTTTTCTTCTATGGCCACCATATTTTTTTCACAGTAAATGGTGTCGCTCTCCTTACTGTAAATCTTGATGCTGCTTGTACCAAAGTCGCATCCAAAACTCTGTGCCGCCATGTTGACTCCTCTCTTTCTTTTCGCAATTCTGTTATTCATCATTGATTTTCGACAGGGTTCCCTGCTCCTGCATGGAGCAATAGCAATGATCCCCTATCACAATATGATCCAAAAGCTGAATTCCCAAAAGCTCTCCTGTCTCGCGGATCCGATGTGTCATCCGGATATCCTCCCGGCTCGGAGTCGGATCCCCGCTGGGATGATTGTGAATCAGCACAATCTGTACCGCATGGCACTCCAGAGCCTCCATGAAAATCTCCCTGGGTGACACCAGCGACGCATTCACCGTGCCTTTGAACATCAGCTTTTCTTTTATAAGCATATTTCTCGTATTTAGGAATAAAGCATGTAGCTCCTCCTGCTCGGCATGACGCAGCTCCTCCATAAAGTAATCTGCAATGGTATCCGGTGCCCGAAAGCTCAGTCTCTGGGCTGCCTCCGCCTTTGCCATGCGTCCTGCCAGCTCTGTCAGACATTTTAGCTGAACCGCCTTTACCTGTCCGATGCCCTTCACCGTACATAAACGTTCCAGACTGATCCGGTTCAGACCCTTCAGGCCTTCATATCCCGGCAGGCTTAAGATCCGGCCTGCCAGCTGGCAGACGTTTTCTCCCTTTGTTCCGGTCCGTATCAGCACTGCCACAAGCTCCGCATCCGAGAGAGCCCTCGCTCCGTACCTCAGGCATTTCTCATAGGGACGGGCTTCCTTGTACAGTTCTTTCATCGTCGTTGTACTCATTTTTCATCCTTTCTGCTCTCCAGGCAGAGGATGAGAAGTGCATTGCTATACTTTTTTATCATAGCACAAAGCTTTTCTCTTGTATACAAAAAATTCCTCAAGCAAGGCTTTTCCTGTATCTTCCGGCAATCGCCTCCGCGGTCTTGATTCCGTCCATCGCTGCCGACGTAATGCCGCCGGCATAGCCGGCACCCTCGCCGCAGGGATAGAGGCCTCCAATCCCGCTTTCCTGATTTTCTCCCCGCAGGATTCTTACCGGTGATGAGGTGCGGCTTTCTACCCCGGAGAGGACAGCATCCGGCCGGTCAAATCCTGCAATCAGGGAACCTGCTCCCCGAATCCCCTCCTCCAGGGCTGCCGAGAGGTTCTCCGGAAAGATGCCCCGCACATCGCCGAAGGCCCAGGCTCCCTTGATACAGGGCTCGACCTCTCCCAGCGTCGTGGAAATCCTATGGTTCTCGAAATCACCCAGCAGCTGTACCGGAACCTTTCCGCCGGCTGTAAGGTAAGCGGCCCGCTCCAGCCTTCTTTGAAATTCCACCCCCGCCAGCAGGTCATCGCCCCCAAAATCTTCCGGGCGCACGGTAACAATCATTGCACTGTTTGCATTGCGGCCATCCCTGGCCTGGTAGCTCATTCCGTTGACCGCCAACCCTCCCTCCTCCGAGGAAGCATTTACGACATAACCGCCCGGGCACATACAAAAGGAATAGACACCCCGATCTCCGCTGACCTTCCTGGTCACCTTATAGGAAGCGGTCGGGAGATTCCCCGGATAATCCCTGCCATATTGGCTTTCGTTGATCTGCTCCTGGGGATGCTCGATGCGCACGCCTACCGCAAAAGCCTTCCGCTCCATCGGCACCTGTCGTTTTTTCAGCATCGCAAAGGTATCCCGGGCACTGTGGCCGATGGCCAATACCAGGATCTCTGTCTCCAGGAAAACCGGCTCTGTCTCCGTCTCCCTGCCGGAAGATAGCCAGACTCCCTGCACGCGGCCGTCCCGGATCTCGATATCTGTAAGGCAGGTTTCAAAGCGAACCTCCCCGCCAAGCTCCTCGATCTCTCTTCGAATATGTTCCACCACTTCCACCAATACATCCGTCCCCAGATGCGGCTTATTCCAATAGAGAATCTCCTCCGGTGCACCGGCCTCCACGAAGGTCTCCAGCACCAGCCGGCCCCTCCCGGCCGGATCCTTTACTAACGTATTTAATTTCCCGTCCGAAAAGGTACCTGCTCCTCCTTCGCCAAACTGTACATTGGAATTTGCTAACAGGCTGCCGCCCCTCCAGAAACGTTCCACGGCCTCCTTGCGCTTTCTCGCTGTCTCTCCCCGTTCCAGAAGAAGCGGGCGATATCCCGCCCGAGCCAGCATGAGCCCGCAAAAAAGTCCGGCCGGACCCGTACCGACGATCACCGGTCGAGCCTTAAGCTTTTCATTTCCGGATTCAGGAAAATGATAGTGCTTTTTTGTGGCTTCACAGACATTTCGGTTATGCAGCTTTTTCAGCAGCCTCTCCTCACCCTTCAGCTTCACATCTACGGTATAGACATAGCAAATCGGCTTTTTTCTGGCATCTATCGATTTTTTTTCAATCGTCAGCTCCTCGATACGCTCCGGAGCGACCCGAAGCTCTCTTGCAGCCGCCTGAAGAAGCCCCTGCCCTTCCTGCTCTGCCGGAAGCTTGATTTGACTGATTCGAATCATTTCTTTTTCTCCTCTCCGACCTTTGCCGCATTTTTCCCTGCCAGGTAGCCGCTGCTGAAGGCCCATTGCAGATTATAACCACCGCAGTCTCCGTCCACATCCAGAAGCTCTCCTGCCAGATAGAGTCCGGATATCTTCCGGGATTCCATCGTATCCGGACGGACCTCCCGAAGCTCCACACCGCCGCTGCAGACCTGCGCCTCCTTGAAGTCACCGCTTCCGGTAATCTCGGTCTCAAACCGAAGGATCGCAGCGGTCAACCTTTGAAGCTCTTCCTCCGTCCACTCGCCGACCGCTTTCTTTTCTTTTTTCAGACCACTTCGCTCCAGGACACAGATGCCCATCTTCTCCGGCAGAAGCCCCACGAGGAGCTGCTCTCCTGTTTTGTGGCTGTTTTTTTCGATCCGGTTTTTCAAAAATGCAAAAAACGATGCTTCTTCAAAGAGCGGCATCAGATTCAAAACGGCTGTGACCTTTTTCCCGGCATCCAGAGCCCGTACCGCATAGCGGCTTACCTGAAAGATGGGAATACCGGAAATCCCTGTTCTGGTAAATTGGACCTCGCCTGCATTGAAGGCCAGCCTCTTTCCCTCACTGAAAATCTCCACCTGCGCATCTATCCGCACCCCTGCCAGCTTTTCAAAGAAGGGCTCCCTGCAGGAGAGCTTCACCAGGGCCGGCAAGGGCTTTTGTATCTGAAGTCCCAGCTGCTTTGCCAATCGATAGCCGCTGCCATCCGATCCGGTATCCGGCGCTGCCTTTGAGCCGGCTGCCAGAATGACGGCATCTGCCGGATAGCTCCAGCCCTCTGTCTCTATAAGGAAGCCTTCCTTTGTCTGCCGGATCGCCTTTGCCTCTGTATTCATAGCCAGCTTGACGCCCAGATGCTCTGCCTCCATCCGCAGAACCTCTGCTACCGAAGAAGCCTGATCGCTGTAGGGATATAGATAACCATTTCGATTTTTCGTGAAAATTCCGATTTCCGTAAGAATTCGCACAATATCCTGCATACTGACCTGTTCCAGCACCTTAGCAGTAAAAAGGGGGACACTGCTATGGTAATGCTCCGGTCCCTGGTCCGTATTGGTTAGGTTGCAGCGACCGTTTCCCGTAATCCGGATTTTCTTTCCGACCTGCTTATTCTTTTCAAGCACGGTCACCTTCGCACCGTTCCTTGCTGCCGCAATGGCAGCCATCAGGCCGGAGGCTCCGCCGCCTATCACCAATACCCGCTTCATTTCTTCACTCCTTAAAATTTTACCAGTCCCGCATCTGCCACCTTTTGCAGGGACATGAGAATGCCAAGCTTCGCATGGGGCCAGGTCAGGCCTCCCTGGAAATAGACGGCATAAGGCGGCTTCATCGGTCCATCCGCAGAAAGCTCGATGGACGAACCCTGCACAAAGGCTCCTGCTGCCATGATGACATCACTGTCATATCCCGGCATCGCCCAGGGCTCCGGTGTGACAAAGCTGTCTACCGGTGCTGCAGCCTGAATGCCCTGACAAAAGGCAATGACGCCCTCCGGCTTTCCGAAGGTTACTGCCTGGATGATATCATGACGACTTTCCGTGCCGTTCGGGATCACCGAAAAGCCCAGCTTTTCGTAAATATTTGCTGCAAAGATTGCACCCTTTAGGGCTGCCGCTGTCACCGTCGGAGCCAGGAAAAAGCCCTGGTAAAAGCTGGTCATAACGCCCAAGGAGGCACCGACCTCTTTTCCGAGTCCCGGGGAGGTCAGGCGATAGGCCGCATTCTCTACATAGGCCTCTTTTCCGATGATATAGCCGCCGATGGGAGCCAGACCACCGCCCGGATTTTTGATCAGGGAGCCGACACAGAGATCCGCTCCTACATCCGTGGGCTCGATCTGCTCGACAAATTCTCCATAGCAATTATCTACCATGCAGATGACATCCGGCTTTCTCTCCTTGATAAAGGCAATCAGCTCGCCAATCCGCTTGACCGACAAGGTCGGCCGCGTCTGATAACCCTTGGATCGCTGAATCGTTACCAGCTTCGTGCGCTCATTTAAGGCTGCCTCGATGGCCGGATAGTCAAAGCCTCCGTCTTCCTTTAAATCCACCTGCCGATAGGTGATGCCATACTCCGCCAAGGAGCCGTTGGAGGGGCGAATGCCGATGACCTCCTCCAGGGTATCGTAGGGCTTTCCTACCGGGGAAAGAAGCTCATCTCCCGGGCGCAGATTCCCGGCCAGGGCAATCGCCAGAGCATGGGTGCCGCAGGCGATCTGCGGCCGTACCAGGGCAGCTTCTGCATGAAAGGCATCCGCATAGACCTCTTCCAGCTTATCTCGGCCCAGATCGTTGTATCCATATCCGCTGGTGGCGCCGAAGCAGGCTGCCTCCACACGATTTTTCTGCATGGCATGCAGAACCTTCAGCTGGTTATATTCCGCTGTTTCATCGATGGCGGCAAAGCGCTCCTGAAGTATTTTTTCAATCTCCTGTCCAAAGGCATAGACAGCCGGGCTGATACCTAAATCACGATATATCGTCTCCTTCTCTATCATTTCAAAATCCCTCTTTCTTTTATTTCCTCCATCAGGAAGGCAAGTATTTTTTCGTCATCATAGCCAAAAACTGCTTTTTCCGTCCAGATCACGTCCGATTCCCGCCGAAACCAGGTCAGCTGCCTCTTGGCAAAATGCCTGGTATCCCTTTTCAGGACCCGTACAGCCTCCTCCAGGGAAAGCTCGCCCTCCAGATAGGCCAGAATTTCCTTGTAGCCAAGGCCCTGCATGGAGACCATCCCCCTGCTGCAGCCTGCATTCTTCAGCCTCTTCACTTCCTCCACAAGGCCGTCCTTCAGCATTTCGTCAATACGCTCCTCGATCCGGGCATAGAGCCGTTCCCGCTCATCATTTAATACAAAATAGGCAAAATTGTAGGGTGAGCTTTTTTCCCGCTGTTCCTCATTGTGCTCAGAAATACGTTTCCCGGTCTCCTCAAAATATTCCAAGGCCCGGATGACACGTTTGACATTGTTCGGATGAATTTCCAGAGCCGCCTTTGGATCCACTGCTTCCAAACGGGCATGTAAGGATCCGGCCCCTTCTTTTTCAGCAAAAGCCTCCAGCGCCTTCCTGGTCTCTCCTTCCTCTTTTTCTTCCGTAAAATCGATGTCATAGAGGAGCGCCTGGATATAGAAGCCGGTCCCTCCCGTCAAAATCGGAATATGCCCTCTGGATTCTATCTCTTTCATCGCCTGCTTTGCCAATTTTTGGAAATGTACCACGTGAAAATCCTCCCACGGCTCCAATACATCGATCAGGTGATGCGGCACGCCCTCCATCTCCTCCGGACGGATCTTGGCCGAACCGATATCCATCCCGCGATAGACCTGCATAGAATCCGCGGAAATGATTTCTCCCTTTACTGCCTTGGCCAGAGCAATGGATAATTTTGTCTTTCCTACGGCAGTAGGGCCGGTCAAAATGATCAAAGGCTTTTTCACAGACGATATCCTCCTTCCCATAATCCTTTCTATTCTATTATGAAACAGCTTCTTTTTCAACTCAAAAAAAAACAAGGCGAATAAGAAACTACTTATCCGCCTTGCACGCTGCTGCAGTTTAACCTTGTGTAAACCGAGACAGGAACTGTCTGGTTCTCTCCTCTCTTGTATGCTCGAAGACTTCCTCCGGCGTACCTTTTTCCAGGATTCTTCCGTCATCCATGAAGATTACCTGCGTCGCCACATCTCTTGCAAAAGCCATTTCATGGGTCACGATAATCATCGTCGTCTTCTGGTCTGCCAGCTCCTTGATCACCTTCAATACCTCGCCGGTCAGCTCCGGATCCAGGGCAGAGGTCGGCTCATCGAAGCATAGAATATCCGGCTTTAATGCCAGGGCTCTCGCAATCGCCACACGCTGGCACTGACCGCCGGAGAGCTGATGGGGATAGTTGTTCATCCGATCCGCCAGTCCCATTTGGGTCAGAAGCTTTCTGGCCTCCGCTTCGATCTCCTCATGAATCTCCTTTTTATGAGCTTTATAATCCGGTCTTTCCTTTTCCAAAAGCTCCTTGGCCAGCATCACATTGCCCAGGGCTGTATATTGCGGAAAGAGGTTAAAGGACTGAAATACAAGGCCAAAGTGGAGACGCTTCTTTCGAATCTCTTTTTCCTGCTTCGTTACCGGATCCGAAGAATCAAACAGAGTCTCTCCGTCCACGCGAATCACGCCGGTATCCGGATGCTCCAGAAAATTCAGGCAGCGAAGAAAGGTCGTCTTTCCGCTTCCCGAGGAGCCGATAATCGATACGACCTCCCCCTTTTCCAGGGTGAAGCTGATATCCTTCAGAACCTCTGTTTTGTCAAAGGTTTTGCTTACATGTTCTACTTCCAGGATAGCCATCCCTACGTCCTCCTTATCTGAAATAATCCAGCTTCCGTTCCAGACGCTCCAGAAGAACCGTCAGTACACCGTTGAAAATCAGATAGTATACGGCAGTAAAGAACAGCGGCCAGATCTCCCCGGCGATTCCCTGGGAGCCCTTCATAAAGGCCTGTCCGGCCCAGATAATCTCCTGGAGAGCAATGATACGTGCCAGAGAGGTATCCTTGACCAGGGTAATGATTTCGTTGGACATCGGCGGTACGATACGCTTGATCATCTGCATCAGCTTAATCCGAAAGAAGATCTGTGTTTTCGTCATACCGAGAACCAGGCCTGCCTCTTCCTGACCCACCGGCACACTCTGAATACCGCCCCGGTAAATTTCCGAAAAATAACAGGCATAATTGATCACGAAGGAGAGAGCCGCCGCCAAAAAACGACCGGTCTCTCCGCCGCCCCAGATCTGCTTGTGCCATACCAGTCCCGGAAAATAAAAAATAATCAGAAGCTGGATCATAAGCGGCGTACCGCGTATGATCCAGACAAAAAACTTTGACACAAGGCTTAAAGGACGAAATTTCGACATCGACCCACAGGCGATCACCAGTCCCAAGGGAACCGCCCCGATCAGGGTGACAAAAAATAATTTCAGTGTCTGTAAGAAGCCGCTGTTCAGAGCTGCCAGAACAATCGGCATCTGTTCCATGATTCGATCCATATTATTCCTCTACGAGGGCTGCCTGCACACCGTACTTTTCTGCATAGGTTTTCATGCTGCCGTCTGCTGTCGCATTTGCAAAGAACTCATTCAGGACTGCTGCCAGATCGGAGCCCTTGCGGAAGCCTACCCCGTATTTCTCGCTGTTCAGAGCTACCGTATAAGTCAGATCGGCATAGCTGGTGCCTTCTCCGATCATCGCCGCTGCCATCAGGGAATCGATCACGGCCGCATCAGAGGTACCGGAAGCCACCTCTAAAAGGGCATCGGACTGTGCCTTTACCGGAGTATAGGTAAGACCCAGAGCGCTGACCTCTTCCTCACCGGCACTTCCTGCCTCTACCGCAAAGCTCAGATCCTTCAGGCTGTCCGTATCCTGATATTTATCCGCCTGACTTTTCGGTACCACTACCACCTGCGCATTGTTCAGATAAGCATCGGTGCACTCCATCGAGCTGGTCACCTCGTCCGTCAGAGTCATGCCGTTCCATACACAGTCAATGCTCTTGCCTTCCAGCTCCAGAGCCTTATTGTCCCAGTCAATCTCTACAAATTCTGCTTCCACGCCCAGGCTCTCGGCAAAAGCCTTTGCCATATCTGCGTCAAAGCCGATCCAATCACCGTTCTCATCCTTATAATCCATCGGCTCAAAATCCGTGATGCCCACAACCAAGGTTCCCTTATCTACCACATAAGCCATATCACTGTCTTCAGCAGCTGCTGTCTCTGTCTCTGCATCTTCTGCCTCTTCTTCGGCATCCGCTGCATCCGTATTGGTAACTACCTCTTCTGTCTTCGATGAGCCGCAGCCTGCCAGCAGGGATGCTGCCATGACACCACATAAAAATACAGATAATACTTTCTTTTTCATAATCCTTCCTCCCAGAGCCTCTTTTATTCTCTACTAATTAGCCACTGTACAACAGTAAAGTGGCGGTACCGTTGTATTTTATCATCTGACTCTGGGGCTGTCAACCGCATTTATGCATAGCGCGTATTTTTTTCATACTCCCGCTCCTGACTCTGGATCTCCTCGGCCGGCTGCCCGAGCGGCGCGATATGCTCATCCGCCGACTGCAAAAGACGCGCATAATCCTCACTGTACTCCTCCAGCTGCTCTCCGCGGATATTCTGTAATTCCATCGCTTCCTCGAAGTCCTCGTCCGAGAGCCCCAGACGCATGGCAAAGACATATTCCTTCAAGACCTCCGGATCCTTCTGATACTGCCATGAGGTACGAAAGGCTCTGGCTGCCTGTCCGAATTGGAACAGCCTGCTGTGGCAGACTCCCAGATTATTCCAGACGTGAGCATAAAATTCGACGCCCAGCCGTTCACTTTGCCGAATGTCGATGATTTTCTCATATTCATAGATGGCTGCCAGATAATTCCCGTTGATAAAATATTCGTCTGCCCGAAGCTTCAGCCGCTCCTGCTCCTGGTAGGTATTCAGAATCTTCATCCGGCCGGAAAGCTCCAAAAGCTCCTCCTGGGTATAATAAGGGACACTTCTCAGGATCGTCAGCACCATGTTCTGAATACTGCTCCCGGCTTCTGCTCCTTTTTTTAATTTTTCAGCCAGCTCCGGATTGTGCATCTCGCTGCGAAGCCAGTCCCAGAGGCGTTCCCCCAGCATCCGACGATCCACCAGATAGATATTCTCATACAGAAAGAAGGCCAGCTCCTCCATGGAATACAGGCGAATCCCCATGCTCTCGATATAGTAGGGCGTCTTGACCGACGGCTCCCGGCAAATCATGACCTTTCCCATTTACATTTCCTCTCCGTACAAATCCACGCTCTCACTCCAGCTTTTCTCCGATGACGGGAACAGCTCCCCAAAGCCCAGATCCCAGACCTGGATTTTCAGCTTATCCACTGTTTCAAAGGATACCTGAATCCGAAGTCTTGTCGTTCTTGGCGGCCGCTCCGGTATCCCCGTAAGCTCCAGGCTTTCTTTCCATACCGCCGTTCCCTGCATCGGCTTTAAGATAAATTCGAGCACCGGCTCCTCTAAAAGCAGCACCTCACACTCTGCCTTTGCCTCATACCAGCTGCATCCGGCATTCAACAGGGTATATAGGCTCTCCCTTCCCGCTTCTCCCGTTCGGAGGCTGACATTATAAGAAATCTTATCCTTATCCAGGAACAGATACGAGCGCATCTTTATTTCCTTCAGCTCATCCGCTGCCCGGTAGCAGGCTCCTTTGGCAAATAGATTATTGCCGGCAAAGACCCGCTTTCCGGCACCGCATAAAAGCTTCAGACTCTCCTCATACCAGTTTTCCTCAAAGCCGTCTCCTACCAGAAAAACAGAGGATACCGGCCTGCCGCCGAAGATATCCCGCGCAATGCCGCCAAAGGCCAGATCCTTTTCGTTCTCTGTATAACCTGCCAGAGAAATCTGCCAGCGTTCTTCCTTCTCTGTCCGGGCAATTACCGGAACCGTCCTGCCGTTTACATTCAGAATCGTGCTGCGAAGCTTCTCCTTCTCACAGGTAAATAGTACGGCCTGATGTCTCCAGATCTCCCGGGGCTGATGCAGGACATAAGCGCAGAAGCTCTCCTCCCTGGACTGAACAAAAATCCGGCTCTCCGGTATTCCGATCAGCTGCATTGCCAGTCTTCGAAGTCCGGCAGCCGCCTGTTCATCCGCCTCCTCCACACAGAAGACCACCGCCTCTGCTTCATGAATCTTTCCGTAGGGCTTCAGGAGGCGCATAGCTTTTTTCAAAAACTCCTCCGTCGAAGCTGAAAAAAAGCGATATTTTTCTGTCCCGGGTTCTACCGGCACGGAGACAGGCTCTTTTGATTTTTCATTCCAGCAGCAGATCTGCGAACTGTCCTCTCCCAGATCAAACCCTATCACAAAGGCTCCCACGGTCTGCTCCTCCTTTCCTTTTGACCCTGATATCATTTTAATGCAAACATCGTTTCTACCAGAAATTTTTTCTTCTGATATGCTTCGTATTGCTTCTGCAATGCCGACATATCATGCTCCGACAGGGAGCGAGCCATCTCATAGATCAAGGCATATTTCGTTCCGGTTACCAGCGGCTCCTCCTCGCCTTCCACATAGCTGTGATCCGGCGTGGCATGCTCTCCCGCTTCGTCCTCCTCGGTCACAAACCACGTTAAGCGATCGCCGTAAAATAATGTGAATTCTTTCACAAAGATTCCCGGCTCCTCCGGATAAAGACGCTCTGCAACATAATCGCACTGCTTCATGCGATCCGATTCAATCACATAATGCAGGATTACCTTATGAGCCGGATTCGTACGATATTCCACGAAGGTCTTGTCCTCCAGAAGCTCCGAACGTCCGAGTCTTGCCAGTAAGGGCTTCATAAAGGCAAAACGCTGTTTTTTCTGAATACAGAGTCTGGTCATCCGTTCTGCCTGAAGAGTTTCTGTCTCTGTCAATTTCCGCTTGCCGGACAAATGACGCAGATAAGCCAGATCCCAGACAGCCGCCTCTCCGGCCTCCCAGAGAATTCCCTTTCCCAGCTCCTCATAGAGCTCCTCCGGCGCCTTTTCATCCAGTACAAAATCCTTCCAGCTCATCCAGGTAAGATAGGCCTTGGCCACCAGTCCGTCACCGCTCTGGGAACGGTAATGCCGAAAGATCTCCCAGGACTCCTCTGTCACCTCTCCGGTAAACAGCATCTGCCCCAGGATCCGTTCCTCCAAATCAAAGACATCCAGCTCAAAGACCAAGGCTTCTGCACGAATCGCCTCCATCATCTTGGTGGAACCATAGTAATAACCGGAAAGATATTCCAGGATTCCTTCATTATACTTATGCTCCCGAAAAATATAGAGACACAGTCTTAGAAGGAGAGGATCCTCCTCATACTCCAACTCCTGGATCTTCCAGACTGCCAGCTTCAGCAAAAGTTTTACCCGAATCAGCGTTTCGTCGCAGATCAAAAGCTGCTGCCAGGCCTCCTCATACATGCCCCGCAAAATCAGAATTTCCAGATAGCGCGCCCGATCCTTTGGCTTCATCCGAGCCGTCTCCGTTACAAAGAAATCCTGATCCAGCTCCTCCAGGTCATGGTTCGCATAGTAAAACTGCAGGATTTCCTGACGGATATCCTCCTTGTAATGCAGCGTAAAGCCTTCAATCTGCAGAATCCGTTTATAGTTTTCTACATTGTCAGCTGTAATCACGTGACTTCTCGACATTCCGTCACAAAGATAGAGATACAGTCCCTTATGATACCGCAGCAGCTCCCGGCATTTTTCAGCATAACGGCGTTCATTCAAAAGTCTGGTCAGTGTATAGGGAACGCTGGTGGTATAGCAGCTGCCCTGCTCATCTTTCAGAACGATGACGGCTCCGGGCGTATAGATCGGGATCAGCGCCTCCCCATGGATCAGCGGCACCTCGATCTTTTGCTGCAGCTGTTCGTAGAGCACCTGCACCTGCCGGATTCGCCTGTCTTCGCAGCGGATTCGGCGCAAAAACATAATATCTGCCAGAGCTTCTGCAAAATCAATGGTCAAAAGCTCCTCCACCAGGAACCGCTCATAAATCACAGCCATATTTTCACTGAGCCTGCGCTCCAAAAGCTGTTCCAGCATAAAGCTCTCGATGCGCTCCCGATATCTTTGATAGAGCTCCGAATTCTCCGGCTGAAATTGGATGACATTCGCATACAGAAGCGCTTTTTGCGCCTGGTTCAGAGTCTGATCCTCCATCAGGAAATACAACAAAAGATTTCTCGGGAAAGCCTCCTTCGTGCCCTCCGGAACAGACATCATAAAATACTCATACAGATTCGTGATCTTCAGTTCCAGATTCACGCCCCGCCGGTACCAGGAAAAACTTTCTGCGTCCGTATTTCCGTTTTTGATCCGAATCGAGCAGATGGCAAAAAGGAGCTCCTTCCCACCATACCTTTGATATGCCTCCTGAACCTTTACGAGATCCTGAAACTCCCTTCGCCTTCCTTTTTGAATCTGTTCAGCCAGCTCCAAGGCTTCCTGCGGCGACAATTCTTTTCTCTTATCGTCCTCGATGATCTCCGTTACCTGCGGTTTTTCCTCCGAAACTTGTTTCTCCGGCAGCGGTTCAATTGGGTCTGCCGATATAAAATAGGCATATCCCTCTTCCTTTTCCTCCTCCCGCGCTGCCACGCGGATCGTATAGGGCAAAAGATGCTCGCCTGCTTCGGAAACGATACAAAATTCTCCCGTGATCTCCTCTCCGCCCCAGAGTCCCTCGGCATCAAAGCAATAGCTGATCCGGCTGCTTCTGGCGGAAAAGCTCGCTTGCTCCAGCTGCATTCTTCCGGTGGAAGCGTAGACAATCCCCTTGATCGGCTGCTTTGCCTGAATCAGAAAGCTGCCCTTCACCTTTTCTCCCGGCTTACAGTTCAAGGTAATCAGAGACTCCGACAGACTCATCCTCGGATTTTCATATTCTATCTTTCCTGCTGCGATTCGCTCCAGCTTCGCCCGCATGCGTTACCCAGCTCCTTTCGCCGCTTCAGCAGCTTTTCTTATTGCATTTTTAAGAAATAAAGTTATAATCAGTATAGCATTATTTACGATAAAGTACAAGAAAAGAGGATTCCCATGCTCAAACATAAAGACCATTTTCACGGCAGTGACCTAGAAAAAATAGAAGAAATCTACGGGATCAAAAAAGAAAATATCACCAGCTTCAGCGCGAATGTGAACCCTTTGGGCATCTCCCCGAAGCTTCGTTCCTCCCTTATCGATCACATCGATGCCATCACCTCGTATCCGGATCGGGAATATACCTCCCTGCGCCGCTGCATCGGTACCTATATCGGAGCCGCTCCGGAAAATATTCTGGTCGGCAATGGTTCCACCGAGCTGATTTCGCTTTTTATCCAGATGAAGCATCCGAAAAAAGCAATGATTCTGGGACCCACTTATTCGGAATACGAACGGGAAATTGCGCTGGGCGGAGGTACCTCCCTTTATTTTCCGCTGCGTGAAGAGGACGATTTTATCCTCGATCTCGGTGCCTTAAAGAAGGCACTGAATGAAAGCATCGATCTTCTGGTGATTTGCAATCCCAACAATCCGACCTCGACTGCCATCTCCCAGGATGTCATGCGCAAAATTCTGGACGAATGTAAGCGCCATGATATTTTCGTGATGGTGGATGAGACCTATGTAGAATTTGCTCCGGACGTAAGCCGCATAGACTCGATCCCGCTGACATCCTTTTACAATAACCTCGTCGTTTTGCGCGGTGTCTCGAAATTTTTCGCTTCACCGGGACTTCGGCTTGGCTATGCCGTCACCGGAGATACCGATTTGCTGAAATATATCAATACGCATAAAAACCCCTGGACCATCAACAGCCTCGCAGCCATCGCGGGGGAGCTGATGTTCACGGATACCGCTTATATTCAGGAAACGCGGAAATTGATTGAGCAGGAAAGAACCAGATGTCTGGAAGAAATGAAACGCTGGGGAACGGTCAAGGCTTACAACCCGACAGCGAATTTTATGCTCGTTCGGATTTTAAAAGAAGGCGTCGATGCCGACATGCTGTTTGAGCATGCCATCAAAAAGGGCCTGATGATTCGGAATTGCTCTACTTTTCCGTTTCTTGACGAAAAGTACTTCCGTTTTTGCTTCATGAGCCCTGCGAAAAATACCGAGCTACTTACCTGTCTAAGGGAACTGCTGATTTAATCAGCAGTTCCCTTAGGGAAAAGCCGAAAAGGCCTTCCCCCTAGGATTCAAAATATTTGCTGTAGATCGTCATGAAATTCGGAGCCGCATCTCCGCTATAGTCCGCGAAGTGAACCTTGCTCCACTTATGCTTGTTAAACTCCGACGGTGTATCCGCCATCATGGTCTCATAGGCCTCCCGGAACTTCTCATCCCGACGTTTCTTTACCAGGGTTTCCTTGTTGGACTCGGTGGCGTCCCGATCAAAATTATTGACACATTTTAAAATATAATATCCGTCACTGGTTTCGATCACATCGCTGATCTGATCGTTTTCCAGAGCATAGGCTGCCTCCTCGTAGGCAGCTTCTTTTTCGCCCCGAGACAGGGTTACCGTTGTCTGGGTATCCTGATTGTAGGCAGCGGCTACCGTGCCAAAATCTTTTCCTTCCTCCAGCCTTGCCTTCACGATGTTCGCATTGTCCAGGCTGTCCAGGCGAATCTGCTGAACGACGATGATCCGAGCCTCGTCATCGCTTACCTCGGTATTGACATCCTTTGTAATTTCACTGTAAACCTTTTCCGACAGAACATGAGCCGTATAGAGATCCTCTACATCGCTTTTTTCTACCTTCATGTAGGCTATTTGTTCCTCATTTAAGGCATCATAATACTCTGAAGCTGCCTCGGCGACCTCTTCCTTTTCCGTATCACTCAAGGTCACCTTCTGCTCCTTCGCCAAAAGCGTCACGGCTTTGATGTAGGCCAGCTGTGCGACAATATTGCCTTTTACATATTCTTCCAGTGTCTCGCCGCCAAAATCATGCTCCCACATCTCGACTCCGTAAGCACTCTCGTACTGCTGCTTATAATCCATCACGTAAATCATGGCTTCCGGCAAGGTGCAAACACTTTTTCCTACCTTAAAAAGCTGATCTCCGGACAGTCCCGTCGTCAGTACGATCCGGGTATTTTTCCACAGACCGCAGCCGGTCATACTCCCCATAAGAAGAGCGGACGCCAGGAAAACCAAGAGCCCCCGTCTGATCTTTCTCTTCATTCGATTGAACCCTCCATGCTCAGATCGTCTCCTGTTCCTGCAGAAGACGGCGCAGGACCTTTAAAACACCGTCGTTTACATTGCTGTCGGCCAGATGCTTCGCTGCCTGCTTCACGGCTTCTGCCGCATTGGCTACCGCATAGCTTTCCTCCGCAGCTGCCAGCATTTCCAGGTCATTGAAGTTGTCTCCGAAAACCATGGTCTCCTCCGGCCCGATATGCAGCGTATCCTGAATTTTTCGAATCGCATGTCCCTTGTTCGATTCCTTATTCATAAAGTCAAGCCAGATATCTCCGGCAATGGTGCAATGCAGACGGCTCGACCAGCGCGGTATCATGTCCGCAGCGACCTTCTGAATATCCTGTTCCCGATAGATCGATACCTTATTGATCCGGCGTTCTTTGGAAAGCGCATCCTCTACCTGGGTAATCTCGCTTCGATAGCCCTCACGGATCAGGTTCAGGAATTTCTCATCCTTGCTCTCGGTATAAAAGCCTTCCTTTGCATCAATGGTAAAGCTTGCGCCCGGTATCTGCCGCACTTCCCGAACCCATTCGCAGACATCTTCCCATTCGATCAGCTCCTCCGACATCGTATAGCCTCTGCAGCATACATACGCTCCGTTCTCTGTCACGAAGATGATATCCTCCTTTACCGGAGCAAAAAGCTTGGAGATGCTCGTATAATGGCGTCCGCTGGCTGCCGCAAATAAAATTCCCTTTGCCTTTAATTCCCGGATGACCGTAAAAATCTCGGGATTGATCTCGGCGGTTCCCTCCGGAAGCAGTGTTCCGTCTATATCGCTGCAAATCAGCTTAATCATTTATCTTTCCTCCCTGCCTGTAAATCTCGGCGATCTCTTTTGCTTCCCGGACAATGGCATCTGATCCATTCTCCCGAAGCTCTTTTTCGTCACGGAAGCCCCACAGCACACCTACTGTATACATTCCGGCTGCGGTTCCCGTCTTCATATCGGTGCTGGTATCTCCCAGATACATGCATTCCTCCGGTTTGACTCTGAATTCCCTTGCAAGAAACAGCGCTCCGCTGGGATCCGGCTTTCGCGGAAAGGCATCTGACTGTCCCTGTACCCGGTCAAACAAGCCCTCCTCCGGAAAGATCGCCCGTATCACATCCTTTGTATTGGCATCCGGCTTATTGGAAAGAACTGCCAGCTTCGCTCCCTCTTTTTTCAGTTCCGAAAGCAGCTCCCGGATTCCCGGATAAGGCTTCACATGATAGAGACAGCCCTCACGGAAATAGTCCATATAGCGCGCCCTTACCTCCGAAAACTTCGCACAGCTCTCATCACCGCCGAAGCGAAGCAGTCTGCGAATCAGGGTATCGACGCCGTCTCCTACAAAAATTTTATACTGTTCTGTCGTTGCCTCCGGAAGGCCAAAATCCCGCAGCGCATGATTCGCACTGTGGGCGATAGATTCCACACTGTCGCAGAGTGTCCCGTCCAAATCAAAAATACATGCTTTAAACTTCATCCTTTTCCTCCCCGGGAGCCTGCAGATCGATTCCCTGTTTTAAAAGCTCCTGATAAAATCTCGCTGCCGGGAAGCCTACTACGGTCATATACTCCCCTTTTAATTCCCGAATAAATGGCATGCAGCCTCCCTGGATTGCATAGGCTCCTGCCTTATCCATCGGCTCTCCGGTGCAGATATAGCGACGGATCCAAGCATCCGTCATCGGATAAAAGCTGACTCTCGTCCCTTCCGCGAAATGAATCGGCACCTTCCCCGTACGACTGTCCGCGACAGCCACTCCGGTATAGACCATATGGGAACCGTCCTGGAGCTTTTTCAGCATCCGAAAGGCCTCCTCCTCATCCCTTGGTTTTCCGAGAATCTGTCCGTCACAGGCTACCACTGTATCGGAGCCGATCACCCAGGCTTCCTCCTTTGTCTTTTTCGCAATCTCCAGCGCCTTCTGCAGAGCCAGAGCCTTTACGGTCTCCACCGGATCGGTCGTCTCTATCTTTTCCTCTGCCTGCGCCGGCTGTATCTCAAATTTCAGGCCCAGCGCCGTCAAGATCTCTTTTCGTCTCGGCGACGCGGAAGCCAAAATCCATCTTTGTTTTCTCAATCTTTTTCTCCTCTTTTGCGGCATGCCACTTTTATTAGAGTAATATATATTTTTTCAATTGACAATCCATTTTTTTGTTTTTTTACTTTTCTTTTTACACATTTGGTATTACAATAAGGCATATGCACAAGGAGGGTTACAACATGAAAAAAATAGCAAAGATATTGGGCGTGGCAGCTACGGTCGGCGCTGTGGCAGCCGGCGGTATCGCCATCTATAACAAATTTTTCTTCTCCGGTGAGGATGACGACGAACTGGATGATGCCTTTGACGACGAATTTGATGATGAATTCGGAGACGACCTGGAGTTCGTCTCGGAGGGCTCCAAGGAGCGCAGCTATGTATCCCTGACCCCCTCCGAGGCTTCGGAGGAGGAAAAGAGCGCAGATACTCCTGCCGCAGCTATCCCCATCGTCTGACCCATATAAAAATCCCGGCTCTCCTTCGACGGAGGTGTCCGGGATTATTCTTTCTGCTCACGTTTCTGTTCTTTCATTCTTCTTCGGTAATAAGAAACCCTTCGAAATTGATCCTCAAAATAGGAATTAATCTCCGCGCCGATCAGGATAATATACATACAAAAATACAGCCAGAGCATCACCAGCACGATGGTAGTCAGGCTTCCGTACATATTCGTCAGGCCCGGCGAATATTCTACATACAGAGAAAAACACATAGAAAAGAGATACCAGCATATCGCTGCAAAGGCTGCGCCCGGCGCCTGACGATGCAGTCTTACCTTTCTGTTCGGGACAAAGCGGTACAGAATCATAAACAGAACCGCCAGAATTCCTATGGACACCATGCCCTTCAGCTTCAGGAGAACCTCCGTCACATAGACCAGAAACGGAAAATGCTCCAGGGCTACCTGATGCAGCGAGTTGCCGAAGACAAGGACTACCAGTGAAAGAATAATGGCTACCGTAAAGACAATCGTATAAAAGACGGACTGAAGACGCAGGATAATATAGTTTCTCCGCTCCTCCACATTGTAGATCAGGTTCATCCCCTGGATCAGACCCATGAAGCCCTTTCCGGCAGACCAAGCCGTCATAATCGCTGACAGGGAGACCGTCAATACGGTCTTGCTGTAAACCTCGTCAATAATTCCCAGTACCAGCGAATCCATACTGGGAGGAAAGACCATCTGGGCTGCC
This sequence comes from Alistipes onderdonkii, assembly GCA_963621925.1. Taxonomy (GTDB): domain Bacteria; phylum Bacillota; class Clostridia; order Lachnospirales; family Lachnospiraceae; genus Laedolimicola. Next base: position 21,382 of record CAVFGF010000005.1, on the reverse strand, counting down.
CGATAAATATCCGCCGGTGTCAGAGCCGTATATTGTACCAGGGTAACCAGGAGAATCAAAAACGGAAAAAGGGACAAAATGATAAAGTAAGCCGTCTGCGCTGCATAGGCTGCCACACAGTCCTCCTGCATGGCATTCAAAAATCCCAGAATCAATTGAATACACTTTTTGATTATTCTCATCTTTCCCCCGACCGTTTATACAAAAAAGACAGTCGCTGACGGCTGTCTTTTACTCATTTATAAACCCAAAGTGCCGTTTCCGCGATTTTGACGCCTAGCTGATGCTAGGTGGGTAACCTCAACTGCCTTTCTGCCTTCCACTGCAAATTCGGAGGCCTGACATCCGGACAGAAATATTGGAATCCCATGAACGTAAATGTAGGTTCAAAATAGCGGGTTCACGAACACCCCAGGAATCATGAAATAATTATACTGCAAATTCTAATGTTTGGCAACAGAAAATATTTTTCGGACAGCCTTCCGATAGATCGCAAAGGCTGCCGCTGCTGTCAGCCACTCCGTCAGCGGGAATCCATACCATACCCCCGATGCTCCTATCCAGAGACTCAGAAGAAAGCCTGCCGGAACCAGTAAAATCAGGTAACGAAGCAAAGAAATCAAAAGAGACGGAAGACCCAGCCCCAGACCCTCCAGAGCCCCGCAGGAAATGACAGATACCGAGGAAACCAGAAAGCCGAGAGCAATGATGCGAAGAGCCTCCGCGCCCATCTGCACGGTCACCGGATTTTCGGTAAACAGGCCGAAGATCGAGCCCGGCATCAACAGGCAAAGCACGGTTCCAACGGCCATAATCCCGGCAGCCAGAGTCAGGGCGGTACCATAAATTTTCTGCACCCGTCCTTCTTCTCCGGCTCCATAGTTGTAGCCTACCAGCGGACGAATCCCCTGCACGATACCATTTGCTGTCAAATATAAAAAGGTCTGCAGCTTATAATATACCCCAAGCACCAGCACATACCCTTCTGAAAAGCCGGCAAGAATCGCGTTCAGGGCGGAAATGGTCAAGGACGGAACTGCCAGATTCAGAGTTGCCGGGATGCCGACTCCGTAGATCCGCCGCAGTACATCCTTTTCAAAGACCAAAGCACTTCTGCCCAGCTGCAAAGGAATCGGCCGTATCAAGCAAAAAATCAGATAGAAGCCTGCGCAGACGCTCTGGCCAAGCCCGGTCGCCAGCGCTGCTCCCTCCATTCCTATGGCCGGAAAGGGACCAAAGCCAAAAATCAGCATCGGATCCAAGATAATATTGCTGATACAGCCGGCCATCAGAGCAAACATCGACACCTTCATCAGTCCCACCGCCTGGAACATCTTTTCAAAGCTTAAGCCAAGGGAAATCACAATGGCAAAGGCAAATACAATGCGGGAATAGCGAAGGGCATAGTCTATCACGGTTTCATCCCTTGTATACAGGCTCAAAAAGCCGGGCATGATCAGATAACAAAGTCCCATCAGAACCAGACTGTTCACGGCATTTAGGAAGAAGCCTGTCGTCGCTGCCCGATTGGCCTCTTCCTTTCTTCCTGCTCCCAGGTAAAAAGCAATGGCGGCATTCATTCCGATTCCCAGGCCTATGGTGAGGGCGTTGATCAAATTTTGAATCGGATAGACCAGGGACAGGGCTGTCATGGCCTCCTCGCTGATTTTGGCCACAAAATAACTGTCTACGATATTGTACAGAGAATTGACCAGCATCGACAGCACCATAGGCAGAGACATGGACAGCACCAGACCCAGGACTGGTTTTTCTTTCATAAACGTATCGTTCATTTCGTATCTCCTCGTAAGGAAATGCTGATTTAATCAGCGTTTCCTTCATTTCTTGCATAAAAATACCACACAGACATGAGTACTCATATCTGTGTGGCGAAAAGCGGAATATATTCCGGAAAAATCCACGTCCCTTACGGGTTTTAATGCTTATGAATTACAGCTGCGGACCTGCTGCAACCAGTGCCTTGCCGGCCTCGTTGCTCTCGTATTTTGCGAAGTTCTTAACGAAACGCTGTGCCAGATCCTTTGCCTTTGCATCCCACTCTGCAGCATCTGCGTAAGTGTCGCGCGGGTCAAGGATTCCTGTATCAACTCCCGGAAGAGCTGTCGGTACCTCAAAGTTGAAGTACGGAATCTTCTTGGTCTCTGCGTTCTGGATATCGCCATTCAGGATCGCATCGATGATTCCACGGGTATCCTTAATGGAGATACGCTTGCCGGTACCGTTCCATCCTGTATTTACCAGGTATGCCTTTGCACCGCTCTTCTGCATCTTCTTAACCAGCTCCTGTGCATACTTAGTCGGATGAAGCTCCAGGAATGCCTGGCCGAAGCATGCGGAGAAGGTCGGAGTCGGCTCTGTGATTCCGCGCTCGGTTCCTGCAAGCTTTGCTGTAAATCCGGACAGGAAGTAGTACTCGGTCTGCTCCGGTGTCAGAACAGATACCGGCGGAAGAACGCCGAATGCATCTGCGGACAGGAAGATAACATTCTTCGCATCCGGGCCGGAGGAAATCACATTGACATTCTGTGCAATCTTCTCAATATGGTCAATCGGGTAAGATACACGGGTATTCTCTGTAACGCTCTTATCAGCGAAGTCTACCTTGCCCTCTTTGTCCAGAGTTACGTTCTCCAGAAGAGCGTTTCTCTTGATGGCATTGTAGATATCCGGCTCAGATTCCTTATCCAGGTTGATAACCTTTGCATAGCAGCCGCCCTCAAAGTTGAAGACACCGTTGTCATCCCAGCCGTGCTCGTCATCGCCGATCAGGAGACGCTTCGGATCTGTGGAAAGGGTGGTCTTACCGGTTCCGGAAAGTCCGAAGAAGATCGCGGTATTCTTTCCTTCCATATCTGTATTTGCGGAGCAGTGCATCGAAGCAATACCCTTCAGCGGCAGGTAGTAGTTCATCATCGAGAACATACCCTTCTTCATCTCTCCGCCATACCAGGTATTTACAATTACCTGCTCACGGCTGGTGATGTTGAACATAACAGCGGTCTCAGAATTCAGACCCAGCTCCTTGTAGTTCTCTACCTTTGCCTTGGATGCGTTGTATACAACGAAATCCGGCTCAAAGTTCTCAAGCTCCTCTGCCGTCGGCTTGATGAACATATTGGTTACGAAATGAGCCTGCCAAGCAACCTCTACGATGAAACGGATCGCCATGCGGGTATCCTTGTTTGCACCGCAGAATGCATCTACGACATACAGTTTTTTGTCAGACAGCTCTTTCTTTGCGAGATCCTTTACAGCAGCCCAAGCTTCCTGAGTTGCCGGATGGTTGTCGTTCGGATATTCCTCCGATGTCCACCATACAGTATCCTTGGAATTCTCATCCATTACAATGAATTTATCTTTGGGGGAACGTCCGGTATAGATACCTGTCATAACGTTCACTGCGCCAAGCTCACTTTCCTGGCCAACCTCAAAACCTTCCAGACCCGGCTTTGTCTCCTCTTCGAAAAGCATCTCATAAGAAGGATTGTGTACAATCTCTGTGGTTCCTGTGATACCGTACTGCGTTAAATCAATCTTTGCCATCTTTCACTCGACCTCTTTCTTTTCTTATATGTAATATAAAGGGTGTTGCTGTCCACAGGGCTTTCCCACCCACGTGACCTATTATCCCATCTTGTGAAAAAAAAGTCAAGAAAAAGTACTTAAAAAAATACAAAGCGGGAATCCTTTCGTGAATTCTTAAATATCTGTAAATTTTTATTTTTCGCGTGATTTTTCTTTCATTTCATGATAAGATATTTCCAATGTGCCGCTGACATTTTCTCAAACATCTGTCCGGCTGTCTCTGATGTAGATCACAAGATACCCATGATTCCAAATTGAAAACACGCTGAAAGGAGATTTTGCCTATGCAAAAATCATCATATTCTGAACTTACACCCGAAATTCTGGAGCTCTCCAGCTTAAGCGAGGAAGCCAGCCAGATCAACGCAGAGCTTTATAAGAAATATGACGTCAAACGAGGTCTTCGCGACATCAGCGGTCAGGGCGTGCTGGCAGGACTTACCGAGATTGGCGAAATCCATGCCTACGATATGGTAGACGGCAAGCTCATCCCCTGCGAGGGTAAGCTTTTTTACCGGGGCATGGATATCGAAGAGCTGGTACGGGGCTTTGTATCCGAGGAGCGCTTCGGTTTCGAGGAAATTACCTATCTTTTGCTCTTCGGCGAGCTGCCTGGGCCGGAGGAGCTTGCTTCTTTTAAAAAGCTCCTGGGCTCTTACCGCTCTCTGCCTACCCATTTTGTCCGGGATATCATCATGAAGGCTCCCAGCAAGGACATGATGAATACCCTGGCAAGGAGCGTCCTCACCCTTTATTCCTACGATGACCGGGGCGATGATATTTCCATCCCGAATGTGCTTCGTCAGTCCCTGCAGCTCATCGCCCTGTTTCCGATGCTTTCCGTCTACGGCTACCAGGCTTATTCCCATTATCACGACGGCAAGAGTCTCTACATCCATCCGCCGAAGCCGGAGCTTTCCACCGCCGAAAACATCCTCTATACTCTGCGTCCTGACAGCAAGTATACCGATTTCGAGGCGAAGATTCTGGATATTGCCCTGGTGCTTCATATGGAGCACGGCGGCGGCAATAACAGCTCCTTTACCACCCATGTCGTCTCCTCCTCCGGCACCGACACTTACTCCTCGGTCGCTGCTTCTCTTGGCTCCTTAAAAGGCCCAAGGCATGGCGGCGCGAATATCAAGGTAGTGCGAATGTTTGAGGATATGAAACAACAGGTCAAGGACTGGAACAGCGAAGAAGAGGTCAGCACCTATCTGCGGGCTTTGCTCCATAAAGAAGCCTTCGACCATGCGGGGCTGATCTATGGCATGGGACATGCGGTCTACTCCCTCTCCGATCCCCGTGCAAATATCTTTAAGTCCTTTGTGGAACGGCTTTCCGTGGAAAAAGGCCGGGAGGAGGAATTCGCCCTCTACTCCATGGTGGAACGGCTGGCTCCGCAAATCATCGGCGAGGAACGGCAGATTTATAAGGGAGTCAGCGCCAATGTAGACTTCTACAGCGGCTTTGTATACAGCATGCTGGATCTGCCTCTGGAGCTCTATACTCCGATTTTTGCCATGGCCCGTATCGTCGGCTGGAGCGCCCACCGCATCGAGGAGCTGGCCAATAATGGCAAAATCATCCGTCCGGCGTATAAGAGCGTGGCCAAGCGCCAGGAATATGTAAAGCTTTCGGAAAGGTAAAAAAGAGTAACTATAAAGGAACCGAACAGTCAAAAAAAGAATCCTGCATCCGCAGGATTCTTTTTTACCAAAATTTTTCCATGCCCTTTCGTGTCATCAAGGCAAACCAAATCAGGATCACCAGGAAGGTAATCATCAGAATATTATATACAATCACCGGTAGAGCCGTCACATAGCTGTTGACAAGACCGGCTCCTCCGTAAAGCATCGCGCTGACGGCAAAGATCAGCATTTTCGGTGCAATGTAGGCCTTATAGCCCTCCAGGTCCTTACATTTTTTTAAATCGATGTCCTTACTCATCAGGACTTCCTGTTTGATCTCACCCTTTTTCTTCATCAAAATCCAGGCATACAGCATATAAAAGCCGGCTCCCAGGAAAACAATGTCGAGAAAACTCCAAATATTATCCATTTTTTCACCTGTCACAGCGCCATCCCGCTCTCCGGACGACGCTGTTCTTTCTTAACTGTTCAGTACCTTCACAGTCCTAATATCTTTACATGCCAAGAAATGTCTTTACTGCCGCCTTCATAGCACTTACTTCCACGACGGTATCATGTAAAACCGGAGCGGTGCGAATCTCCTCGACTGCCTTCGGAACCTCTACACCGGAGAGCTTCGAGAGCTCATCTGCCAGTGCAAAGTCATCCTTGCCCGTACAGTCCACACCCATGGCCTCCAGGACGCTTCGGGTAAACTTGAAGGGACTTGCGGTAGACGCAATCACAGCCTTGGTCTGATCGCCGGTCTCCGCCTGATACTTCTTGTATACACAGTCTGCTACGGCTGTATGGGTATCGATCACATAGCCGGTTTCATCATACAGGTCATGGATGGTCTTTGCGCACTCCGCCTCGGCTGCATAATTGCCATAGAAATCCCCCAGCTTTTCCCGCATTTCCGGGGTAATCTCGTACCTTCCATTCTCGCTTAAGGACTTCATAAACGCTGCATCTGCCTTATCATCATGACCCGCAAGACGGTAAATCAGGCGCTCCAGGTTGCTGGAAATCAGGATGTCCATGGAGGGGGACGTGGTCAGCATAAACTCCCGGTTGCGATCATAGCAGCCTGTCCGGAAGAAATCGTAGAGTACCTTATTGTCATTCGAAGCACAGATCAGCTTCGCAATCGGCAGGCCCATCTGCTTTGCGTAGTATGCAGCCAGGATGTTGCCGAAATTACCGGTAGGTACCACGACATTGATCTTCTCATCCTTCTCAATTTCACCATTTGCATATAATTTCGCATAAGCATATACATAATATACAATCTGCGGAACTAAGCGGCCGATATTGATGGAGTTTGCCGAGGAGAACTGAAAGCCTGCCCCGTCCAGCTCCTTCTCCAGCGCCTTATCTCCAAAGAGCGCCTTCACGCCGCTCTGGGCATCATCGAAATTTCCATGGATACCGATGACCTTTACATTCTTTCCTTTTTGGGTAACCATCTGCCGTTCCTGTACAGGGCTGACACCATTCTTCGGATAGAATACGACGATCCGGGTGCCCTCTACGTCCGCGAAACCTGCAAGGGCTGCCTTTCCGGTATCCCCGGAGGTAGCTGTCAAAATAACAATCTCATTTTTTACCTGATTTTTCTTTGCAGAAACCGTCATCAGATGCGGCAGGATCGAAAGCGCCATGTCCTTAAACGCAATGGTGGAGCCATGAAAGAGTTCCAGGAAATAAGCGCCGTCCGCCTTCACCAGCGGTGCGATCTCCGGCGTATCAAACTTCTCATCGTATGCGCTGTCGATGCAGTGCTTCAGCTCCTCCTCGGTAAAGTCCGTCAGAAACTTGCTCATGACGGCATAGGCTGTCTCCTGATAGCTCATCTTCGCCAGCTCGTCGAGACTCACATCCAGCGCCGGAATCTCCACCGGCACAAACAGACCGCCGTCTGCGGAAAGACCCTTCAGGATAGCCTGGGAGGCTGTCACCTGTATACCGGAATCCCTGGTACTTCTGTATAACAAATCCATCGTTTTGTCCCCTTTTTTTTAAGTTCTCTATTACAAAAATTCCAAATCATTATAGCAGATCGCAACTGTCTCGTCAATCCGCTTTTCTTCATCGCATTAAAGCAATAAATCATCCATTTTCCGCCAGTTTGCGATAAAGCTCCGGCCGTCGATCCGACTTTGCCGGAAAGCTCTGCCGGTAACCTCGCACCTGTTCTAGGTCAAGGTCTGCCACCAAAAGCTCTTCCTCTCTTCCTCCGTGAGCCAGCTCCCTGCCGAAGGGATCGACGATCAGCGAGTCGCCGCTGTATCCGAGGGTTCTGGCCTTCCCTACCCGGTTGATACCGGCGATATAGCACTGATTCTCCACCGCCCTGGCCCGAAGCAGAATCCGAAATTGTTCCGCCCGTTCCTCCGGCCAGTTGGCCGGTACGACGATGAGCTCTGCTTTTTCGGAGGCCAGCGAAAAGATCTCCGGAAAACGCAGATCGTAGCAGATAAACGGTGAAACCGTCCAGTCGCCCACCCTGCAAAAGCTCAAGGTGTCTCCGCCCATATAATGCACCGACTCTGTCCCGAAAGTAAAGGGATGGATCTTTCGATAATCCGTCAGCACCTCTCCCTTCGGGCTCAGGAGCGCATAGCGATTATAAGATTTCGGTTCCCGATATTCCACATAGCCGATTCCGATATAGAGGCCATATTCCATGGCCTTTTTTGCGAAATAGGGAAGCGTCTCCGGCTGCTCGGCCCGCTCTCCGATTTTCTCCGGATGCATCGAAAAGCCTGTCATACTCATCTCCGGGAAGAGGATAAAGTCTGCTTTTTTCTCCCCAGCTTCCTTTAAAAAGCGCTCTGCGCGCCGAAAATTTTCGTGCTTTGCCTCCCAGAGCGGTTCCGTCTGTGCCAATGCCAGTCTCAAGTGAATCCCTCCTTTTCTTTCCATTGTATCGCGTTGTTTTTTTGCTGTCTATACAAAAAATCCACAGTTTCTGCACAGAAATTTCAAGAAAAAAACACAATTCATCTTTAGAATAGCCTGTATGCATGAGGGGTGAAATTCAATAATCGGAAGGAGAATACACTTGATTTCAGTAGAACATTTAACCAAATGTTACGGTGATTTCACTGCCGTGAAGGATCTGTCCTTTGAGATCGACGAGGGACATGTCTATGGCTTCCTGGGTCCGAACGGTGCCGGAAAATCGACAACCATGAATATCATGACCGGCTGTCTGTCCGCCACAGAAGGACATGTAAAAATCGACGGCCATGATATCTTCGAAGAACCCAAAGAGGCCAAGAAGCTCATCGGTTACCTGCCGGAGCAGCCTCCCCTCTATCTGACCGAAACCCCGGCCGAATACCTGCGTTTTGTAGGGGAAGCCAAGGGTCTGCGCGGAAAGGAGCTCCAGGATCAGATTCAGATCATTCTCGAGAAGACGCGCCTTACACCGATGAAGAATCGACGGATTTCCGCGCTCTCCAAGGGCTATAAGCAGCGTGTCGGCATCGCCCAGGCTTTGCTTGGCAATCCAAAGGTCATCATCCTTGACGAGCCCACGGTCGGTCTCGACCCTATCCAGATCATTGAGATCCGGGATCTGATTAGGGAGCTTGGAAAAAGCCATACGGTCATCCTCAGCTCTCATATTCTTTCTGAGGTGCAAACCATCTGCGACGAAATTCTGATCATTGCCCACGGACAGCTGATCGCCTTCGACCGGCCGGAAAACCTGGAGCAGCATCTCCTCTCCGCCAATGAGATCCTTTTGACCACTGACGCCGATCTTTCGGAGGCGCGCATTCTTCTGCATTCCATCCCCGGTATCAAGGAAATCACGCCGGACAGTGAGGATGACTGTTATACCCGTGTCCGCATTCAGACCGACTGTTCCGATCTCTATCAGCTTTCCGGCGCCATCTTCCGCTCCTTTGCCGGAAGCACCTATTCGATTCTGGAGATGACCATCAAGAAGGCCAATCTGGAGGATATCTTCCTGGAGCTCACCGACTCGGAGCATGAAAAGGAAACAATACAGGATAAGGAGGAGGAGAACCCATGAGTGCTGTATTAAAGCATGAGCTGCGGCTCTATTTTCATTCGCTGACCGCCTATGTGTTCGGTGCATTTTTGCTGGCCTTTGTCGGCATCGGCGCCATGCTCTACAATATTCAGGCTGCTGTCAGCAATTTTGAATATGTCTTAAGCTTCAGCTGCCTGGTCTTCGCGGTCATCGTACCGATTCTGACCATGCGTGTTCTGGCCGACGAGCGGAGGCAAAAGACCGATCAGCTTCTGTATTCTCTGCCGATCACCACCACAGAGGTGATCCTGGGCAAATACCTGGCACTGCTTACGGTCTATCTGATTCCGCTTTGCATCATCGCCGTCTATCCGCTGATCTTTGCCCAGTTCGGTGATGTTTACCTTTTGACCTCCTATGGCTCGATTCTTGCCTTTTTTATCATGGGAGCTGCTCTCATCGCCGTCGGCGTCTTCATTTCCTCGCTGACCGACAATCAGGGCTTCGCTGCCGGTATCGGAATCGCTGTCATTTTGCTGAACTACTACAGTGTCCGTCTGTCGGAATACATCTCTTCCTCCGCCTTCGGCTCCATCGTAGCTCTCTGCATCCTGATTCTTTTGCTGGGCGTGATCATCCGGAATCTGACCGGAAATGAGATGTTTGCCTATGTCATTACCCTGGTTCTTATCGCAGCTGCCGGATTGTACTCCTATCTGAACACCACCGGACTGGAGGGACTACTGCCGGCTCTGATGAAAAAGCTGTCGCTGTTCGAACGCTTCTATACCTTCGTCAACGGCATGTTTGATCTGACCGCACTGGTCTACTATTTCAGTATCATTCTCTTCTTCCTGTTCCTCTCGGTACAGTCGTTGGAGAAAAGGAGGTATAACTGATGAAAAGGTTGAAATTTCCAGAATTTCCCAAAGGCAACAGCAATGCTCTGCGGGGCGGCACCTATTCGCTGATCCTGACAGCTGTCGTTCTGGCTATCGTCATCGTCGTCAATCTCTTCGCTTCGGCTCTGCCGTCCTCGAAGACCAGCTATGATATCAGCTCCACGAAGCTCTATTCCATTACCAGCAATACGAAGGTCGTGGTCAATGCCCTGGAGCAGGATGTCACCATCTATTGGGTGGTGCAGTCCGGGGAGGAGGACGATGTCATCGACAATCTGCTGAGCAAATATGACAGTCTCTCCGATCACATCAGCGTGGTGAAAAAGAATCCGGATGTCTATCCTACCTTTACACAGCAATATACCGACGAAACGGTGCCCAACAATTCCCTGATCGTGGAATCCGGCGACCGCAGCCGCTATATCAGCTATGATGACATCTATGTACAGGAAACCAACGTATATTCCTATTCCTATAATACCTCCTTTGACGGAGAGGGTGCCATCACCTCTGCCATTGACTATGTCGTCAACGCCGAACAGCCAAAGCTCTATACGCTGACCGGTCACGGCGAAGCGGAGCTGCCCTCCACCTTCCAGGATGAGGTCGAAAAGGACAATATCGAGATCGACAGCCTGTCTCTTCTGACCGTGGACGAGATTCCGGAGGATGCAGCCTGCATTCTGATCTATGCTCCCTCCAGTGACATCTCGGAGGAGGAAAAGAAAATGCTGGCAGATTATGCTGCAGACGGCGGAAAACTCCTTGTCATGGCCGGCACGACGGAGGATGGCCTTCTGACCAACCTGTACTCTCTTCTGGCGGATTATGGCGTCGAGGCAGCGGAGGGTATCGTCATCGAGGGGGATCGCGACCACTATGCTTTCCAGACTCCCTATGCTCTTTTGCCGGAAATGAACAGTGATTCCATCACCGATTCTCTCATCGATGCCAACTATACACCGATTCTGCCTATTGCCACCGGCCTGACCGTCGGCAGCAATAACGGAAACGGAACCGTGACAACCCTTTTAACTACCTCCGATGCTGCCTTCAGCAAGGCGGACGGCTATAACCTGACGACTTATGATAAGGAAGAGCAGGATACCGACGGTCCCTTCGCCCTCGGTGTCTCCATTACCACGGCAAATGACGGAAGCATCGTATGGTTTACTTCCTCTGTCTTCCTGGAGGATATGTACAATGCCTACTCCTCCGGAGCAAACGTGGATCTGGCGATGAATGCCCTTTCCTCCCAGGTCGGAGAAAGTGAAGCTATGGCAATTCGAAGCAAATCCTTGAACTACAATTACCTGACCATCAGCGATTCCGCCTCTTCTCTTTTGAAGACGGTGCTGATCGGCGTCTTTCCACTCTGCTATCTGGGCATCGGCATCGCTGTAATCTGGAGAAGAAGGAGGAATCAGAATGAACCGGTCTAAACGACTTTATCTCTTAATCGGCGTTCTGGTGGTGGCAAGTGCTGCCACCTTCGCCGTAACGCGCATGGAGGACAAAAAAGAACAGATCAAGACCAGCGGTGAGGTCGTGCTGGAAATCGATCCCGATACCGTCGACAGCCTTTCCTGGACCTATGACGGCACTACTCTGGCCTTTCATAAAAACGACGACGGTACCTGGCTCTACGATGATGACGAAGCCTTTCCTGTGGATCCGGATAAGATTCAGACGCTTCTGGAACAGTTCGAGGCCTTCAGCGCAGCCTTTACCATCGAGAACCCGGATGACTTGAGCTCCTATGGCCTGAGCGATCCGACCTGCACCATCAGCCTCACTGCTTCCGATACCTCCTATACCATTGAGCTGGGAAGCTATAGTACCATGGATGAGCAGCGCTATGTGTCCGACGGTGATGGAAATGTCTATCTGGCTGTCTCGGATCCGCTGGATGCGTACAGCAAGGAGCTCTCCGATCTGATTTTGCAGGATGAGACACCGGGTGTCTCGGAGGTATCCAGCCTCACCTTCTCCGGGGCTTCGGATGATTCGATCTACTACGAGGCGGACAGCACATCCAGTTATTGCGCGGATGACGTCTATTTCACAAAGAAGAACGGCGAAGTGCTGCCTCTCGATACATCCAAGGTGCAGTCCTACTTAAGCACCGTCAATCGCCTGGATCTCTCAGACTATGTCACCTACAACGTCACAGACGAGGAGCTTAGCACCTACGGTCTCGACAACCCGGAGCTTACTGTCACGGAGGTTTATACGGCTGAAAATGATGACGGTGAAGACGAGGAGCAGACCTTTGTGCTGCATATCAGCCGGGATCCGGAGGAGCTTAAAAAGGCAGAAGCTTCCGATACGGACGATGGTGACGAAGAGGAGGATGCGGATATCACTGCTTATGCCCGGGTGGGTGAATCAAAGATTGTATACAAGATTTCCGGAAGCTCCTATAAAGCTCTGATGGCCGCCTCCTATGACGACCTTCGACATACCGATCTTTTGAGTATGGATCCGGCGGACGTCACCTCCATCGATATTTCCCTGGATGGTTCGACTTATACTCTGACATCAGAGACAAAGAAAAAGGAGCAGACCTGGAGTTATCAGGATGAAGAAATCGATTTTGGGGATCTAAAAAGCGCCCTTAAGGCTCTGAGCGCTTCCGAATTTACAGAGGAAGGTGCCGATCAGCAGGAGGAAATCCGTCTGACCTTCCATCTCGACAATGAAAACTTCCCGGAGGTAACCCTTGCTCTCTATCGCTATGACGGCAGCAGCTGTCTGGCTGTTCTGGACGGCAAGCCGGTGGCTCTGCTAGCCCGCTCCGAGGCGGTGGATATCATCGAGGCGGTTCACGCGATTGTGTTAAACTAGAGCATGATTTCTTTTCATAGTTTCCTATATAAAAATGAGACCTCTCCCTTTGGAAAGGTCTCATTTATTATGCTTGTTTTGTATTTGATTGATCCAGTTCTTATGCCACGGAATTATTGATGGCGGTCAGGAGTGCATCGATGGAAGCACGGATGATATCCGAATCCACGCCGGCGCCCCAGGCCAGCTTGCCGTCCGGCTTCTGGATTCCCACGTAAGCGATGGCACGGGAGCTGGAGCTTTGCTCAAGCGCATGCTCCTGATAAGTCACCAGGCTGTATTCCAGGCCAAAATGCTGCTTTAGCGCATTGCTGACCGCATCCAGACGTCCGTTTCCTGCTGCATAGATAACCTCCTGTTTTCCCTGGTACTCGGTATGTACCTCGGCCGTAATGCCGTCTACCTGCTTGAAATGTACCTCCGTAATATTGTAGGGAGCGATGACACCCTCGAACTTCTTCTTGAAGATCTCGAAGATCTCCTCCGGCATCAGCTCCTTGTTCTGGTGATCGGACTCATCCTTGGCTGCATAGCCCATCGCCTCCCGCATCTTCGGCGGCAGGTTGAGGCCGAAGTTGTGCTCCAGGATATAGCCGACACCGCCCTTGCCAGACTGGCTGTTGATACGGATAACGTCTGCATCGTAGTTGCGGCTGACATCGGTAGGATCGATAGGCAGATAGGGTACCGTCCAGTGCTCCGGATCGTTCTCTGCCCGGTAGTTCATTCCCTTTGCGATGGCATCCTGATGGGAACCGGAGAAGGCTGCAAAGACCAGCGCACCTGCATAGGGGCTTCTCTCATTGACCTTCATGCCTGTGAACTTCTCGTAGGCCTCACAGACCTCCGGCATATTGCCAAAATCCATCTCTGGATCCACACCTTGGGAATACATATTCATCGCCAGAGTTACCACGTCTACATTTCCGGTACGCTCACCATTGCCGAAAAGCGTACCCTCCACGCGGTCTGCGCCGGCCAGCAGACCCATCTCGGTATCTGCCACACCGCAGCCCCGGTCATTGTGGGGATGCAAAGAAACGATGACATTCTCGCGGTACTTCAGATTCTCACACATATATTCGATCTGGCTTGCATACACGTGGGGCATGGAATGCTGCACGGTTACCGGGAGGTTGATGATAGCCTTTTTCTCCGCAGTGGGCTTCCAGACATCCAGAACCGCATTACATACTTCCAATGCATACTCCGGCTCTGTTCCGGTAAAGCTTTCCGGGCTGTACTCGAAGCGGAAGTTTCCTTCCGTCTCATCTGCCAGCTTCTTCAAAAGCTCGGCTCCGTCCACGGCAATTTTCAGAATCTCCTCTTTGGATTTGTGGAAAACCTGCTCGCGCTGTGCGACAGAGGTCGAATTGTATACATGAACGATGGCCTGATTTGCGCCCTCGAGAGCTGCAAAGGTCTTACGAATGATATGCTCTCTGGCCTGGGTCAGTACCTGAATCGTGACATCATCCGGAATCAGATCCTGCTCAATCAGGGTACGGAGGAACTCATACTCGGTCTCAGATGCAGCCGGGAAGCCCACCTCAATCTCCTTAAAGCCGACCTTGCAAAGAAGCTTAAAGAAGCCAACCTTTTGCTCCAGGGTCATCGGAACCACCAGAGCCTGGTTACCGTCCCGCAGGTCTACGCTGCACCATACAGGCGCCTTGTCTACATAGTCCTTCTCGGCCCATTTCATGCAAGGGTACGGCGGCAAAAAGTACTGTCTCTGGTATTTCTTGTAGTTCATCATGATTTTTTCTCCTTTTTGTTCTGCTTTTGATAATAGGGAAACGCGGATTTAATCAGCATTTCCTTAGATATGCGGCAGGGCGGAATAAGAGAGTTTTTTCTTTTACATAAAAAAACCGCCTCCGTCAGCTATTGCCAACGGAGACGGAAGACTTATTCGCCTTACGCGGTACCACTCCATTTTGTGAACGTATTCACACTCTCATCGGATACGGATCTTTTTCTCACTTTTCCAGACCTTATATCCTCCCCGCTGTAACGGTCGGGCTCCGTCTGCGTCTACTTTTCGATTCTATAAAAATCTGAAATCAAATTTCGGACAGCCGCTCTGAGGTCAGTTCCCATTCTCTCTTCCGCTGCTTCACACCCGCCAGCAGCTCTCTGCACACCAAGGGAATCGTACTACTCCTCGTCCTCGCATTTATTTTATATTCGTGTACTAGAATACCAAATGTCGCAAACTCTGTCAACCTTTATTTTTGGTTAATATAGTTGATCAGACCCTCCGCCTTGATGATCTTCTGCATAAACTCCGGGAAAGCCTGTCCCTGATACTGCTTGCCGTTCGTGCGGTTGTAGATGATGCCGCTGTCGAAGTCGACCTCCACTTCATCTCCATCCTGAATATCCTTTGCCGCCTCCGGACACTCGATAATGGGAAGGCCGATATTGATGGCGTTGCGGTAGAAAATCCGCGCAAAGGTCTCCGCGATGACGCAGGAGATGCCGGATACCTTGATGACCAGCGGCGCATGCTCCCGGGAGGAGCCGCAGCCGAAGTTCTTGCCTGCCACCATAATATTACCGGGCTGTACTCTCTTTACAAAATCCTCATCGATATCCTCCATGCAGTGCCCCGCCAGTTCCTTCGGGTCTGCGATAGCCAGATATCTGGCCGGAATGATGACATCGGTATCTACATTATCTCCGTATTTGAATACTTTTCCTTTTGCCTGCATTTTCTCTTCCTCCTATAATCCAAGCTCTGCCGGTGCACTGATATGTCCGGTCACGGCGCTGGCTGCGGCTACGGCCGGGCTTGCCAGATATACCTCCGAATCCACGTGACCCATACGGCCTACAAAGTTCCGGTTTGTCGTCGATACGCAGCGCTCGCCTGCTGCCAGGATGCCCATATAGCCGCCCAGACACGGTCCGCAGGTCGGTGTGCTGACGACAGCTCCTGCCTCGATAAAGATCTTTAAGAGTCCCTCATCCATGGCATCCATGTAGATCTTCTGGGTTCCCGGAATCACGATACAGCGCAGACCCTTCTTGACCTTTCTTCCTTTCAGAATCTCAGCTGCTGCCCGCAAATCATCCATACGGCCATTGGTGCAGGAACCGATGACTACCTGATCGATCTCCACCGGTTCGGTAATCTCGTCGATGGTCTTCGTATTCTCCGGCAGATGCGGGAAGGATACAGTAGACTTTAAGGTACTCAGATCGATAGTATACTCCTCGTCGTACTCGGCGTCCGGATCTGCCTCGAAGATCTTATATTCTCTCTTGGAATGCTCCTTCATATAAGCAATGGCTTTCTCATCCACCGGGAAGATACCATTCTTGCCGCCTGCCTCGATGGCCATGTTGGCGATGGTAAAGCGGTCATCCATGGACAGGTTCTGAATACCTTCCCCCACAAACTCCATGGATTTATAAAGGGCGCCGTCCACGCCGATCATGCCGATGATATGGAGGATCACATCCTTACCGCTGACCCATTTGGAGGGCTTGCCTACGATATTGAATTTGATGGCGGACGGTACCTTGAACCAGGCCTTGCCCGTAGCCATGCCTGCTGCCATATCCGTGCTTCCCACGCCGGTAGAAAAGGCTCCGAGAGCTCCGTAGGTACAGGTATGAGAGTCTGCACCGATGATACAGTCACCTGCCACGGTCAATCCTTTTTCCGGAAGCAGCGCATGCTCGATACCCATCTCTCCGACATCAAAATAGTTGGCAACCTCCTGTCGACAGGCGAATTCCCGAACGCACTTGCAGTTCTCTGCCGATTTGATATCCTTATTCGGAATGAAATGATCCATCACCAGGGCGATTTTATCCTTATGAAATACATCCTGCTTGTTCAGCTTCTGCATCTCGCGGATAGCCACCGGTGTCGTGATATCATTTCCCAGAACCAGATCCAGATCCGCCTCAATAAGCTGTCCCGCCTTTACCTCGGGGAGACCTGCGTGAGCCGCCAGGATCTTCTGTGTCATTGTCATTCCCATGATTTTATTCTCCTTTTATCTGTAGTTTCTGCACATCTTTTGAAATAGGTTTTTTAGGTACACCGTCTTTCCTTTCAACTTCTTGTATTCTAGCACATCTATTGATATAATTAAAATACATATTAATAATACTTGTTATAACTATAGATTATAGAAAGGCTTTCTCCTATGAACCAGAATTTATCCCTCTACCGTATCTTCTATACAGTGGCCCTAACCGGCAATATCTCTCACGCTGCCGATGAGCTTTTCATCAGCCAGCCAGCTGTCAGCAAGTCTGTCCGAAAACTGGAGCAGTCCATGAATACAGCTCTCTTCACCCGCTCCTCCCGGGGCGTTCAGCTCACCGAGGACGGGGAGCTGCTTTTTTCCCATGTAAAATCAGCCTTCCAGACTCTGGAGAATGGGGAAAATCAGCTGCGTCTGCGCCGGGAGCTGGGAATGGGGCAGCTTCGCATCGGTGTCAGCTCAACGCTTTGCAAATATGTCCTGCTGCCGCGCCTGAAGGCTTTTATCAAGGAGCATCCGCATCTGCGCGTCACCATTTCCTGTCAGGCTACGAATCAGACCCTGCAAATGCTGGAAAACGGCGAGCTGGATCTGGGTCTGACCGGGCGGCCGGAGGATCCCGGGACTCTGCTTTTTTCTCCGGTGATGAAGATTCAGGATACCTTCGTGACCACACGAAATTATCTCGATAATCTGGCGCGTCAGATGGGCGGATCCTTCCCGGAGGTTCTGACTCCTGAGTCTTCTGTTTCTTTCATTAAAAATGGCGTCCTGATGCTGCTGGATCGGGAAAACCTGACCCGGCAGTATCTGGACGCGCATATGAAGGAGCATACCCTGTTCCCGGAAAATGTGTTGGAGACGACCTCCATGGATCTCCTCATTGATTTTGCGAGGGTAGGGCTTGGCATCGCCGGAGTCATCCGGCAATTTGTACAGGCAGAACTGAAGGACGGTTCCCTCATCGAGCTGCCGCTGCCCTTTCCTGTCGCCCCCCGCGAGATCGGTTTCCTCTGTCGGGAGGATGCGGAGTATAGCAGACTGTGAGAAACCGGCGGGCAAAAGGAGGACATGGGTCAAGCGGAACCTTAGCAGATTTTCCGTAGGGAGGAGCAGGCTGGCAGCGTCCGAAGGAGCCACTGTCTGAGGCCCTTTGGGGCCGAGTTTGGCGGTCGGACGCGGATCAGCCGCCTGCGACGAGTAGGAAAATCAATTGGTTCCGCTTGACCCATGTTCTCCTTCCGACCGCCACGATTCACATGGATTTTTCATCACTTTTATACGCCCTCAGCAGCAGGTGCTTCGGGCTGGTTCTGAATAGTTACCCATGTTTTCTGTTTTACTCCACCGTCACGCTCTTCGCCAGATTTCTGGGCTTATCCACATCCAGTCCCCTGGCTACCGATACATAGTATCCGATGAGCTGCAGCGGAATCACAGCCAGCGAAGCGGCGAAATGCTCGTCGGTCTTCGGAATATAGGTGACGAAATCTGCCGTATCCTCGATGCTGTAGTGGCCGTAGGTGGTCAGACCCATCAGATATGCGCCACGGCTTTTGCACTCGACCATGTTGCTGACGGTCTTTTCATAGAGCTCACTCTGGGTCAGAATACCGATGACCAGGGTGCCGTCCTCGATGAGGCTGATGGTACCGTGCTTCAGCTCGCCTGCAGCGTAAGCCTCCGAATGAATGTAGCTGATTTCCTTCATTTTCAGGCTGCCCTCGAGGGAAATCGCATAATCGATACCGCGGCCGATGAAAAAGACATCATGAGCTGCCGACTGCTTGGAGGCGAACCACTGGAGCCGCTCTTTATCCTGCAGAATCCGGGTGATTTTCTCCGGAAGGGTTCCCATTTCCGCTATCAGACTCTTGTAGCGGTCTTCATCGATCTCTCCGCGCACCTTCGCAAACTGTACAGCCAGGATATCACAGGCCAGAAGCTGGGTGCTGTAGGCCTTGGTCGTCGCTACGGAGATCTCCGGACCTGCCAGGGTGTAGAAGACGTTGTCTGCTTCGCGGGCGATGGAAGAACCCACCACATTGACGATGGCAAGGGTACGGATTCCCATGCTCTTGGCCTCCCGGAGAGCCGCCAGCGTGTCGGCGGTCTCGCCGGACTGGCTCACCAGAACCACCAGCCCTTTTTTGTCCAGCAGCAGGGTGCGATAGCGAAATTCCGACGCCAGCTCCACGCGAACCGGGATTTTCGCCAGGTCTTCCATGACATACTGAGCGGACATGGCCGCATGATAGGCTGACCCGCAGGCTACCATGTAAATCTGGCTGATACCCTGAATCTCCTCGTCAGAAAGGCCCATCTCGGACAGATCGATCACGCCGTCACGAACTACCGAGTTCAGGGTATCCTGCAGAGCCTTCGGCTGCTCATGGATCTCCTTCATCATGAAATGCTCAAAGCCGGCCTTTTCGGCAGCCTCTGCATCCCATTGAATCTCGACCGGTGTTTTCTCAATCTCATCCCCATCCAGGTTATAGAAGGTGATGCCTCCCTTTTTCAGGCGTGCCAGCTCCAGATTGCCGATATAATAGACCGTACGCGTATATTTCAGGATCGCCGGTACGTCCGATGCCAAAAAGCACTCTCCGTTCTTGGCTCCGAGAATCATCGGACTGTCCTTGCGGGCCACATAGATTTCCTCCGGATAGTCTCGAAACATGACCGCCAGCGCATAGGAGCCGCGGATTCGCACCATGGCATGGTTGATCGCATCTACCGGCGTCCCCAGATATTTTTTATAATAGTAATCGATCAATTTGATCGCCACCTCGGTATCGGTCTGGGAATAAAACTGGTACCCCTTACGGAGCAGCTTATCCTTCAGCTCCTGGTAATTCTCGATAATGCCGTTGTGTACACCCACCACATTGCCGTCATCGCTGCAATGGGGATGGGCATTGTTCTCAGAGGGTTCCCCGTGGGTCGCCCAGCGCGTATGTCCGATGCCGCAATCTCCGACCAGAGCCTGCCCGCCGTTTGTCTTTTCCGCCAGGATTTTCAATCTTCCCTTGGCTTTGACGATTTCCGTCTCTCCGTCTTTATCCCGTACGGCCAGTCCTGCCGAGTCGTATCCCCGGTATTCCAGCTTCGACAGACCGTCCAGTAAGATGGGCGCCGCCTGGTGATCTCCTACAAATCCTACAATTCCACACATACTCTATCATTCCTCCGGATCGCTTTCTTGAGGGTATTGTAGCAGATTTTTTTATAATTGAAAAGTACAACTTCGTTTTGTGCTAAAAAGTATAAATTTGCATTTTTATATTCTTAATTTGTGCAAGTATAACTAAAATGTGCAAATATCTTCATCAAGAAGCCGGAAAGAAATCATGACATAAAGTAAGGTATCCGGGTCATTCAAATCAAGCTCAGCCAATTCCTTGATCTTGTCCATTCGATATAGAAACGTACTCCGGTGGATAAACAGCTTCTTTGCCGTCTGCACCGCATTTTGCTGATTTTCCACATAGGTTTTCAGGGTATGATAATAATCTGTATGATGCTTCTCATCATGGGTACGCAATTTCAGAAGCTGTTCGGAACACAACAAATGCGCCGGAAGCTCTGTACAGCTTTCCTCCAGAATATAGTCCAGAGCCACCTCGTCAAACCGAATCATCCAGCGATAGGGCTTTTTCTCACAGCCCACCTCCAGAGCCTTGACTGCCTGGCAATAATAAGCATCCATTTCATGGAACCCGACAAAGGCATTGCTGATGCCGGCCTTCAAAAAGGTATCCTTCAGGAAATTTACAATTTTCCCCAGTACCTCATCCACCTCGCTTTCCATCAGGGTCAGGTTGACGAAGATCGCAATCCGGTTCTCATAAGGGAAGGCGCAGCTTCCGCATTTTCCCAGCATTCCCTCCATATGCTTGCAGATAAAACGCACCGTCATATTGGCCCATTCCAGGGAATTGACCTTCAGGCTGATACAAAAATAACGATGCGAGGGCAGCCAGTCAAATTCCGCAAACCATTTTTCTATGCCTCGATTATCCCGACCCGGATTCGACAAGATGTCGGATAAGATGCGATCCAGGCGATGTCCAATCTCGATCTTAGAATCAATCAGGCGAGACAGAGCCGTTTGGATATAACCGGACAGATATTCCAGCAGGGCGCCATCGTATTCCTTGAAGCGGCTCAGGCTTTCTACCATCATCAGCTGATAGACAAATTGATCCTGCTCAAAGAGATTGACGCGGAGCGTTCTTGCTCCGGTAATATATTCCGGCAGGTAATAGGCTCCTCTTCTCTTTCGCTGGTTTGGAATCCGCTTTCCGTTATGATATTCATTGCTGGATCGGATGACCGATTCCAGATCTACCAGACTGGACAGCTCCTCCCTGGTAT
>CAVFGF010000004.1:0-57139 GCA_963621925.1 Alistipes onderdonkii | reverse complement strand
AAAAAATCCTTTCGTTTGTCATAGGCGGAAACCCACTGCCCTTGGGCGGTGGGAGGAGCCTTGTAAATTCGTAGCCATTAACCTTGGCTTTCAATATATTTTTGTATGGTAGCCGACGATACTTCACCTATGCTGCAAGCAAAGTAATCATCAGACCAAAAGATTTTCTTCTTCCAATACTGTTTGGATAGAAAGGTTTGATATTTTTGCCATAGATAATATGTAGTCTGTTGTTTAATCAGTTTTACAATATCGCAAACTCTGTCTGTAGTATCGTAGCTTATCAGAAAATGTATATGGTCTTTGTCGGTTTCCATAGCAATAATTCCATAGCCCTTAGAATTGCAGATATCGTATATCTTTTGTTTTACATCGTCAGCTATAGAACCTTTAAGTATCTGTTTGCGGTACTTTGTAACAAGAACTATATGCACTTTCAAACTGTATTTGCGTCTGTTATGACGGTTATATCTATTATCCATAGCGAATCCCTCAAGTATATTGACATTCACTAATAAATAGTATAACATATATTTAGTGAAATATCTACGAGGTAAGTTTATGGAACAGATGACGGTTACAGCTAAAATTCAGATATCCGTTAATGCAGACAGTAAGGTTTTACTTGATGAAACCATGTCTGTTTATTCTAATGCTTGTAACTATGTGTCTGATTATGTATTCCGTACTCACGACTTAAAGCAGTTTTCCTTGAATAAGGTTCTGTATTCCACACTTCGAGAAAGGTTTGGTCTTAAATCCCAAATGGCTCAGTCCGTGTTTAAGACAGTTATCGCAAGATACAAAACCATTCTTGAAAATCAGAAAGAGTGGATTCAACCTAATTTCAAGAAACCACAGTATGACCTTGTTTGGAATAGGGATTATTCTCTTACGCATAACTGTTTTTCAGTCAATACACTGAATGGTCGTGTTAAACTGCCTTATTTTGCTGAGGGTATGTCCAAATATTTTAATCATACAATCTACAAGTTTGGCACAGCCAAGCTTGTAAACAAGCATGGCAAGTATTTTTTGCATATCCCTGTTACTTATAATGTCGATGAAAGCAATATTTCCGATATCTGCAACGTTGTTGGTATTGACAGAGGCATTAACTTTGTTGTTGCCACCTACGACAGTAAGCACAAATCTGAATTTGTCAGTGGCAAATCCATCAAACAGAAACGTGCTCACTATTCCAAACTCCGCAAGGAACTCCAAATGCGCCAGACACCATCAGCAAGACGTAGGATTAAGACTATCGGTCAGCGAGAAAACCGTTGGATGCAGGATGTGAACCATTGTGTGTCAAAGGCACTCGTTGAAAACAATCCAAAGCATACGCTCTTTGTTCTTGAAGATTTGTCAGGTGTTCGTAATGCCACAGAGCGTGTCAGAACCAAAAACCGCTATGTATCTGTATCGTGGTCGTTCTATGACCTTGAACAGAAACTTATCTACAAGGCTAAACAGAATCAGTCTACTGTTATTAAGGTTGACCCTCGTTATACAAGTCAGTGTTGTCCTGTATGTGGACACATTGAAAAGTCTAACCGTAACAAGAAGATACATCTGTTTACCTGTAAAAACTGTGGCTATAAATCAAATGATGACCGTATTGGAGCAATGAATCTGTACCGCATGGGAATTAACTATCTTGAGGATAGTCAAGTACCTGATACAGTTACGGCAGAGTAAACTTTGTCGTAAAGGGTGTTGTCAACCACCCTATGATGTAACGCCACTTTAGGTAGTAATACCTATCGGGGTTAAAAGTCGGAGGCGTAAGCCGTTACTACGACTGGGCAGTTACAAGCCCATGACCTTTAGGTCGTGGGTAGTTGACGATAACATAGTCCTAATGCGAATGCAAGTTAAAGAATCGTTAAAGAATGCGAAAACATCGGAATCGCGCCGTAAAATGGTGCGGTTCCGATGCTGTTTTATGGCGATAATAAATATAACTATAGACAGCGAAACCCGGTACGAGGTGAAGGATAGATGAAGAAGAATTTGAGTATAAAAAAAGGAATGGCGATGCTGTTTGGAAGCCTGCTGACGGTGGGGCTTCTGGTAGGGGGCGGAAGCGCGCTGAAGGCGGAGGCGGCGATTGCTGCGGATGAGAAGACGAATATGTCGTTGGGTGTGCAAGTCATCAGTAATCCGACGGTACCTACAGATTCCTCGTCCGGATTCACCGGCAGTTATGTTTATTTCGGAACCAATACATACAACAATGATCAGGCTCTGAAATTCCGCGTGCTGCAGAATGAAACTCTGAATACAAGTGAAAAAAAAGACAGACTGCTTCTGGATTGTGATACAACCCTTTGGTCTGCCACTAAAACAGACAGAAATAGTGGATATATCACTACGCAATTAAATGGTACTCAGTTTTGGAACAAATGTCTTGATTCCGTGCAAAAAAGTGCGGTAATAAAGAACTCTGATAAGAGTAATACGATCTTTCTTCTGGATACAGCAACGATTATGCAGAGTAAATACGGATATGCCAAGAATGAGAATACTACTCAATTTAGCAAGCTTGTTGCGGCTGTCCTAAAAAAAGATGGAGGAGCCTATTGGCTCGAAAACGGTAACGGGTATGTAAATCAAGAAGGAACGTATAGCGCAGCCAATGCTGGCCAGCCAGCCAATGCTGGCGTTTCACCGGCTTTGTATCTGAATACTTCAAAAGTGCTGTTTACAGAACGATTAAACGGAGCAAGTGTAACAAATGGAGAATATAAACTCACCCTCCTGGACGACTCCCTAAAGCTGACGACAACATCCGGTTCGGCTGCGGGATTTGATATCGATAAGGATAGCTACGTGACCTTCCCGGCTACCTTGGAGGGAGCAAAGGCAAGTGATAAGGATGTCAAAATAATGGTTCTTGTGACAGATACTGCTCCCACCGCTTCAAGTACAGGACAAGAGCGAACAGATTTTACACCTTCCGGAAAAATTGAATACTACGGAAATGCAACGTACGAGGATGGAAATGTTAAGTTTGCCTATAGTTCAGAGTGGGATAACAACGCTATTTTTTTGGTTGCTGTAAAAGTTAAAGGCGGTAATTACACAGATACAGCCTCCCTTCCTGTTTATCTGGGTGAAGGGCATCGGCTTATCAGTTCTATCGAGATGGAGGCGACGATACCGCTTTCAGATGTTGACAACTATAAAACGGAGGCTACTGATTTGCCAGCGGCAAACCGTGTATTCATAACGGAGAAAGTGAAAATCACCAAAGTGAATGACCAGGAGATTACGGATTCCAATCCATCTCAAATCAAAATAACTCAGGTTATAGATAGCGATGAAAATGAAAACAGAGATATTCAGTTTAACACGGAGTATAACCTTGGATTTGAGATTCAAAAGAATGAGATTACTGATTCGTATGCATTTGACACGAACAACCTGACGGTAACGATAAAATATAAGGTTAAGGATACAGATACAGACTATAACACTGTTACAATCAAGAATAGCGAAGGAAATGAGAAACTGAATATATCAGGGGACATGAGTGAGTCGACTTCAACTCCCTATAAGCTAACCATTTCCGGCTTTACCTTTACTACGAGAAAAGCAAGATTTATCAATCCAGATGGTGGTTATTTCATAAATACAGATACGACGATCGATTATGCTGCAAGCTATGTAAAGGTATTGGAGTATCTAAAGGGAGATAAAACGAGTTACACAGCAGAGGTGCCGATAGAGGGAGGAGACAAAGAAACAGTTCCGATTAGATGGGATACTGAGCCCCACAATACCTACATAAATAATCAATTTAATGAGAATGATATAAAGACGTTTCAGGTGCAGGGTGAATTGAACCCCAGTGAGGACAATGAAAGCCGTGTGGAGTTCCCAGATGGAACATCGAAAAAAGTATGGTTAACCGTCAAGATGAAAAAGCAGATGAAGGTAACTGTGAACTGTACGGATGGCAGCGATACCATCTCTAATAATCAGATTAAAGTTGGGCATACAGTGACGCTGAATGTTACTCCAGAGAATGGAACCATTTATTATACGCTGGATGGAAGCAATCCTTCTAACAGTAGCGCTAGCGTAAAGAATGCTGAAACAGTAAATCTTGATCCGACAGATGCAAAGGCTACTACGAAAACCCTGAAGGCCTACGCGGTACGCGGCGACGATATAGATAGTAATGTTTTGGAAAAAACTTACACCTTCGCCACGAATACCCTGACAGCAGTGGATGCAGCGGAGCTTTCGTATGACTACGGAAATGAAACTTCACCCTCCGCAGGTGCCGCAGGCAGTGATTCCGGCAGCTCTGAGGAAGAGGATACGGCAGATGCCACCTCGACGAAGCAGGCAAGCGTATTCTGGGGCGCGAAGGTGACCGCGAAAGCGGAGGATAAGACTTCGGACGGAAAGATCTTTACCGGGTGGACGGTTAAGAGTGGAAATTCGGAGTATACCTTAACACTGCAGGGAGATGATGCGCAGCTTTCTGACCGGGAAATTACGTTTGAGATGCCAAATCAGGCGCTTACATTGACAGCGAACTATGAGGCAGTAGCTGAGCCTACGATTTCTACTAACCCGAGTGAGCAGAAAATAGCAGATGGAGCCTCTGCAACCTTTTCAGTCGCACTGACTTATCCGACGGGTAAGTATAACGAGGGTGCATTCAGTTACCAATGGCAGGTAAAGGCATCGGAAAGTGCTGCAGATAACATGTACTCAGATATTTCAGGTGCGGATACAAAAGAATATAAGCTGGAAAATGTGGCTTATGCAGACAGCGGAAAGGTCTATCGCTGTATTGTAACCTATACTTCCGTAGTAGACAATAAACAAAAAACACTGACTAGCGAAGCGGCCACTCTGACCGTAAATCAGACAAGCGGCAAGCTGAACATCACAAAGGATCTGGAGTCGAGTGCTTCGGTAGAAGAAGGAAAGAAGATCACCTTTGCGATCGAAGCGACACCGGGATATAGAGAAAATATCTTAAGCTACCAGTGGTATGTCGCAGACAATACGACAGACCAGGGAACAGCAATTGATGGCGCAACAGGTTCCTCTTATACCATCTCCAATGCGACGGTGACAGACCATAACGGCAAGGTATATTATTGCAAGGTCTCAGAAAAGAAAACGGATGATGAAGAAGCTCTTGAGACAAAAGATTCAGCGAAGTGTACTCTTACAGTAAGCAATAAGCCAAGCAATACTATCACGATAACAGGAGGCCAGGCTACCGTAGGTGGCGAAAGTGTAATCTCCGCCCAGGAAGGTACGACCGTCACCATCACAGCAGATACGCAGGAAAATAAAAAGTTCACCAACTGGAGAATAAGCAGAGCGGACGGAGAAGATATCTCGGTTGACAATGCAAGCAGTCAGACCACCACCTTCACGATGCCGGCCTCCGCAGTCACCATTACCGCGAATTTCGAGGATGATTACTCCATCACCATCACGAAGCAGCCGCAGGGTGTATCCGCGCCAGCGGGACAGAGCGCGACCTTTACGGTGGCAGCGACCTGCTATCCGGCGAATGCAGAGTTATCCTACCAGTGGCAGAAAGCCAGCGGTGGTTCCAACACCTTCGAGAATATCTCCGGCGCGACAGAAGCCTCATATACCGTAGACAACGCCCTTCAGAGCCTGAACGGCGCCAGATATCAGTGTGTGATCAGCTTTAAGGACAGCGCCCATGCGGACGCCTCCGTCACCAGCGAACCGGCGCTTCTCAGCGTCGAGGCCGCTGTCTATACCATCAAGGTCAACGACGGTACGGCCAGTGCCACGTCCAGCAAGTCCGGTGAGACCATTACGATTACTGCAAATGAGGCGCCGGAGGGACAGGAGTTCAAGAAATGGACCGTCGTAAGCGGCAGCGCTTCCTTTGCGGATGCGACCGCGACAGAGACGACATTTACGATGCCGAACAAGGACATAGAGATCACGGCAGAGTTCCAGGCGAAGCTGGCGGCGCCGACGATTACGAAGCAGCCGGAGAGTGTCACGGTCTATGCCGGATCCAGCACCAGCTTTACGATCGAGGCGACCGGTGAGGAGATGAGCTACCAGTGGCAGGTCGACAAGACCGACGGCAAGGGCTTCCAGAATATCTCGGGAGCGACGAATACCTCCTACCGCATATATACAGAAGATGGTTCGATGAACGGCTACAAATATAAGTGCGTGGTATCGAACCGGTCTGCATCGGTGGAATCGAATACGGTTACCCTGACGGTCAATTATAAGATTACCGAGGGAGCAAAGTCCACCTGGAAGAAGAGCAGCACGACCGGCCTTACCTTCCAGGGAAATGGCGCCTATGCGAAGCTCCGTATGGTCAAGGTGGACGGAAAGCTGGTGGGCGCAGGCAATTATACAAAGAAATCCGACCCGACCATCATTACTCTGGTAGCCAGCTATCTGGAGACCCTTTCGACCGGTGAGCATACACTAACCATCGTATGGGAGGACGGTACCGCGGAGGCGATCTTTACGGTATCCGACAGCTCCTCCACCAGCAATTCCGGCACGAGCTCAAGCAGCTCCGGCAGCTCTTCGTCCAAGGCTTCGACCTCCTCGAGCAGTTCAAGCAGCACGAGCGGCACGACGGATACAACCAAGAAGAGCAGCACCTCCACAGGCACGGCCGATATGCCGGTGGTAAACCGCTATAAAGACAATACGGCGACAGATACAGAAGAATCGGCAGAAGAGACGACGACCGAGGAGACAAACGGAACAGAGACGACAGAAACCGACGACTCTAACAATATGACTGACGAGAACGGCAGCGTCATCACCAGCCTGGACGGTGACCTGGATGAGAAGCCCAGCAAGCTGAATCAATACGCAGCGGCCGCTTCCATTGCAGTGATAGGCTTAAGCGCCCTTGGCGGCATCAGCGCCTTCCTGATTCGAAAGATCCGGAAGCAGGATGAAGAGTAAGAAACAGAGGAGCAGGGCAGAAATCTTAGATTTCTGCCCTGCTGATAGATCCGATAGAGAAAGGGGGACTGCATATGAGCGAACGCGACATTGATATATCCGATATGCAATGCTGGGTTTTCCGGATGGCTCAAAAAAAGTGGAAAAAATCACCTTTGGAATGCGCGGCTATCTTTGAAAAAAATGATGTTTTGGGGTTTATTTCCAGATGCTATGATATGCTTCATTTGAGCAGTTACAAATGTGCATTGGAGGATGTGGAAGAAATGCTCAGAAACAGAGGTGTTTTGGTATGACATCTTTCGCTTTAACGGATGGAATGCTCTTATATCACGGAAGCTATGATATAGTACAAAAAATTGACCTGCAAAAGTGCAGACAAGGCAAGGATTTTGGAAGGGGATTTTACCTCACCAGCTCCTATGAACAGGCAAAAAACTTTGTTCCCTTATCAGTAAAAAAACAGGTTAATATCGGAACGCTGACAGAAGGAACTATGGCTGGGGTGATCTCCGTGTTCGAGCTTCATTTAAATGCGGATGTAAATATATTTACCTTTGATTCGGCTGATGCGGAGTGGTTACATTTTGTAACGGCCAATCGAAGAAATGATCTTTTCCCTGATTTAAAAAGCAAGTATGAAAATTACGATATTATTGCAGGTAAAATTGCGAATGATCGGACAGCCAGAACCTTACAGCTTTATATAAGCGGAGGATATGGGGAACCTGGTTCCGAAGAAGCGGATCGGATTGCAATAGAAACATTGCTGCCCAATCGATTGGAGAATCAATTTTGTTTTTGTAATCAAAAAGCGATTCAGACATTGGAATTTATAAGAGGTGATCACTATGAATTTGGAAGCTTCTAGCTTAGATGATCAGCAGAAAGAGCTGTGTGCGATTGTGGTGATGCGCACGATGCTTGAGGATTATAGCAAGGATACAAATATCAGCTATGAGAAGGCTTTCTTTCAATTCGTGAAGTCGCCGGCATACGAAGAGTTGTTTGATTTTTCGACGGGTCTATGGAGGGAAGGGCCGGATTACCTAAGGGAGAGATTTCTGGAACGAAAAAGAGGCTGACTGTGAAGCCGGCCTCTATCGAGAGATTATTCTTGGCTGTTTGTGTTTTACTGCTGCGCGGCAATCGGAAGCTGAATATAGATACCCATGCCGTTCGCACAGTGCGCGTAGATGGTGCCGTGGTAGTGCTCGACGATGGCTTTTACCTGGGCTAGTCCGAGGCCGTTGCCGCTGACGCGGTTTGAACCCTGGAAGTTCAGGTCGAAGATATTCGGCATCTCCTCCTGGGAAAGTCCCCGGCCGTTATCCTTGAAGGCAAAGAAGAGATTGCTTCCGGCATTGGAAATGGTGATGACCAGGTTGCCGTTTTGCTGCATATATTTGATCGAGTTATCGATGATATTGCGAAGCATCAGGGTCATATAGCGCCGATCTGCCTGATAGGGCAGGGACGGCGAGGAGGTCGAAAGCTCGAGGCGGATACCGGCTGCGCTGCAAAGCGGCTGCATATCCTCGACGATACTGCGAGCCAGAGCGATGAGGTCCAGCTCGACGACCTGCTCGTTCGAAGGCAGGATGCTGGAGGCTACCTCGGGATCCAGGGAGGCTACCGTCTTGAGCTCAGCCTCGGTCAGAAGCTGCAGAAGCTTTTCGTTCTGCTCATTCATCGCCTCGATCTGCCGATTCAGGGTTTCGTTCTGATAGACCAGCTCTTCTTTTTGCTGGCGAAGCTCACTGACCATCGCAGCGTCCCGATTCATCATCTCCAGGGAAAAACCGGTAGGAGAGGGGGGAGCGTCGGAAGGCAGGTCAAGATCCTCGTTGACTCGCTGCTCATGTCGTATCAGGATCAGAAGCAGGGTCAGACAGCCCTGTAAAATTACGAAAATCAGAGAATAAAGGTAATTTTGTTGCAGGAGATTCACTACAGCTGCCAGGAGGCAAAGCAGAGAGCCTGCAGGCAGGATTACGTCCTGCAAAGGAGATTTCTTAGGTTTTGATTTATCCATGATCGCCCTTCTTTACACAGAGTGGTATAGTTACCCACCTTCAATACTTATAATCACCACTAGTGTAAAATAATGGCGGGCAAATTGTCAAGAAAAACAGATTTTTTTCTTCATTTGTTTGGAATAATGTTGTATACTTTCTCTTTGATAGAAAGTAACACATGAGATCTATTGAATACAAGAGGGTGCGGTATGGAGGAACAGAAAAAAACAAAGGTATTGCTGGTGGAGGATGATGACGATCTGCGTTTCATTACCCTTTTGCAGCTGAAGCAATTAGACTACGACGCCGTGGGAGCGGCGACGGGGCAGGAGGCGCTGGATATCCTGAAGGAGGAGCGGATCGATATCATCCTCCTGGATGTGATGCTGCCGGACTGCGACGGCCATGACCTCTGCGTCCGGATGCAGAGCGAGGAGATCGGCTACGGAGGTCCGGTAATCTTCTTAAGCTGCCTCGGAGACAGCGAGAATATCGTGGAAGCGTTTCGAAAAGGCGGAAGCGACTATATCGTTAAGCCGGCGAGACCGGATGTCCTGAAGGAGCGTATCGAGATCAATCTCGGCAAGACCAGAAAGCAGACCGGCAATCGTCAGAAGCGCTGGTTCCGTCATTTTATGGTCGATCCGGCCAGGCGCGAGGTCTACCGGGTAGAGGACGGTGTCCAGAAGGAAAAAATCATTCTCTCGCCGAAGGAATATCAGCTCCTGGAGAGCATGATTGACCATGAGGGAGAGATCCTCCTGTACCGGCAGCTCTACCGGGATGTCTGGGCGCAGGATGATCTGAATGACGTGCGTACGCTGATGGTCCATGTATCGAATCTCAGAAAGAAGATATCCCCGGACAACGTCGAGCTGATCCGTGCGATCCGCGGTGTCGGCTATCTGTTTCAGGATGAATAAGCGAAACGGATCTGCGTTTGACCGGTTTCAAGGAATGAGGGAATGACATGTTGGAAGCATTGAAAAAGCGATTTGAAAAGAAAAAAGAGGAAGAGGAGCCGGAGGTACCGGAAGCAGCGCCGAAGCAGGAAAGCTCGGAGCCGGAGCTGATGGATCTCGAAAGTCCGGAGGCGCTGCAGGCGAAGGTGGAGGGCCAGGATCCTGCGGAGATCATCCAGTCGCTTCGTGAGGCCGAGCGGGTCTGGTTTCGCCGCCTTCTTTCCCACAATATTCGGATGCCGATGACCATTATCGCAGGCTACGGAGATCTGCTGAAGAATCACAGCCTGAAGACCCGGGAAGAGGAAATCGAATGCATTTCCAAAATCTGTAAAAATATTCAATACCTGGATACACTGTTCAAGGTATTGGTGGACGACGAGAAGAATGAGGAGCTGCTGCGGCAAAAGGAATGGTTCGATCTGCTGGAATGCGGACGGGAGGCCTTTGACTACGTAAAGAGCATGACCCAGAAGGCGCATATCACGATCTCGGTGAACAGCAGCAAGGAGCATGTCCTCTTTTACGGCAACCGGATCGTCATGATGCGGGCCTTCTACAACCTGGTCGAGAATTCGATCCGCTATATGAAGCGGGCCGGCAGCATCTGTTTGACGGTGGAGGAGACCGACGACGAATATCTGGTGGTATACCGGGATGACGGCATCGGTATGGATGAAAGCGAGGCGGAGAGCATCACGGATTTGAACCAGCAGGGCAGCAATGCCCGGGGAGACGGCCACGGTATCGGGATGTATCTGGTACGGCAGACCGTAGAGAACCATGGCGGTACCCTGTCGATTCGTACCGGCATAGGAAAAGGAATGGGCGTATTTATGTCCTTTCCGAAAAAAGGAAAAGATTGAGTCAGGGTTCTATTCGTGTTATAATCAGGAATCATGACGATATTTCAAGACGAGGTACGAAAATTTTGCGAGAGATAGAGTTAAAAGACCGGGAGCAGGTAGAGAGGATTCGCGAAGCCTGCGGGCATGAGCTTTCTTCCCACGCATTCCCCAGCATTTTCCTCTGGAGGGAGAAGCTGGGACTTCAGATAGAGTTGGACGAGGATGGTTATCTGGTACGGTCGACGCGGGGAGAAGAAAAGAGCTATTATTACCCCTGCGGAACGAAGGAAGCGCAGCTTCGTCTGATCCGTGAGTATATAAAGGAGCCGGGGTTTACTCTGGATTATATACGGGAAGAGGACAAAGAATTTCTCGAGGCGCAGTTTCCGGGCGCATTTACCTTGGAGGAGGTACCGGAGGCCGAGGAATATATCTTCGACCGGGCCGGCTTCATGAGCCTGAAGGGGGCTGCCTATGCAAATATTCGCAAGCGGCTGAACCGGCTTTTCCGGGAGCATCGGATCGAGGCCAGACCCTTTCGGGAGGAGGATGCCGCTGCTGTGGCGGCCCTGATCGACAGCTATCATACGGAACAGCACCAGACGGGACAGTATGGACTGGTGGATGATTTGATTCCCCGGCAGGTCTTTGGGCTTCGAAAGGAACTGGAACTCCTTGGCGTCGTGGTTTTTGTAGACGGGGATCTGAAGGGAGCGGCCTTCGGTTTTCTCTTGAATGGGGAGACGATAGACGGCTGCGTGGAGTGTCACGATCCGACGATTGAAGGGATGTCTGTCTATACGCAGATGGCGATGCTTCTGGAGGCTCCGGAGAATTTCCGCTATATGAACGCGGAGGAGGATCTGGGTATCCCGGGACTTCGGAGAATGAAGCAATATATGAATCCCTGTCGGATGAATCGGATCTATAGAGCAAAGGTAGTAGTTGGACATGCAGAAGAAGGACAAGCAGAACTTATTTTCGAATAAAATGTTTCAGCGGCTGTGGCTTCCGTCTATGGCGATGGCCTTCGGCCTCGCCCTGGGTGATATGGCGGACGCCATCGTCGTGGGCCAGAAGATGGGAGCGACGGGGCTTGCAGCGGTAAGCCTGGCACTGCCGGTCTATATGGTGATCAATGTCTTTGTCCATGGCTTCGGCATCGGCGGTTCGGTGCGCTTTTCGACCCTCTTAGGCGAGGGAAAGAAAGAAGAGGCGGTTCGCTCCTTCAATCAGATTTTCGGGCTGCTGGTAGTCTTAAGCATTCTTTGCAGTATCCTTGGCAATGTGGCCATCGTTCCCTTCCTGAGGCTTTTGGGTGTCAGCTCGGGCGATGGGGCTGTCTATACTGCCTGTATGGAATACGTACGGGTGCTTCTGTGTGGACTTCCCGTTCTTTTTATTTCCTATATTTTAAATTATTATCTGAGAAATGATGACCACCAGACCCTGGCGGCCGTAGGCTTTACAGTAGGCAACCTGTCGGATCTTCTGATGAATGTGGTATTCGTCCTGATTCTGGATATGGGCGTCATCGGTGCGGCCCTCTCGACGATTCTGGGACAGCTTGTGACGATCCTCATCTTCCTTCCGGGTATCCTCGGAAAGAAGGGACTGGCGAAGCTGCATCCCTCCATGATGCTGCCGCGGGATTTCGGCGAGACCCTGCGTTCGTTCCGGGTGGGCTTTTCGAGCTCCATCGAGTATCTGTGGCAGTTTTTCTTCCTTTTGCTGGTCAATCGTTCCCTGATGGCCTATGTGGGAGAGGACGGTGTCGCGGTCTTCGATATGGTGCAGAATGTATCTTATCTGATCACCTATGTCTATGAATATACGGCTAAGGCGATGCAGCCTTTGGTCAGCACCTACAGCGGTGAGTGCAACCGCCGGGGAGTCCGGCATATCCTTCAGAAGGGACTGCGGTATGGCTCGGCAGTCGGCATCGCCATCACTCTTTTTCTCTTTGCCTTCCCGATGCTGACCTGCAGGCTCTTCGGCCTGGACGGAAACAGCCTAAAGGAAATGGGCTCCCTGGCGATCCGGATCTATTGCCTGGGCGGCTTCGTAGGCGGTATCAATACGATTTTTGAAAATTATTACCAGTCCCGCAGCGACGAAAAGCCGGCCTATGTGTTGTCGACCCTTCGAAGCGCGGCGGTAAAGATTCCGGTGGCGGTGCTTTTGATCCCCTTTGGGATGCCGGTTCTGTGGCTCTTCTATCCCTTAAATGAATATCTGTCCCTGGGGATCTTTAAGTTTTTGGAGAGGCGGATTCGAAAGCCGGAGGTTCCCGAAGAACGGATATATCATTGTGTCATCGAAAATAAAATGGAAGATTTTTCCAGCCTCCTCTCGGAGACCCAGGCCTTTTGTGAAAAATGGGGCGCGGATGAAAAGCAGCAATATTTCGTGAATATGTCGGTGGAGGAGGTCTGCCAGGTGATCATGAAATATGCCTTTTCCGAGGAAGAGGGGAGCTATATCGAGATTAGCCTGATTGCCCGCGAAAATGGGGAGATCGAGCTGCATCTCAGGGACAATGCAAAGACCTTCGATCCCTTCTCCCAGGAGAAGGACGGGGAATGGAATCTGGATTTGATGGGCGTCATGGTGGTGAAGGAGAAGGCCAAGGACTTTCTCTATCGCAGATACCAGGGCTTCAATACGACCATCATAAAAGTATAGGAAAGGAGGAGGCTGAGACGTTGAAAGGACTGAAGAAAAGACGATCCCTTCGAAGACGGGTAACCATCGTCATCCTGCAGATGGCGATTATCATGGCAGCGGTGGCCTGTGCCTTGAGCTTCAAGCTCTACGCATCCATGGTCAATACCCATTATAAAAATATGGCGCAGAATCTCGCGAAGACGTTGGCGACGGCTCTGAATGAGGAAGAGATCAAGGAAGTGCGGGACGCGGTGCTTCCGATCTACCGGCAGGCCTGCGAGGAAAACGGAGGAAGTATCGACTTTGCGAATTATACCGATAAGGAATGGGAGACTTATCTGGAACGGTATGCGTCCGTTTATGAGCTGCCGGCTTATCAGTCTCTGCAGTCTATCCTGCAGACCTATTCCGAGGATAACGGAACGGAATCCATCTATATCGGCTATCTGGACAAGGAGACCAGCTGCGCCCTCTATCTGGTGGACGGCTCGATAAACGGCAACGTCAATTCCGTGGGAAGTGCCGACAAGATTGAGGACGTGACCCTGCAGGAGATTTCCAAGGGCAATTACGGCTTCCCGCCGAATATCACGGATTATCCGGAATATGGCTGGCTGTGCTCTGTCGGAGAAGGCATTTACGAGGCAGACGGCACGGTACTGGGCACCATCTGTATCGATATTTCCATGGATGATGTCAAGGCGGACGGATACGAATTTCTGGGCAATCTGGCTCTGGTAATGCTGGTGGTGACACTCCTGGCGGTGGCCATCATGGATCATATGATGAACCGTACCATGGTCCGGCCCATCAATGCCCTGACCAAGGCGGCGGCCTCCTTTGTCAAGGATAAGCAGGAAGGAAAGGAGGAGGGTGTCTCCGAGATTTCCAGGCTGAATATCCACTCGCGGGATGAGCTGGAGCAGCTCTCCGATTCCATCAAGCAGATGGAGACGGATATCAATACCTATATCCGGGATCTGACGGAGATGACGGCGGAGAAGGAGCGTATCGATGTGGAACTCAGCATGGGTACGGAGATCCAGGCAAGCATGGTGCCCTGTATCTTCCCGGCCTTTCCGGAGCGCAAAGAGTTTGATATCTATGCCAGCATGACACCGGCGAAGGAGGTCGGCGGTGACCTCTATGACTTCTTCCTGGTGGATGAGGACCATTTGGGCATCGTCATTGCGGACGTATCCGGCAAGGGCGTGCCGGCGGCTCTCTTCATGATGGTGGCGAAGGCTCTGATCAAGAACTCGACGCTGAACGGCGGCAATCCCGCTTCCATCTTCTACAATGTCAACAACCAGCTCTGCGAGAACAATGAGACGAACATGTTCGTGACGGCCTGGATGGGTATTCTGACCATCTCGACCGGAAAAATGGTTTGCGCCAACGCAGGGCATGAGTTCCCGGCGATCTGCCGCGGGGACGGTAAATATGAGCTTCTGAATGATCATCACGGCTTCGTTCTGGCGGGTCTCGAGGAAAGTCACTATGAGGAGTATGTCATCGAGATGAAGCCGGGAGACCGCATTTTCGTCTATACAGACGGTGTGCCGGAGGCGACGAATGCAGCCGAGGAGTTCTACGGCACCGACCGGATGCTGGATGCGTTGAATGCCGTGCCGGGTCTCGAGCCGGAGGAGCTCTTAAAGCAAATCAAGAAGGATGTGGACGCCTTCGTGGGCGACGCACCGCAGTTCGATGACCTGACGATGGTAGCACTTCACTATAAAGGATAACGGAGAAGAAGATTATGACGATTGAGAAGAAAAGAGAGGGAAGCAAACTGGAGCTTTTTTTGGAGGGCAGACTGGATACCATCACCTCCCCGGAGCTGGAGGCAGAGCTTAAGGATGCGACGGAGGGAATCACGGAGCTGATTTTCGATTTCGAGAAGCTGGAGTACATTTCCTCGGCGGGGCTTCGCGTCCTTCTGATGGAGCAAAAGAAGATGAGCCGCCAGGGAAAGATGGCGATCCGAAATATCAATCAGGTCATCGCGGAGGTCTTCAAGGTGACCGGATTTGCATCGATCCTAACGATTCTTTAACAACTCTTTAAAGAAAAATAACGGGAAATGTGTTACACTTAGTTTAGAAAAAATGAATCACAACCGCAGACCGAAAAAACGAAGGACAAGAAAGTGAACAATACAAGAAAAAGGAACAGAGAGGGGCAGGCCGGTGAAGAGTAACGAGTTATTATCATTTAGCAGAAACAGATATTATAAGGGAAAAATGCTGACAAGCGCTGATTTCGAAGCAGAGCAGCTTTATATGAATAATAAGCGCCGTTTTGTGAACCGCGCGGTAATCGGTTCCGGTATCGTCTGCGGCCTGAATGTCATCAGCCTGGACGACCTGTCAGTCATGATTGAGAGCGGCGCCGCCCTGGACGATACAGGCCGGGAGATCGTGGTCGGAAGCTCGGTTGTAAAGAAGCTTTCCGCCATCACAGGCTTTGAGAGCCTGACAACGAACCAGGCAAGCCTCTGTGTCCGCTATATGGAGAAGGAGGAGCAGCCGGTTTACGCGATCAATCGCCAGGACAGCGAGAAGGAATATGAGTACAACCGGATCGAGGATGCATACGAGCTGTTCCTGACCGACAGCAGCTCCCTGGAGGAGGAATTCGAGACCGAGACCGAGTTCTATACCGGCGGTGTCCTGATGGAGAATCCGGACTACCAGGTCAGCCTTCGCATTCCGGCAAATATCTGTGCCGGACGGTATGTGAAGCTGGAGCTGACGGCAGAGAAGCTCAGCGATGAGAAAGCCACTCTCTTTTACGAAGCGGTGCTGCAGACTCCGGTATTGGCGACGCTGGACGGAAGCCAGGAGCTGAAGGTCAGCCTCGAGGGCGTGAAGCTGGAGAAGAACGAGAAGCTGACCAGAGAGTACTGGATGCTGGCTCAGACCGAGGAGTACGAGGATACCAGCATCATGGTGAAGGCGGGAAGCGCCAAGGCCATGGTCAATCAGGTCGAGTGTCCCGTATCCATCGGAACGACCTATAAGATCAATATCGTAGATATCGGACCGGAGCTTTTGGCAGCGAGAGAGACCAGCAGAGTCAGCCTGGAGCTTCGTACCCTGGGTGCTTATACCGGCATGATTCGTCTGGCAGATATTACCCTGGTTCGTACCGAATCCGCTTACCTGATCGAGAAGGTAGACGAGTCTGTCAGAAAGTATATCGAGACGCCGGGTGATGCCTGGAAACGGATGGAATACAGCAGCTGCTTCTGTGAGAAGTATCCCTTCCTGGGAAGCGGAATGCAGGAGACAAGTGTCGAGACGAAGGAGATCGGTGCCGGACAGGAGTATCCGGATATGCCGCGTATCGCTACCGGCATCGTAGAGATTCCGCTGGGCGACCGGGCAAAGCAGGGAGATATCTGCTACTCCGGCGAGATCATGCATGGCCTGGGACCGGGCAATGTCTACGTGGAGGTCGGCTATGAGTTCCTCGAGGAGAACCAGATGCTGGGCCGGAACGCGAAGACGACGATCTACGGCGACCCGATGCTCTTCGACCATGGCGACCTGAAGGTATCCGCGAAGACCGCTGTCAAGGTCTACAATGACAAGGGAAGCTTCCAGGTAGCCTTAAAGCTCGAGGAAGATGTCAGCATGCTGGTGCTGACCTACCGCTGGGTTGCGATTCGCTACGACAGCGAGAAGCAGAAGGACGAGGTTGATGTAAACCACATCCAGTCCATCAGCGTCGTGACTCCGACCATCGTTATCGGAACCAAAGAAAGCTATTACTTCCAGGTGAAGTTCAACAATATGAAGAGCTGCTCCGTATCCTATGAGCTGACCGAGGCGGGAAGCGGAGAGATTTCCGCAGAGGGCATCTATACCGCACCCTCCAAGGAAGGCGTCTATGAGATTCGGATCTACTGTACCGACAAGCCGCTGATCTGTACCTACGCTTACGCCATCGTCAAGAAGAAGCTGGTAGAGGAAGCGGTTCTGAAGGGAACGGAAGCTGCACAGGCAGAGAGCCCGGCGCAGCCCGAGGAAGCAGAAGAGAAAAAACCGGAGTTGAATTTTAAGAAAGGGCTTCTATGATATACCAATCAGAGAGACTAACCTATCATCCCGTCATGACGGTCTATCACGGCAAGGCAAATGATATCCTGATTTGCCGCGATGCGAACAGTGACCGGGACAGCTTCTATACGCTGCTGGTGCTCAAAGACCATGAGACGGTGAAAAAGCTGATCCGGGTCATGGAAGCATCGGCTCACGGATACGAAAGCTGTCTGGATTTCTTCCAATATGAAAATGAATATTGTGTAGCCTTTCCTCATGTCAAGGAGAGAAGGCTGGAGGACTTCTATATGGCGGCCCAGTTCTCTCTGGAAAGCTGCATGGAGATTTGTGAAAATCTGGTTCTGCAGTGTATGCTCTCGAAGCTCCCCTATCCGCTCCTTTATCTGGTGATTCGCCAGGAGCAGATTCATCTTCTGAAGGATCGCAACATCGAGCTGGGCTATACCATCGAGCTTTCGGAGCTTGACGAATCCATCGGCGAGAAGGAATGCGCCGGGGAATGCGCCCTTCTGGTGCGGGATCTTTTACAGGAGAAGGATACGAAGCGCAATATGAGCTATGAGCTTCTGGCGCTGAAGATTCCGCGGGAGGATTACCAAAGCCTCCAGGAGCTTTACCGGGATCTGAGGTTGACCAGAAAGGCTAGCACGAAGCGAAGCCTTCTTCGCAAGATAAAGCTCTGGTGGCAGGACGGACAGAGCGGTCTCTTCCGGACACTCCTGATTATCTGTCTGGTGCTTCTTATCTTTACCGCGATTTGCTTTATCTCGAAGGCGATCTGGGGAGATGTCCCCTTCCTGAGAGTATTCTTCAACCACTTTAAGGTAATCGGAACAGAATCCTTAGTTTCGTAGAGGGTAAAATGTATGAATGCTGTGATTTTATTATGTCTGGCAATTTTAATTCTTATCATGATGGCCATGATACTTGGCCGTTCCCAGGCGGTTCAGCGGATCGGAACGATCGGGATCGTACTGGTGGTGGCCATAGGAGGAGCATCCCTCTACGGCTTTTTGAAGTCTTCCGAGTTCGCCGAGGAACAATATATCAATATGTATACACTCTCCCTCGGCAATGTCTACTCCTATATGCAGGAGCTGGAAAGCAACGAGGAGATCTATTCCTATAACAGCGACGAGACGATGGAGGAGGCCTCCGCTGTCGTGGGAGATGCCCTGCCGACCATTGCCGGAGAGAAGGAAAGCACTTCCTATCTCGATATGACGCTGGTACGAAAGGATGAGTCAGGGATCTATTACGAGTGCTACCGGGACGGACAGAGCAAGAATTTCTGGAGCAGCACCGAGGATACAGCCCTGAAGCTGATCGCAGCTTCGATCAAGAAGCAGACCGCGACCTGCGCGAGACTGTCGGACGGCAATTTCCTGCTGGCAGTCACGGACAAGACGAGAGTCGCACCGTCCTATGCGATTGTGACCGAGGTATCGGCAAAGCCTTTGAATTCCTATATCCGTCATCTGAAGCTTCAGTATTTTGTCCTAAGTCTCTTCTTCTTGGCAGCCGGCATGGCTCTTGCAACCTTTGTCATCGGCCTGCAGGAGCGGGAGATTCGAAAAATGATTCGCCTGGTCAGCCAGGTGGCAGAGGGCCGGAAGGACTGGTCCAGCCTGAAGACAGACAACAAGCCGCTCCTGCGGGAGAGCACGGAGATGCATACCCTCCAGAGCGCACTGTGGCAGATTGCCTCGAATATCGAGTGGATGAATTATTCCAAGTATAAGATGCTGCAGGCTTATTACCGGTTCGCACCGAAGCAGATCGAAAAGATTCTGCATCGGGAGACGATCCTGGATGTAGGTCCCTTGGATCGGGTTACCACAGAGGCAGCCTTAGCCTTTGTCTCCTTTGCGGAGGAGGAAGACCTTCCGGAGAGAGAATATCTGCGGACGATGGTCAGAAATTATGCTCACCTCGGCGAGGTTCGCAAGGAATACGACGGCATCCTGATTTCGGGAAGCAGCGATTTGAGCACGGTGAAGCTGATGTTCCACGAGGAGACGAGAAAAGCCCTCGATTTCGGCATCAAGCTGGTGACCGGAGGGATTACGGACGATTCCCTGGGAGAAGCCTTTATCCTTCTTCACCGCACCAAATTCGTATACGGTGTAGCCGGGGATGAGGAACAGGCCTTTACCTATGTACATTCCAATGAGATGAAGGTTCTGGATCGCTACGTCGATGACCTGCGGACGATGGGTGTCCGCATGGTGGTGACGGATTACGTCTACGAGGTCATCGAGAAGGAGGTCTCCAGCCGCTATATCGGTTATATCGAGAGCGCGGATTATACCTTCAAGCTCTATGAGATTCTGGATGCCCATTCCTCCGACGAGCGTCAGAAGCGCCTGGAGCTGAAGCCGAAATTCCAGAAGGCTCTGGGACTTTTCTATAAGAGTGATTTTTATCTCGCCCGCAATCTGTTCTCAGAGATCTTGCGAAGCTGTCCTACGGATGAAGTGGCGAAGTGGTACCTGTTTTTATGTGAGAACAGCCTGAACAATGAGGATTTGGACAATCAATCCTTTGCCTTGTTTTCACAGAAATAAGGAGCGATAGTATATGAGGCAGTTTTGGAACACCCTAATCGTAGCGTTGACTGCACGGGTGACGCGGCTGGTAACAGTATTTCAGAGATTAACCTCTCCGTCCTACCTGTTTCAGCGGCTGATCGTCCGCGTCAGAGGCTTCTTCAATCGACTGCTCGATATCAGGCCAAAGCATAAAAAAGATTATTATACGATACTCGGCTGGATGGTCAGCCGGCGGCTCGTAAACCTGCTTCTGATTATAGCGGGACTTGGCTGCGTCTTTTATCTTTCCGTAGCGAAGCCCTTCGGCAGCAGCGGGGCCGACAATGTATCCGCCTATAAGTATTCCTCGATTCCGCTGCGCTATGTAGACGGCAGCGTAAGGATCAAGGCAAAGAGCGGATATATCGCCTACGAAGGCGAGGTCAGCAAGGGTTATGCCAGCGGCAGCGGAAAGCTGTATGACAAAGAGGGAACCCTCATCTACGACGGAGAGTTCGCGAAGAGTCAGTACAGCGGAACCGGTACCCTGTATTATTCCTCCGGCCAGCTGGAGTACAAGGGAGAATTCAAAGAGAACCTGTTTGACGGAACCGGCACCCAGTACCGGGAAAGCGGTTCGAGGCTCTATGAGGGCTCCTTTGAAAATGGCATGAAGGAGGGCGACGGTGTCTACTACGGTTCCTCCGACAATGCAGTCTTTACCGGCAGCTTTCATCTCGATGAAATCGTGTATACACAGCTCCTGAAAAAGAGTGCCGAGGATATCGGCAGCCTCTATACCGGCTCCGAGCTTATCTATCAGAACAGCGAGGGCACGGAGAATGCGGTAGTCCTGTCGGATATCGATGTCATCTATTACTCCAAGGATAACTCCGGGAGCATGGATTCTACGATGAAGTCGGATGTCCTCTGTGTCGGGAAATCTACCTTCGCCTACGGAGATCAGAAGATCGATACCATCGAGGGTCTGACCGAGGCGCTGGGCGAGCCGGAATACGAAGGAAACAGCTACATGACCTTCCTGGAAGCCATCAGCATCAACTGGCTGCAGAATCAGGGAAAGGCCATGGATATCGATACCGGTCTCGACCTGGAAGCCGTTTTCGATGAGGTCAATACCGTAAACAGTTATGAGAAGGATACATCCCTGTATCTCCACAGCTATCAGGTAGGAGAGCAGACTTATACCTTTATCTCTCAGGAGAAGACAGGAAGCTTCTTCATGTATGAGATAGAGTAAGAGAAAGAATAGGAGGAAGGAAGGATTGAAAAAGCAAATTCTTGCAATAGTTTTGAGCTTCAGTATGGTCCTTGCCATTCCGACCTCCCGAATTCCCGGCGGTACCGCAGAAGCTGCGACGAAGCAGATCAACCTGAGGACCGCCCGGTCAGCAGCCCTGGCCATCAGTGATGATTATACGAGAATTCAAAATAAGCTGACGCTGGCAAAGGTACAGTATACCCAGTCGGTGAAGAAGCTGAAATTGAAGGAAAAGAATCAGCGTTCTTTTCGCTGGTCGCCGCTTCTGAACTTCAAGCTTCCGGAAAGTCCGGATCTAAGCGACGAATATTCCTATACCTATGAGCCCCTGGAGCTTCAGTCGGAGATCGCCCAGCTGCAGCATCAGCTGAACGATTCGGTCTACAGTATCTACGAAAGTGTGGATCTGCAGTTCGTAGAAGCCTACCGGCTGCAGGAGAAGATCAGCTACAATGAGGAGCTTTTGGAGTCCTATCAGAAAAATCTGAAGAGAAATCAGGCGAGACTTTTGATTGGGACGGCGACCCAGACCGATGTCGATTCGATAAAGACCAAGATTTCGACGCTGGAGAGCACCATTGCCTCGGATGAGAGAACCCTGGAAGCGACCCAGGACAAGCTCAGTATCGATACCGGCCTTGATTTAACCGGTTATACCTATCTCTCCCCGCTGGTGGATGGAGATATGGAGCGCAGCGACCTGGAGGAAATCATCGAGGCTACCCTCGAGAACAGCGACACCTACTATCAGGCGCAGCAGACGACTGCCAATGCCCTGCTGGCTCTGAATACCAACTACAGCCTGATGGAGAAGCAGTACGGCTCCTCAAAAATGTCGATGATCGACACCTATATCAATCAGGCGAAAAACGGCCAGCGCATCGATTCGGCAGCCTTCAAGCTTCGCTACAATGAGCTTTTGAACGCCGTAGACGAGCCCTGGACCGGCAACTTCAAGATTCTCTTTATCAAGATACCGAAGGAGTACCTGAAGGGCTCCATTGACGGTGTCCGGTATGTGGAGGATGAGCCCTACGCCCTGTACGAATCGGCAGTCGAATATCAAAATGCACTGACCGAGGAGAACGCGACGAAGAACGAAATCACCCAGAGCGTCAAGGACAGCTTTGAGAATTATATCTCCGCAAAGAATGCCTGCGAATCCGGATATGAGAGCATCCAGGCCAAGGCCAGGGAGCTGAAGAAGGATTCCTACCTGAATTCCTCCGGCAAGATGACCTATGAGGAATATCAGACGGTGCAGGAGGAATACGAGGAGCTGCAGCTCGATTACCTGCAGGCCCAGGCTGATTATGCCGGCATCCTGTACAGCTTTGACCGCCTGACCTGCGGCAAGATTTCCGAATACCTCTCCGGTGAATATGTAACCCTGTCGACGACCTCAGGCGGCACCAGCTATGTGGTGGAGGATGACGGAGACGGCATCTATTACTACATCGATTCCCTGGTATCGAACAATATGTTTGAGCT
Organism: Alistipes onderdonkii; assembly: GCA_963621925.1. GTDB lineage: Bacteria > Bacillota > Clostridia > Lachnospirales > Lachnospiraceae > Laedolimicola. Next base: position 34,307 of record CAVFGF010000004.1, on the reverse strand, counting down.
GGGACTGAGCGCCACAGAGGATCTGGAGACCGATATCGATGCCTTTGAGCTTTGGATCGACGGCATCCAGGTCGGAGAGAGAACCTCCATCGACAGTACGATTCGTCATTTGACTTTAGATACGCAGGAAGCGGGAAAAGTTGTGATTCGCCTCTATGCGGGGGATGATTTCGTAGAAGACTGCGAGATCGACCCGACGGTTTATTCCGGAAAGCTGACTGTCACCAATTATCATGTCGAGCAAAAGGCAGACAGCGAGGCCGTCGCTTACTACAGCGTCACGACGATGGAATCCGGCTTTACGAGGATTACGATTACCGCGAAGGACGGAGAATCGATCGCCTACTACCAGATTCGGACCGCGGACGGCAAGGCTCTTGTCAATGACAGTAAAATCGCCGTCGGAGAATCCTTCCAGTATCTGCCGGCAGCCGGCAACAGTCTCGAGGATTTGACCGTCAACCTGTATGACAGCAGCGAAAATCTTCTCTATGAAGGCAGCTTCCATACGGATGACCAAATGATATACAAAAAATAAAAGAAGGAGGAAGTCCATGAAAAAGAAAGTCTGGGCTACGGCGGCAGCCATTGTGCTATGCGCAGCGATCGTTTTTCAGACCCTGCGGGTACAGGCCATCACCAGTGACCGGGATAACGGAGTCCAGTCGGTGCATGTCTCCGACAGCGACATCGAGAACTCTACCTTGGTCATCGGATCCTACCTGATTCATATCTACGGGCTGACAGATGAAATCTACAGCCTGGCACAGGAATCCGCGAATACCTTCAATCAGAATAATATGTACTATAAGTCGGAGCTGGCAGACGGCCGGTGGTATGAGATTACGGATGCCACCTCCATCGCAGATATCACCTCCGAGGGAACACCGGTGGAGACCTCCGTCATCGAAGCCCTGGAGTTCACCCATAAGGTAGCTGCAGACGGCACCATCACGGACCTTCGTACCGGTGAGACCGTCGGCTCCTATGATATCAATGACCCCTATGATTTGGAGGGCATGGAGGAGCTGGAGCCCATCAAGCTTCGGTATCAGTTCCTGACAGCGAAGGAATCCAAATCCGACAGCGACGATAAGAACATCGAGATCATCGGCCTCTTCTATGGACTGAGCATCAAGAACAGCACGACAGACAGCTGCGATACGAAGCTTTCTGCCCTGGAGACCTACAAAAACGGCCTGAGCGACAGAGGAAAGCCCTCATCCTGGGTTACCGCGGTAGATACGGTAGCATCGGCCATGGATGCAGAGCGGCGGGTAGAATCCCTGACGATTCTAACGGATTACCTGGATGCCTTGATGAAGAAGGTAACGGGTCAGGAAGCCGAGACGATGACGCGTGCCGAGTATGAAGAACGGCTGGCAGCGGCAGAGACCGAGAGCCAGAAGCAGCTCGTCACAGAAGAGTACCAGGCAAGGCTGAATACAGGCGGAACCTTCTCCAGCGTCGGACTGAACAGTGATTATCAGGAGGATTCAGAGCTTATCGATGCCATCAGCCAGGCGAGATCGAATGTAGAGAGCAGCATTACCACCTATACGGCGAAGCTGTTGAGCGAGGGCTCAACGGCGACGACAAAGGCGGTTTACCAATACAGCAATGACCTGATCGACTGTGCAGAGGGCGGCGACCAGAGCGGCGCCGATACAGCGACCGAGAAGCTGGTCAACCTGCAGAATATCCTGAAGAGCGTCATCGCAGATGCCAGCGGCGAGTTGGATACCTTGAATGCGGGACTGATCGAGGAAGCCTTCCAGGCCTGGAAGGATAAACTCTCGGCAGGTGTCTCCGCAGAGTATCAGCAGGCAGTCGCAGACGGTGCGTCAGACTCTACCAAGAGCAGCTACCTGACGCAGCAAAAGAGCGAAACCAACGCAGCCCGGACGGAATACCAGACGATGCTGGAGGAAGCCTGGAAGCGAATGGCGAACGATAAGGCTCAGGAGGATGTCCTGACCCGGATCGACGGCATCGGGGATCTGGAAGCCCTGGTTCCGGCCGATGATGCGGAGACCTATCAGCTGGAAACCGTATCGGAGCATCTGAACTGGCTGAGAGAGGAATTATCCAGCCTGGTGGCGGAATCGGGAGATTCCTCCGAGCTCGACCAGCTGAAGCAGGAAAAAGAAGACCTGGAGCTTCAGAGACAGGAAGCCCTGGATAAAAATGATTTGAGTACGGCGAAGCGCCTGGCAGCGGAGATCGAGGCCAAGCAGACGGATATGGACAACCTGACCAAGGAGTTGACGGATGTCCTGAATTCGGATACCGCCTCCGAGTCTGACAAGGCGAAGGCTCTGGCAGGACTTTCCGACGGAAGCGCCGCAAAGATGCTGAATACCTTAGCTTCCTCGATTACTTCGGGAATCCGGGACGGCTCCGATACGAATGCGACAGAGAATCAGCTGGCAGCCTTCTCGGCCCTCAGCGGCTACGACACTTCCGCAGCCTCGGCAGCCATCGCAGAGATTCAGGAAGCGCTGGACGGCTCGACAGCCCTGGACAGTAACTTAAAGGATGAACTGGAAAATACTGTAAGCGGCATCAAGGACAGTATCGAGACGGCTTCCACAGCGGGAGCAAACCTAAGCACCAGCGAGCTGAAGAATCTGCTTTCAAGCTATTTCGCAGACCTGTTCGGAACCGGCACCTCAACAGCTACGGAGGAACAGAAGTCGGCAGCCCTCATCGCTCTGTCGATGTATGCGGAGGATACGGACAATTCCGACGCGAGAGCGCTGGCAGCCTCCATCGCTGGTATGATGGCTCAGGCGGGAAACAGCTACATCTATGAGAAATATGACAAGGAGACGACCGAATACCTCTCTTTGAGAGCGATTTCCAGAGTCTACTCCTACCGTTATATCTATGACAACGCACACTATACCGTAACCTTGAGTCAGTCACAAAAGTATTACCTGTTTACCTCCGGTAAAAAGGAATACATGTCCACCGGAAAGGTGCCCGGTACGATGACTTGCCCGGCCGGCCTGATGGGAACGCTTTATATCTCCAGTGAGGATGCAAGCACCATCTTCAATTGTACCGGTTACTATATACCCAAGAGCAATTATGCATCGGTCAGAACCTCGGCTATGGAGCCGGAGATCCAGACCGTCTACCAGATGCTGATGGAAGGAGGAGCGTAAGAATGGCAGATTATACAATCATATCGGATGTCAGCAGCTATATCTGCAAGATGCTTCGCGAAAAAATGTGTCCGGAGCCGGTGCCCTCTCCCAACAACATCGAGATTTCCTCACCGACCTCTCAGGATGTAGACTATATCATCGGACTTTACCTCTATGATGTCCGAGAAGAGGGCGTCACGATTCAGACACCGCGGATTTCCGCGGGCGGTACAGCTTTTACCAAGCCGCCGGTACCATATAGCCTATACTATATGGTGTTTATCAACGGTTCTTCCCAGATGGGACTCAAAGCACCGGATATACAGAAAATTATAGGAAGGGTTGCACAGATTGTCAGTGATAACAATTATGTGTATCCCCACCAGCTTCAGCCATGGCTGGATGCGACGGAGCCTCCGATAGCGCTTTCTCAGGCGAAGATGGCGCTGGAGGAAAAGGTACGGGTGTGGCAGGCGATCAACAAGCCATACGAGATCAGCCTGTTCTATAAGGCGGCACCTGTATATGTATCCAGTGAAATTGTGGTTGATCCTCCGCGTGTCAATGAGGCTACTTTTGGCATTGACATGATTGGCCGTGAAAGGAGGGATCAGAGATAAGTGGAAGCTTCGATTTCCTACGCACTGGACCTGATCATTCGTCTGATTGATACCACCACCGGAAATCCGGTGACAGAGCATCAGGTGGTATTCTACCACGATGATGCACAGGTCGCTTATCTGAGCAAGGGTGACGGTGTCTATGTGGGAATGAACAGGGGCAGAACGGACAGAACGCTTCGAGTAAAGGTAAAGGGATATCTGGAAGAGACGATGAGGCTTGAATATGAAAAGCTTGGCGCTCGGTATCCGGAGGTATTCGTGAATCTCATTCCCGAGATTCCCACCTATGGATATACAGACATCCTGGAGCTCTCGGGGAATATGCCCGGCATCCAGTCCATCGCAGCCGCCTCCGTGACGGAGACCTATGCAAGCGCACAGTCTTATCAGGAGAAGAAGCAGCAGTTGAAAATCTTTGATTCCAAGGGGCTGACAGAGAGAGCTTATGCACTCATGCATGAGGAACCGGAATCCTTCGAGGAATTCCATATTTTTCCAGCCGGAGGCAAGCATACCTTGCGGCTGAAGGAACCTCTTCAGACGGCAGTCAGGCCGGAGGAAAAAGTCACACGTATCATCAGAGGACGGACGACAGGATCCGGTGATTATACCCTGAGGGTACGCGGAGACGGACGACAGACCGAATATCTCGTGCGTTTTGTCGTCGAAGGAAAGACAACATTTAAAAGGATTGTCTTTGATGATCCGGAACACAGGAGGTTATAGGAAAGGATGGGAGTGCTGACTGTGACAGGAGCGACCTGCACCTGCCCCTTTGGAACGACACCCTGCACCCTGCAGGTGACATCACAGCTAAGCTGTATGGCAGACGGTCGTCCGATCGCTACGATACAGGATATGCAGCCGGGAGTGAATCTTCCCACCTTCGGAATGTGCTCTTCACTGGCCAATCCGGCGGTGGCAGCAGCGACAGCGGCAGCCCTTGGAGTGCTGACGCCGCAGCCCTGTACGATGGTTCCGGCGGGAACCTGGATCGCATCCAATCCGAAAGTCCTGGTAGGCGGGGTTCCCTGCCTGACCGGTGACGCAACCCTTGTATGTGGCCTTGGAGCCGGGACGATAACGATTACGAATCCCGGACAGACAAAGGCAATCGTCTAGATAAGAAAGGAGATAATATTATGCCGCAGTATTTTTCACCGGGAGTTTATGTAGAAGAGTATGACAATTCCCCCAGAGCCATCGAAGGAGCAGGAACATCCGTAGCAGGATTCATCGGATTTGCGGAAAAAGGCCCGACGGTGGGAGCACCGACCCTGGTTACCAGCTATCGTGAGTTCGTAAGAATCTTCGGTAAGCCGCTGAGCGCCTTCGAGTATGGCGAGTATCGCTATCTGGCACCTGCCGTAGAGCAGTTCTTCGTAAACGGCGGAAGCGTTTGCTACATCGTTCGTGCAGCTCTTCCGGAGGCAAAGAAGGCAAAGGCACAGAAGGGCGGTCTGACCCTGGAGGCAGCCAATGAAGGTAAGTGGGGCAACCGCATCCAGGTAACCCTGACTTCCGTAGCAAAGCGCAAGATGCAGCTGGTAGGCAAGAACGGAGAGGCTTATGTGGCAAAGACCGTAGAAGGCTTCCGTGAGGGCGACCTGGTATCCTGCAACGGCGAGTACAACAAGATCAAGTCCATCTTCGACAATATGGTTACCTTCGAGAAGGCTTTCAAGGGCGAAGTAGTAGACAGCGCACTGATTCCGAAGACCGTCGTATATCTGACCGAGACCGACATCTCCGTACGCTATGGCGAAGAGGTAGAGAACTACAGAGGCATCAGCTTCAATACAGCAAGCCCGAACTACATCGCATACCGCATGGCAAACAGTGACCTTGTGAAGCTGGAGATGAAGGCAGACGAGAAGATCGGCAATCCGGTCGCAGCTATCCTGGGTGACAAGAGCGAAAGCGGAATGTTCACGCTGGAAGGCGGACAGGACGGCAGCATCAGCAAGGTAACGGCGGGAACCTTCCTCGGCGAGGACAACGGCCCGGGCAAGAGAACCGGTCTGGAAGCCTTCGTAGAGAACCAGAGCGTCAGCATGCTGCTGGCACCGGGCATCACCATCCCGGAGGTTATCGTAGCGATGGTAGGCCAGTGCGAGAACTTAAAGGATCGTTTCGCTATCTTCGATATGCCGAAGGATGCTTATAAGGTAAAGGATCTTCTCGAGTACAGAGAGATGATCGATTCTACTTATGCAGCTATGTATCATCCGTGGATTCAGGTCTTCGACCGTGCATCCAACAAGCCGGATTTCGTTCCGCCTTCAGGAGCAGTAGCCGGTGTATATGCGAGAACCGATACCGCCAGAGGCGTGCATAAGGCTCCGGCAAACGAAGTCGTATTTGCCAGCGGCTTGAGCGTAAATTACAACAAGTCCGAGCAGGATTTCCTGAATCCGGCAGGCATCAACCTGATCCGCAACATCCCGGGACAGGGCATCCGCATCTGGGGTGCACGCACAGCCAGCAGCAATGCAAACTTCAAGTATGTCAATGTAAGAAGACTCTTCATCTTTGTAGAGGAGAGCATCAAGGCCAATACCAACTGGGTTGTATTTGAGCCGAACGACGCTGCCCTGTGGGATCGTGTAAGAGTAACCATCAGCGATTTCCTGGAGGGACTGTGGAGAGCAGGCATGCTGGTAGGCAATACGCAGGCTGAGGCTTACTTTGTAGAGATCGGACCGGACACCATGAGCCGTGAAGATATCGCAAACGGCCGCCTGATCTGCAATATCGGTATCGCACCCTCCAAGCCGGCCGAGTATGTGGTATTCCGCGTAACGCAGTTCACCGCAGAGGCAGGAAACGCAGAGGGCACAGAAGAGTAAGTTCCACTGGGAAGAAATATGGTAACGGTTCCGGAGAGGAGCCGTTACAAAAATAGAAAGGAGTCGTAACCTATGCCAGATACATTATCAGCTAACACAAATACATTACAGGAGACCTACCCCTGGACAAAAATGCATTTCCTTGTGACGATCGGAGGTCTGGATTCTGCACAGGCAGCCTTCAGCGAGGCGACCGGAATGGAAGCAACCATCGATGTCATCGAGTTCCGTACCGGTAATTCCGTAAGCTTTTCTCCCATGAAGGTTCCGGGACTGGTAAAGCACGGCAATGTAACCCTGAAGTATGGCTATACCTCCAGCAATGAGTTCCGTAACTGGGCAGGTCAGTGCGTATCTGACACCCGCCGGACAGCTATGCCGCGTCAGAAGGTTACCATCGAGCTTCTGGATGTAACCGGAGGCCTGAAGTCCGAGAATATGAAGGGCAATGCTGCACAGCAGTACATCCTGGAGGATGCTTGGGTATGCAAGTATACCGCACCGGACATGAACGCAACCCAGAGCGAGATCGCGATCGAGACTCTGGAGATCGCTTTCGAGCGTCTGACCATCCCGGGTGTATCCGAGAATGGAACTGCAGCTGAATAAAAATAAGCTTTGGACAATCTGGCGGTGGGGGTCGTTCCCCACTGCCGGATTTTCTGCAACCATAGGAGACCCGTTTGGAAACGGGTGATAAGAGGAGGAGCAAGATGCAGACCGTATATGATTTCACACTGCCGAAGGGATATGTGGACGGAGCTGGCGAGGTACATAAAAAAGGAAAGATGCGTCTGGCGACGGCAGGGGACGAGATCGGAGCAACGAGAGACCCCCGCGTGCTGAGCAATCCTTCTTATCTTTCCATCGCCCTTTTAAGCCGCGTGATCGTCGAGCTGGAGGGCGTCGAAGCCATCACAGGCACCACGATTGAGCATTTCTTCACAGCGGACTTAGCCTTTCTTCAGGATATGTACCAGAAGATCAACAATGTCGAAGCGCCGACGATGAAGGTGCATTGTCCGCATTGCGGCAAGGAAACCGAGGTACCTGTAAATTTTACTACGGAGGGTTAAATCTCTATCCGACTGAATCCCTGTATCAGGAGATGGCCTTTATCTCCTATTATTTCCACTGGTCCGGCGACGAGGTGATGAACCTCGACCACAGAAGCCGGAGAAAATGGTGTCAGGAGATCTCGGATATTCATAAGAGAATTAATCCCTCAAAAGAAGGACGCAAGGAGATTCCGCTGACCCAGATGAAGCCGACCTCATTCTTCCGATGAGAGAGGACAAAAGGGTCAGTTATGTAAGGAGAAACTATGGATACATACAGTAATTTGCTGGCCTATAATCAAGGACTGACGGTGATGCCGTCCATGCATTTTATGCTTCGTGTGGAGGCTGCCATCGATGTTCCCTGCCGCGCCATCCGGAACCTGCGTCGGGAAAATGAATTCGAATACATTCAGGAGGGCGGTCTGAACGACTATGTACACCTGAAGAGAAAGCCCATCTCGAGACCCTTCACCTTTCAGGTGGAGCGCTACGCGGGAACCGATACCGTCGATCCGCTGGCGCTGGGAACGGAGCTTACCCTTCCTTTGATACTCTTTGTCTATGACAGACCCTTAAGTGCCAACTTCGTGGACGCCCACCGATATTATACATTTACCGGCTGTACCGTGACAGCCAAGGACTACGGAGAGTTGAACTCCGAGCGCAGCGGCCTCCTCGTAGAGACCACCACCATCGCGTTCCGCGAGATGGCCTGCATCGATACTCCCTGGTCGGATTCCTTCCGGGTAAGAGATCGGATGTAAGATAAAGAAAGTGAGAAGATGCCATGCTGACCATGGGCCAACCCATACAATTGAAGACAAAAAAGCCCATGGAGACGCTGGGAGACGGTTTTGCAGAGCGCATCATCGGGAATTACCAGATGCTGGAGGAGCAGATGACGCCATCCGATATGCTGCACTTCATCTCCGCTCCGCCGGAATTGTATACAGAGGAAGCGGGCATGGCGCCGCTGGTCAATCAGCAGACCAACGTCAATACCCAGAATATGACACTGCAGCTGGTCAACAATGTCCTGAACCGGATCCTGGTATCCGACAGCCTGCAGATGACGTATCAGGATCGGGTCTTCGTTGAAAATGTCTTGAATAAAATCGGCGTGACGGATGTACAGGAATTTATCCGGCAGGTACGCCTGATGAAGGAGGAGACGAAGAATACCAGGGAGCTTCTAAGGCTCTATCATTCCGACAACCAGGTGCTTCGAACCCTCCGGGAATACCGCGCCGAAGAAAGAGAAAAAGAGCGGGCGGAAGGCAGGGAGACCGAAGAGACGGAGCAGGTTCGCCTCGAGCGGCAGACCAGGGAAATCTGGAACCGCCTTCATACCGAGGAGATCTACCGGGAGATGTCGAATCTCGTATCGATCCGCTACGGAAGCCCGGTACGGGTCACCCGCCAGGAGATGCAGCTCAGCGAGCAGTCCATCAGCGCAGAATACCTGACCCTGAACCGGATGCGAAGCGAGACCTTTTCGAGGAATCAGGATCTCGTCTACAACCGCATCAATACCTACGAGGCCGGCGAGGGAGACCAGATTACCGAGAATTACGAAGAGACCGTCAGCAGCATGGTCAAGGCAGTCCTGCTCAATGCCATCAGCCAGATCTACCATATGCGCTACAGCGAGCTGACCACCCATGCAGCCAACTGGAAATGGCTGACGGATGCCATTCATGTAAATGCACAAAATACCTTCCAGCGATTCGAGAGCTACCACAATCAGCTTCGGCTTTCGAAGGAAGAAAAGAACGAATATCACAAGACCTTGCAGAATTATGAGCGCCGGGAGATCACGGCCCTGCAAAGTCTTTTCGAGCATACAGAGGAAGTGACGGTAAACCGCCCCGAGATCCAAAATTTGACAGAAACCGAAATGGAATACCGGACCGAGGAGAGACTCACCGAGGAACCGGGACGTATCGAGGAGACCTTCCGGGAGCTTACCGAACAGCAGGAGACCGAGCATAAGCATGTATACAAGATCTCCGAAAAGAAGCGGGAGCAGGAGATCCGCAAGCAGCTGGAGCTTATCAATCAGCAGAATCTGGAGCGGATCGAGAAGCTTCGCAGCCTGACCCAGGAGGAGAAAAAGACAGCTCCGCCGAAGATCGACCGCAAGCGGGCGAAAAAGGATGCCCTTCGCGCGCTGGAGAATCCGGAAGAGGTCTTGATGGAGTATCTGGAGACGCCGACAAAGGAGTCTGAGACTGAGCGCATCGAGACCGAGCGGCTGAAGGAGATCCTGGGAGCCGATACGGTACAGATCCTGGAGACCCTGAAGGGTTATCAGGAACATCCGGAGCGTTACCCGAATGTGACGACCTCCGAGGGACAGGCGATGAATTACCTGATGCAGGATATTCGCTCCCAGGAGGAGCCGGAAAGCGAGGTCCGGCCGGCAGAAGTCCCGGAGCTTCTCCATACCCGGATCCGGGAGGAGAGCTCGAGAGAGGTTCAAAAAGTCCTGAAGGAAACTGAGCGCTTTCAGACGGAGCGGGTTCCGCTTTCCCCGAGGCAGGCCGAGGCCGTCCGGGAGGAGGTAGAGCTCTTCCATAAGCAGAATGAGACGGCCTTCAGTGAGGAATTTTTAGAGGAGCTCGAGGAACGGAATCGCCGGAATATCCAGAGCGAGACTCGCACCACCACCGAGCAGATACAGGAAACGAACCATGTCGACCGGCTGGTGACGAATAAGGTCAACGAACTGAAGCTGGCACAGGATCAGGATATCGAGCGCATCGTCAGCCAGAACGTGCGCCGGCAGCTGAACAGCCTGTCGGATCAGGTCTTCACAAAGCTGGAGAAGCGAATGGATGCCGAGAGGCGCCGAAGAGGAATCTAGGAAGGGAGCGTAAAGGATGAGTTTAACAAAAGCGATGCTGGCCTTTTATCCGAAAGGGTCCGATCCGGTCACCATTGGAACCGTCGCTCCCGGAAAGCGTACCGGCAAATGGAGCAGCAGCACCTTAAGCAGCCTGGCCAATCAATTAAATGTAGATAATATCATTAACAACCTCGATGACGGCATCGAGCTGGACAACCTTGGAGGAGGAGAGAACAAATTTACAGGCGAGAAAAAATGCCTAACCTTTCAGTTTAATCCCTCTACCTTACGGATCTCCGCCTACGGCGGCGGTCTGGCGCCCATCTACAACTACGTCATGGAAGCGAATAAGAGCGCGGAGGATGCGGCAAAAAATATCGACAAGGCGGACAACGGAGACGGAAATAATGCCAAAAAAAACGGCTCCCAGATCATCTATGGTCCCGTCGAGACGAATATTACCGTGGAATTCAAGGTTATCTTTGATGCGGAGAAGAACACGGATGCCTTCATGGCGGATAAGCTGGCGGCCCTGTCCAGCCCGGTAAAGACAGCCTATGAGGCAATTAGCAGAGAAAATTATTCCGTACGGGAGATCGTCGAGGGCTTTCTGGCCGTCATCCGAAACCAAGATGCCAGAAGAGTCGCCTTCTACTGGGGTTCCCTCTGCTATATCGGCAGAATGAACAACGTCCAGTGTAATTATACGATGTTCAATCCGGCCGGCGAGCCTATCCGTGCCGAGGTCAATATCCGTCTTCTGGCAAATTCAAATCTAGATACAGAAGAATGGCGTAAGAAATATACGAATACCCTGCTGGATTACGCGAAGAGCGAGACCTCGAATATCTCGAATATCGCGAACAACCTGATTAACCTGCAGCTCTAGGGAAGGAGAATACAGATGTCATTTAGTTCCATGCTTCAAAAGAATGTGACCGGAACCGTATCGAAGGCCTGCATTCTCATGCACAAGATCCCGGAGGGTGGCATTCCCGATATGAGCAATGCAGAGAACCGCACGAGCTCTTACCAGAATCTGGTCAGTATGGGAGAAAAGCTGGTCAGTACAGCGAAGAGCGTAACGACGATGGACGCGAATATTCTGAATGAGGACGAGCTGGCGGAGAACAACTTTGTCAAGCTCGATGTGCAATACAACCCCAGCACCCTGCATTACTCCAGCCGTGGCGGTACCTCCATCAGCCGCAGCAATGTCGCAGCCAACGGAAGCAATGCCTTCCAGAAGGACAACATTCCCTATGAGGTGATCCTGAATATGGATCTCATTTTCGACGATACGGAGAATTCCGATGCCTTTTCAGTCCTGGACGCAGGCTCTGCCTCCTGGACCGGAGCAGCGAAAAAGGGAGTCAATGCCCTTTACAATCTGGCGACCAGTGAGAAAGGCAATAAGTCCCTGACCCGCGGACACAGCGTCCAGGATATCTCGGAGCTCTTCGTGGCAGCCATCGTGGAGACCTATACGAGAATGGTCTGCGTCGTGTGGAATAAGAGCGTCTTCTGGGGAGAGCTTTGCGGTGCCAATGTGGAATATACGATGTTCAACAGCGCAGGAAATCCCATCCGCTCCAAGGTACATCTGGAGATTCGTCAGGATATGCAGGTGACCCCGGGTGTATCGGCCGTTACCTGGAATACGGCTTATAATAATCTCTTTACCGCAGCGAATAAGCTTTCCAGTTCGAAGAAACTAACCAGTAGCAGCAGCATGGTATCCAATATTCTAAACTTAAGCTAAAAGAGGACAGAGCATGGCAACCTATGATTTTGAGGATTTAAAGAAAACCTATGAAAATCTCGACGATCCCCTGCTGGTAGTGAAGATCGACAATAAGGATCTCGGAAGCTCGAAGAGCGGCTTCCCGATTACCGATCTCTATGTAGATCTGACCAGCGGCTACGAGGCTTCCATTGCAGAATTTTCCCTCTATGATACCTTCGATAAATCCTCAGGCAGCTTCCAGATGAGCTCAGCCCTGAAGAAATATACGAAGCTGGGGGCAAAGGTCGAGATCGCCGTCGGCTACGGAGCCAGCGCGAAGATGATTTTCACCGGCGCGATTATGCGGGTAAATTATCGTCACGGCGTCGAGGAGATCCCCTGCGTGCGGATCACGGCCATGGATGTCAAGGGCATCATGATGGCCAGCACCTATTCGAGGCAGCTCAAAGCCACGAGCTATTCGGGAGCTGTCCAGGAGATTCTCGAAAAAAGCGTCTATACAAATATGCAGTCCTCGGGAATTATCAGCGGCATCTACGTCACCGATACGCCGGATAAGGCGGGCGCCGGAGTGGGCAGCATCTTCGGGGACGGGGACGATGCTTCCTTAAGCTCTCTGTCCGGCGCGGCCTCCTCTTCGGATTCCGGCGAGACGGATCGCACCATCGAGATGGTGGCGGAGAGTGATTACGAATTCATCGTCAAGGCAGCCAAGCGCTACAATTATGAATTCTTTACCGAATGCGGCAGCGTCTATTTCCGAAAGGCCAAATCCGATACGAATACCCTTCTCGTGGTGAAGCCGACGATGGGTATGTACAGCTTCGATATCTCCTACGATATCACCGGCCTGGTAAATAAGGTCACGGTCCGGGCGACGGATGCGGCAAAGGCTCAGGTCATCGAGGCCTCTGAGAAAAATCAGAACAGCCTGCCGAGCAAGGCCAAGAGCCTGATCAAGGGAAATGAAAAGTATTATATAGACGCCTCCGTGACCTCCAAGGAGGAGGCCGAGTATCGGGCTCAGTCCCTGATGGAAAGCGTATCCTACCGCTACGCGGCTCTGGATTTAGAGATGCAGGGTCTGCCGGAGTATCTGCCGGGATATTTTATCGAGCTTTCCGGCCTCGGCGAGGGCGTCGACAATAAATTCTATATCAACCGGGTCATCCATCGGATGACGCCGGAGGGCAAATACCTGGTACAACTGGAAGGCAAGGCAGCAGGAAATCAGGAGTAAGGAGTAAACGATGGGTTTATACGATATTATGGATGAGATCGCCGCGAAGCAGGTGACCAAATCAGAGACCGGAGACAATCGGATGCCGGGTATCGTCCTGGGCGTCGTGCAAAGCAATTATTCCCAGGATATGCCCGGACGGATCTGCGTGGCGATTCCGGTGCGGGACGCCAAGGCCAATGAGCTGAAATGGGCCCGGGTGGCGATGCCCTACAGCGGTTCCAAGTGGGGCTTTTACTTCCTGCCGGAGGTCGGCGACCAGGTGCTGGTGGCCTTCGAGAACGGCAATATCGAGAAGCCCTATATCATAGGCAGCATTCCGAAGGATTCGAACCGTTTCCTGAGCGGCTCGGTCAATGCAAATAACGAGTGCAAGCGGATCGTCACGAAGAACGGCAATACCATCGAGTTTGCCGATGTGGCGGATCAGGACGGCAAGCAGGACAAGATCAAGATCCATACGGCCAACAAATCCCACAATCTGACCCTTGACAATGAGAAGGGCAGCATGGTTTTGAGCGATAAAGAGGGGAAGAACAAGCTGGAGATCCAGACGACAAACGGCAATATCCAGCTGAAGACGGAGCATAAGCTGACCATCGCCGTCGGAGATTCCATCGAGGTCATCCTAAACGGCGACTCCGGAACCGTCCAGGTCAAGTGCGGCAAGCTGAATGTGGAGGCCGACCAGAGTGCGAAGGTGACGACCAGCGGAAAGCTGGGCTTAAACGGAGGCAATGTAGCCCTGGATGCATCGGCATCCTTCAAGGTAAGCAGCAGTGGTATCAGCAGCATCGGCGGTTCGCCGGTGAAGATCGGCTGATGAGGGAGGCAGGCTATGAGAGTCAATACATTTTTAGGAAGAGGGATGAAATTTCCGCCCCAGGTGAATCCGGCGACCGGACGTTTCGTTACCTCGGAAAACCAGCAAAGTATCAAGGAGAGCATCTACCTGATCCTGATGACCCAGAAGACGGAGCGACTGATGCGACCGGAATTCGGCAGCAGGGCCGCGAGCTATGTCTTTGAGGAGACGGATCCCACGATGCTGAATCTGATGGCCGGCGAGCTGGAGCGCGACATCACGGTAAATGAGCCGAGAGTCGAGAATGTCAATATCCGGCTCGACTACAAGAGCAAGCCCGGCTGCCTGTTTGTCAATATCAGCTACGCAGTCAGAGGAGAGAACGTAACGGAGAACATGGTATTCCCATTCTACCTTGGAGCACAGGTAAAGGAAGAGGAAACAGAGTATGAAACAGTGGAAGACAATATCGTCGAATGATTATATCATAGATAATCGGGAAAGGGCCGAGCTGCTGGAGAAGATAAGGAGCCTTGCAAAGGCCTATACACCGGAGTGGCAGTTTGACGAGTCCGATCCGGATATCGGTACCGTATTGGCGATGCTCTTCGCCGACCAGATGCAGGACAATATACGGCGCTACAATACGACCCTGGAGCGGGACTACGTGGAGCTGGTGAATATGCTGGGAATCTCCCCGCGGGCTGCTTATCCGGCCCACAGCATCGTCCTGATGAATATGGTGCAGGATACGATCCCCGGACAGAGACTCCGCAGAGGAACGAAGCTTCTGGGGGGCGGCGAGGATGCCATCATCTTCGAGACCGCCCACGGCATCTATATTACCGAGGCACGTCTGACAAACCTTTTTATGGCTTCCGGCCTGACCGGCAAGGTCATTCCCCTGAAGGGTCAGTTCCCACCGGTAAACTTTATCGACGAGGAGATGCTGCTGCCGGCAGAGGAGACGGAAGAGGAAGAGGCTCCGGAAGAGCTTCTGCCTGCCGAGGTTCTTGGAAATGATGACGAGGAGAACAAACTGGAAGAATTTTCCTTATTTGATTTCTCCGGCGAGGGCTACGGCAAGACCGGCCTGGTGATGTATCACCCCCATCTCTTCGATGAGGTAGACAATGATATCTGGATGGATCTGCCGGGCTCTGACAACCTGGCGGAGCGCATCGAGAAGGGAGAATACAGCCTTTCCTATTTCGGAGAGGACGGCTTCGTACCCATTACCGATTTGCGCGTGGAAGAGGGACGCTATCTGGTCTTCCGGAAATCCGGCAGCTGTCAGAAGGTACGGCTCGGTTCGGAAGAATACTCGGCTCTGCTTTTGAAGCCCGAGGGCATTATCGAGAAAAATGTCGCAGTATCGGATATTCGCTTTTCTTCCTCCGGCGCTCCCCTGGCGGCCGACTATGTCGTAGACAGTGCCTCGGAGCTGGATACCGCGCATTTTTATCCCTTTGGCAAGCGGATGTCGCTATTTTCCGAGCTCTATATCGGACATCGCTATTTTGAAAATCCGGGCGCCCTGGTGACCCTGGATTTCGATCTGGACTTCGAACAGATCCTTTGCTCGCCGCCTGAGATCAAGGAAGCAGAGAACCTGAAGGTCATCAAGCGTAAGCCCCGCCGGGATGTCGTCGGCGCCGTGGCAGAGGTCTATGCCGACGAGATTTCGGTAGAATACTACAACGGCACCGGCTGGAAGAAGCTGCCCCTGCAGATCTCGGCAGCCAATCTGTTCCGGGATGATTCCGCAGGGCATTGCAAGCTTTCCTTTATCTGTCCGAGGGACTGGAGAAGCACCGAGACCGGCGGCTACGAGGGAGCCTGCATCCGCATACAGCTTCTTCGCGCAGACAATTGCTATTTCCAGCCGGCGATGCATCATTGCCCGGTAATTACGGATTTGAAGGTTTCTTATACCTATGCGATGCAATATGAGCGCCCGAAGCGTCTGATCAGCTTCCAGGGCAGTCGGAAATGGGATATTACGAACCGACTGGCGGAGAACGACAGCTGTCCGATCCTGTTTCGCAGCAGCTACAACGATACCTCCCTGTATCTGGGCTTTGATAAGAAATTCATGGACGGCCCCATCGGACTTTTGTTTCGCATCGGCGAGACGGAGCAGGAGACGCCGGGCAAGTTAGTCTTCTATTACTCAACCCGAGACGGCTTCTCCAGACTGAAGCTGACAGATCGGACAGACGGCCTGAACCATACCGGCACGATCCTCTTCATGCCGCCCAGCGACATGGCGAAAATCCGCCTGGAGGGCCAGGAGGCTTATTGGATCAAGGTGACGGATGAGGATTCCTATCTGGAGAAGCATCCGATCCGGAGACCCTGGATCCAGGAGATTGCCCTGAATGCCGTCGAGGTGGATAATATCGAGACGATGGACGAGGAGGAGTATTATATCGACGCCTATGAGCCGAATATGAGTTTCCCTCTGACTGCGACGAATATCCTTAGGGTCGATGTCTGGGTCAATGAGACCGCAGACTTTACACCGGCAGAGATGAAGCGGATCCTGTTGGATGAGCCGGGAGACAGCTATGCGGAGTATGATATCCGCGGCGAGATCCGGGATTTCTATATCCGCTGGCAGGAGGTCGACAACTTCGACAGCTCCACCGGCGCAGACCGCCACTACGTCATCGACCGCATGAACAACCGGATCTACTTCGGAGACGGTGTCAATGTAAAGATTCCGCGCAATACCTCCGGCGTCGCGTTTAAGACCGTGGTGCGCTGCTGCGACGGAAAGCGGGCCAATCTGAAGCAGGATCGCGTCGACGACAGCCTGGGCAACCTCCAGTTCGTGGAGGAGATCCACAATCCGGTACAGGCCTACGGCGGCATGGATATGGAGACCATGGAGGAAGCCCTGCGCCGGGGCACGACGATGCTGAATACCAGAAGAAAGCTGATTTCAACCCTGGATTACGAGAGGGAGATTCTGGATTATTCACACAATATTTCCCAGGTACGGGTCATCGCCGGCGCCAAAAAGGACGGCAGCTTCGATCCGGGTTCCGTCTCCGTCGTACTCCTGATGGAGGATTACAAGGACGGCCGCTTCTCCTTCGTAAACCTGAGGAGAAGGCTGAAGGAGCATCTTTTGAACCACTGTGAGCTGACCATCGATCCGGCGAATCTCGAGGTAGTGGAGCCCATCTTCGTGGAGGTCTCCGTGGAGGCCTGGATCAAGGTGGTCAACGAGGACGACAGCTTCGAGGTTCAGCAGCGTCTGGTGGAGATGCTGGAGGATTATCTGGATCCGGTGAAGAACAGCAACTGGGAGATCGGCCGGGATGTGGTAGAAAGCCAGATCGAGCTAAGGCTGAATATGGAAAAGGGAAGCGCCCTGATCCGAAAGATGATGATTACCTGCCGCTACCGCGATGAAGCCGGGGTACACGAGACAGAGCTTTCGTCCCTGCGGGGCAATCCCTATACCATCGTGACCAGCGGAACCCATAAGATTCACTTTGAGTAAAATCAAAGACAAAACAGAGAAGGAAGTACGATATGCTGAATCCGAAGAGTATTCCTGAAAAAACCTATGAAGAGCTGATGGAGGAGAATCTGAGCAAGATTCCGGTCTATTCCGATGAGTGGACGAATTTCAACGCGGCAGATCCGGGCATTACGACCCTGGAGAATCTGTCAGCGATCCAGATCGTTCAGCAAAATCAGATCGACGAGATCACTCCGGCGGTACGGGCGAAGCTTCTGAAGCTTCTGGGGTACCAGGCGAGAAAGGGAAGAAGCGCCGAGATCTATCTGGAGGCCTCCGGCATCCGGGAAGCCTTCGATATCCCGGCGGATCAGAGATTTCTGGTAGGAGATATCAGCTTTGAGACGACCCTGCCGCGGCACCTTACGGCAAGCCATTTAAAGGGCCTTTTTCGAAAGGATGAGAAGGGGCTTCGGGATATCAGCTATATCCTGGATCGGGATGTAACCCTGCAGGCCGAGGTCTTCGGCAAGGCGCCGAAGGAGGGGGCAGCCCTCTACTTCGTGATGGATACGCCTTTAAAGGCCGGAGAAAGCGGTGTCATCTATGCAAATACAGCAGAAGCCTATCCGCGCAATCCCTTCCGGGAGGAGGACGACCTGTCCTTCGCCGAGATAGCCTGGGAATGCTATACTGAGGAGGGCTTCGTGCCCCTGAAGGTAGAGGACGGCACCCGGGGCTTTATCCAGAGCGGCTATCTTACCTTTACGCAGCCCGAGATGCCGGCAGCCATCTATCAGGAGGGGGAGATCTCCGGCTATGTATGGAGGGCGACCCTGAAAAAAAGCGAATATGACCTGATTCCGGTTCTGACCTATATGACCGGCTTCCTTTTCCCGGTCTATCAGAAGGAGACCAAGATCATTACCCATTCCTTCCAGAGTGCATCCTCTGTCATACTCAGCAGTGCGATGCTGGAGAACGGCTATGTCAAGGTCTATGCGAAGGAGCAAAAGGGAACCTCTTATGTCGAATATGAGGAGAGCATCGGCGGACAGGAGCAGGGAAGATTTTACCGAAAGCGTCGGCTGGGACCCGGAAAATATGCCTTCGAATTCGATCGGGAGGCCTTCGGCTATGCACCGGGTCATATCAAAAATGCAGTCAAGGTCGTCATCTACAACGAAGAGATGATGCGGAAATATTATCTGGGACAGATCCAGGGCTATGACGGACAGGAGTTTTCGCTGCCCTGCGGCCATGTCGTGACCTCGACCTTCTCGGTCATCGCCGAGCAGGAAGGGGAGAATGGCGAACTGCAATATGACTTCCTGAAGCCCGGACGGATGGGCGAGCGGGAGATGAGCTATGTCCTCTATGAAAATGAAGGAAAGCTTCGGATCACGAATCCCGGCTCCTATGTAGGAGCGAAGCTTTACCTGGGATCCTTAGCAGTGACCCTCGGAGCCGAGGGCAATGTGCGCCCGGGCAATGAATTCTTCCCGGTGGATCTGGAGGAGGATCAGCCGATTCGCTTCTTCAACCCGGCTCCGGGAACCGGCGGCTGCTTCCAGGAGACCTTCGAGGAGGTCAGAAAGCGCTTTATCCATGACCTGAATACGCCGGAGACGGCTGTACAGCCCGTAGATTACGAAAGCCTGATCCGCAGAACCCCGGGACTTTGTATCCGCAAGGTACGGGCGTGGATGGATTATGCGAGAAATGAAGTACAGGCTGTGGTATTGCCCAGCAATGACGAGACGTATCCCCAGCTTTCCGAGAAGTACCGCAGGGAGATCGAGGGCTGGCTCGAGAACCGCAGACTTCTCTGTACCCGGATCCGCGTCAGACAGCCGGTCTATCTGGCGGTCTTTACCAGCGGAACGATCTATGTCAAGCCCCATTATGAGGGCTGCAGGGAGCAGATCGAGGAAGTGGTTCGCCGCAATCTGGACTATATCACGGGAAAACAGGAGTTCGGACAGACCCTTCGCTTTGACCGCCTCTTCCACGAGATCGAGAGCCTGGACTGCGTCTCCTATATCTACGAACTCAGTGTCAATCCCCAGAGCATGACCTATGCGGCCATGGACGGTACGGATATCGTCCCGGCCGAGAACTGCCTGCTCTATCCCGGCAATATGAAGCTGGATATTCTGCCCTTGCCGGATGGTGGGAAATAAGGAGGTATGACACATGGCCGGAATGGTATTTTCAATCAGAAAAGAACAGCTTGAAAAAGCGATGTATAAAGGCATGTCCTACGAAGCGGACGGCAGAATCCTCTGCGACGAGGAGGAGGGCATCCACTACCTGATCCTGCCGCCCATCGACAGCGGCATCGAGGACTGCCCCTGGGGCAGACTCAAGTATCAGTTGACGCTTCCGGAGAATAGTGTATGCTATATGTATGCGGCAGCCTGCAACGAGGAGGGGGAGCGCGATTTCCTGATGGACCCCTCTGTCAGCCTGATGGACAAGAAAAAGTACCTGAGCAGCCTGACCTGTCTGCGCTTTATCAATAAGCCGGACGTCCTGCTCTACGAGATCGAGGGCCGTTATCTCTGGCTGGCCGTCGAGGTGCTGGGGGCAGGTGCGAGCCTGTCCAATCTTCAGGTTCATGTGCCGGGCGACAACTTTATGAATGTATTTCCGGAGGTCTACCGGGAGAAAAACAGCTTCTTCCACCGTTATCTCTCGATTTTCTCCAGTATGCACAACGACTTCCAGGAGAAGCTCGACCACCGGGAGGAGATGCTGGATGTGGAGCGGGCGCCGAAGCGCCTGTTGGAGCTCTTCCTGAAATGGATGGGCATCGATGTCGACGGCGGCTTCCTCGAGGAGGAGGATCTTCGGACCCTTCTTCGGGAATCCGGAGAGCTGATCAAATACAAGGGAACAAGAAAAAGCATCGAGCGGCTCTGTGAGCTCTTCGTCGGGGAGAAGCCGACGATCCTGGAGCGGGGCCTGATGCAGAAATATATCCGAAGCAGTGAGCAGGAGATCTACGATACCCTCTACGGGGACAGCCCCTATGACGTGACCCTGGTGATGGCAAATGTCGTCGAGGAGCATAAAAAAGAACAGCTTCTGCATCTTTTGAGACAGTTTAAGCCGATTCGCTGCCGGCTGCATATCCTTTTCCTGAAGCAAAGAGGTGTATTGGATGAGCATACCTACCTTGACTGGAATGCCGTAACCTTCGCTCAGGAGGAGGGCAATCTGGACGCATCTACCCTGCTGGACGGAGCCATTATTCTTCAGTAAGGGAAAGTGAACAGCGATTCTGAATCGTTACGAAAAGAGAGGAGCAAGGAATGAATATTATCGCAACGGATTGTGGAACCCATATCAGACTGATGGTAGAGGGGCGTGTGGATACGAACACGAGCCCCCAGTTTCAGCAGGCGATCCTCAATGCCTTCCAGAAGAAAAATGAGGTCGTGATCGATCTGCTGAACGTACCGGCTGTCTCCAGTGCCGGTCTTCGCGCCCTTCTGATCGGACAGAAGACCGCTGCCTCCAAGAGGGGAAGCATGAAGCTGACCAATGTCTGCCCGGTAGTAAAAAATGTGCTGGACATGTCCGGCTTCAGTTCAATTCTTACGGTGGTCTAAAGGCACCAGAGAGGAGATAAGCTATGGAACGAATTTGGGTTGTAAAGACAAAGAGAAGTCTGGAACTGGACGCACAGAGAACGCTCCTGGAGCCTCTGCTGGACGTCTTTACCAGAGATCTGGAGGACGGCGGCTGTCCCCAGGAAAAGATAGAGCTCATTCGCATCTGCGCGGAGGAAATATTTGTAAATATCGCAAATTATGCCTATCCGGAGAAGGACGGCGCCGTACAGATCGAGGAGGAGGTATTTGACAATTCCATCTGTATCATGTTTGCCGACGAGGGAGTTCCCTACAATCCCTTGGAAAAAGAGGATCCGGATATCTCGGCCTCCGCGCAGGATCGGGAGATTGGCGGTCTGGGTATCTTTATGGTAAAGCAGATGACCGACAGCCTCCGTTATGAATATAAGGATCACAGGAACTGTCTGTATATGGAGTGCTCCTGGTAGGATAACAGAAGGGGAAGAACACGATGAATCAGAACAGAAGATTTCGGGAAGAGCTGAGAGATAAGCCCTTTGAAAGCTATAATGAATATATGGACTATATCTTCGCCTGCGTGAATTTCCGGCTGTCGGACTATATCGAGGGCCTGATGAATAAGTATGACGCAGGACAGGGCAATTACAAGAATGTCATGTATCCGGATATCGAGATCGCCCATGACCTCTGTAATGACCGCATGATGCAGTTTATGCAGGAGGATATGGAGCCGGAGGAAGAGGAGACCGAGCTTCCGGAGGTGGAGCAGGAATTAAACGATCTTCTGTCTGCATTCAGTATGGATGAGGACGAGCTGTACGGGGATGAGGAGGAAGAAGAGGAGCATACCCTCTCGGCCTGTAAGATCCCCATCGAGGAAATGATGGAGTTCATCGACGCGAGAATCTCCGTCACCGATACCGAGAAGGTGAAGTTGCCCTTCTACGAGCTCTGCCATAAGCTGGGCTTCGGACATTTCAGCACCTTCGCCCTGGCCAGTGCGATCCTTTCCTCGACCCAGACGAGCTACGCCTCCGTCTACCAGATCGTCAATGAGAACGGAAGCCTGACAGCGCCGACGGTGGAGTCGACGGGCCGTCTGTATTTCGGAAAGGATTTTTCGATTACCCGGGCCTACGGCGATATGTCGGTCTGCTTAGAGCAGCTGTTGCCGGTCATGGATCTGCGGGTCAATACAAATATGCCCTTCTCGACGATTCTGGCGCCGGACAAGCGTCTGATCGACTTCCTTTTCGGAAGTAATCCCCTGCGTCTGGATACGAACTACAGCCGTTTCTTCCAGATGCTGACGGACGGGAAGGAATTAAATCCCATCATGGCGAATACGACCCAGCTGGAGGCGATGGAGATCTCCTACGAGCAGGGCGTCCGGATCTTCAGCTGGACCGGTGACGAGGGAAGCGGAAGACGCTTCTTTATCAAGCAATTTTGTAAGAAGCGGAACCTGAATGCCATTACCATCAATTGCAAGAAGCTCTTTATCTACGATTACAGCTTCGTGGAGAAGGCTCTGTGGGCGGTCAACCGGGAGTGTATTTTTACGGATTCCTGCTGCTGCCTGAACGAGCTGGATTATCGGGAAGAGGAGAAGGAAAAGTATATCGGCTATATGGATCTGGCCGTGACGAAGCTTCGGGAGCATGACATCCTGATGTTCATGATGAGCCGGGACAAGCTGCCGCTGAAATCCGTGACCGATCAGGACTTTACGGAGTTAGAATTGCCTACCCCCAGCACCCAGGAGCGAGAGGACTGCTGGCGGTATTTCGCTCAGGAGTATTCTTTGGATGAGGACGTGGATCTTCTGGAGATGGCGACGAAATTCCTCTTTACCCCGGGCAAGATCAAATCCGCCCTCTATCAGGCAAAGAGCTTTTCCATCATGAACCACGAGATCCGGATCTCCCGGGCAAAGCTCTTCGAGGGCTGCAATAACCAGATGAGCTCCGAGCTGACCCAGAAGGCGACGAAGGTCAAGGCGAACTTCGGCTTCGAGGATATCGTCATGAATGCGACCCAGCGGGAGACCCTGCAGCATGCCATTGATCAGATGAACTTCAAGAAACGGGTCTACGACAACTGGAATTATACCAAGAAATATCCCTACGGCCGCGGCCTATCGATCCTTTTGTTCGGTGCACCCGGTACCGGTAAATCCATGTGTGCCCAGGTTATTGCCCATGAGCTGAACCTGGAGCTCTACCGCGTCGACCTGTCGAAGGTTATCGATAAGTACGTCGGTGAGACCGAGAAATCGATCTCCATGATTTTCCGGGAGGCCAAGAAGTGTAACGTCGTCCTGTTCTTCGACGAGTGCGATACCCTGTTTGCAAAGCGTTCCGACGACGGCGGCAGCAACCAGGCTTCGAATAACAACAAAACCGCCCTCCTTCTGCAGGAGGTCGAGGCCTATGACGGAGTTTCCGTTCTGGCGACCAACTATAAGCACAACATCGACCCGGCGTTCTTCCGGCGTATGAAATATATCGTCGAATTCCAGTTCCCGGATCCGGATACTCGGGAGATGCTGTGGCGGACGACGATCCCGAAGGGAACGCCCTTGGGAGACGATGTCGACATCCGGTTCCTGGCCGAGCGCTTCGAGTTCGTAGGTGGTAATATCAAGAACTGTATCCTGAATGCCGCCTTTCTGGCCGCAGCCGACGGCGAGGGCGACAAGGTCTATATGCGCCACTACCTGCAGGCCATCAAGTACGAGTTCGTGAAGACCGGTAAAGTATTTACCAGGGCAGACTTCGAACCCTATGCATATATGGTAGGCCTGGGTGACAAGGAAGACGATGACTGGTTGTAAGTGACATGAAACAAGAGTGGGAGAATGTGAGAACATGGAATATACGACCTTAAACCACTCGCAGGCAGAGCAGCTGTCCAACTTTCTGCCGGACGAGATAGGAGCAAAGATAGCGACGGATGAAGCCTGCGTCATCGGAGCCGCGGAGGGAGACAGCCTGGTGAGCCTGGGGGTCTTTTCCTTCGACGAATTTACGGATGATTATGTAGAATGCCTGTATCTGTATACGGTGCCGGAGGAGCGAAGAAAAGGCTATGCGACGGGGCTTTTGTTCTATGCCGAATCCGTCTTCCGCGGGAAGAATCTGAAGAATCTCTGCTTCAACCTCTCCGATAGACCGGAAAAGATGACGGAATGGAATGCCTTTTTGTCCAAGCTTGGCTATCAGCCCCTGGACATGAATTGGCATATTCTGGAATACGATTTTACGACGATTGAGAGCAGCCCGGGAATCCGAAGCTGCAGCGGCAATGAGCTCTCCTTCCAGTCCCTGGATCGCAGGCAGATCTCCTATATGCTGCATCAGGACAAGAGTATCCCCCGGGTCATCCGGGAGATCATACGAAATGAAGCCGACTGGCAAAAAAGCCTCTTCTATTCGATGCAGGGGCATCTCGCCGCAGGCGTCATGATTCGGGACAATGGAGTCGACGACCTGTCGATCCATGCCCTGTATCTGAGCTCCCAGCTGAAAAACCGCGGCATCCTTCTGGTAATGCTGGCGAAGGCCGTCGACATGATGAAATCCGCCCGCAGCCAGGAAGCCCGCGTCTACTTCTACGTAGAATACCAGCGCCAGATCGAAGCCTATCGGACCCTCTTCGGAAATCCCCGATCCGACTACCTGATCTGCCGCCTGGAGAAGACACTGTAATCCATTCAGGAGACTGTGAAAACACAGGTCCCGCTGACAAGAAACAAAATCACACAGTAGCGAAAGCGGTCTTCGGTGATTTTATTTCTTGTGAGTGGGACCGGAAGTTACTGTATAAGGAAAGGAAGGCAAGGACATGGATCAGGAAATCGACTTAATGCTGCAAAAGAAAAGCCAGATCATAGAGACCGGCAAACAGGAATACCATTTGCCGGAGCGAGAGACCCTCACCCGGGAGACCGAGCAGAAGGAGCGAAAGCTTGGTCCCTTACTGGATCGAACCCATGAAAACCCCAGCCTTTCTCTGGAAGCCATGGGAAAAAGCCTGATGGGGGAGCCCAAGGATATGGATTTGATCCGGCACAAGGGGCGTATCTTTATGCAGCGCTTCGAGACAAGAAACCGCATAAGAAAAGCGATTTAGGTGGTAAGCGGCAGCCACGGGAAGGTAGGAGAGCAGGATGTGTTACGGATATGAGGACGGTGTACAAAAGCAGGGCGAACTGAGAACGGATGTGCAGAGAGAGAGACAGGAAGCGCAGGCCGAGGAACACAGACAGCCCGTCATGGTACAGGCAGAGCCGATGGAGGCAGTGCAGCAGGTACAGGCCCCCGAGGCAGATATCCTGCAGGACTTTGAAATCGTGGAGATGGAGGAGGCTCCCCGCTCGGTTCGCGAGAGACTGCAGTGCAAGCTGGAGCTCTCGGAGGTCATCGATGAGCGAAAGGACAGCCCCTATATGCAGGCTGTCAAGCAGGCCGTTGGCGAGCTTTCCAGGCTGACGGAGGGCAATATCCTGGAGCATGGGAACGTGATCCGTCTGGAGCAGGACGGGGATGCCCTGCATCAGCGCCTGAATGAGATCGAAGGCAAGTATATGGCGGCCATCGAGAAATGTCAGGTCTATCTCGAGAAACGGGAGCCCTCCTTCGTGGGACCCAAGACCCGCTACAATACCGTCAAGAATACGATGAAGCTCCTGCAGCAGGAGCTGGACTATATGTCGAAGCTTCGCCTCGATATAGCGGAGAATCCGGGAGATTATGAAGGCTATGTCAATATGCCGCTTCTCGATCTCATCTACAACCTGCGGATCCGAAAGGAGCTCGATCAGGGCACGGATCAGCTGGAGCTGAAGGACTTCGCCCAGATGATTACCAAAAACGAGGAGGATGAAATCCTCTGCCGCAACGGAAAGCTCTACCGAAGAGGCGAGATGAAGGCCGACGAGGAGCAGGGAAGCCTCACGCAGGAAAACTTTCAGATGGCCGATCGCCTGGTACGGCTTCTTTTGGAACGCCAGGAGCTGTCCGGACCGGAGCAGAAGGAACGGATGCGGAGAAATATTTTAAGAGGGCTGGGTGCCGATGTAAAGAATCAGGTATCCGGTCCCCTTGGCATGTCCAGAATCCGGGAGCTGCTGGTGAAATTCAACCGCTATACCTCGAAGGTCGATCAGGTATTGCAGGAGCAAAAAGCCAGCGCGAAGTTGAGCAAGGAAGAGCAGTCGAGAGAATACCGCAGCGCCCGTCAGATCGAGGAGCTCCTGGGCAATGCCTTTGATGATAAGCTGACGAAGCAGGCAAAGAAAAAGGAATATACGAGAAAAGCGAGAGCTTTCCAGGATTTCGTGAATCGAAAGATTTTGCGAAAGAAGGATCCATCCGTCCTGGCGCGCCTGGAGCTGGAAGCAAAGATGAAGGAGCAGATCCGGGGGATCTTAAAAACCTGTGAGAAGAACAAGGACTGGACGATCCTTCATCCAACGGACAAGGATCTGGAGACGCTGCTTCATGGCCGCCTGCAGGCCGTCCGGGACAAGGCCTATGAGACCGCACAGCAGATCTATGCGGCAAGGGAGCGTCTGCAGCAAAAGCCCGTACAGGAGCTGGACAATCGAGAGATGCAGGAGCTGATGGGGCTGCTACTCACAGAGGCAATGGCAGGAAGCGAGGAAGCAAAGCTGGCGGCGAGCCTGCAGCTTCAAAAATATACGGAATCCCGGATCCTGAATGCCGATCTGGAGCTGGAGAAGAGCCTCGGAGCCATGAGCGCAGAGGAGCTGGAGGGAGTTCCGGTATCGGAGATCCGAAACTATGTCCTTGCCAATCCGAAGCGCTGGAAGGGGATGTCAACGGCCGATCGAGAGGCTGCCCTGGCGGCGGTTCTCCGAATCGTAGGCAATATGCAGGAGATCCGGCTTCTGAGCCATAAGGGACTTTTACAGGGCTTATCCGAGGAGGAGGCAGCGACCCTGAAGAAGCGTGCCGAGGAGAACTATGCCCTTTATACGGCCGGTGAGAAGCAGATCGAGAAATTACAGAAGGGCTTTCCGACAAATTCTGCCCTCCATCAGGGGCTGAAGAAGCTGAAGACGAAAAAGCTCAGCCATTTCGGCGCCCTGGCTGCAGAGGTGGCCGGACAGAAGCTTCGAAAGGCGCAGGAGCAGGCCCCGGAGGAGGAAAAGAAGAACAAGCCCATCGAGGCCATGACAGAGGCCGAGGCTCTGAAATTTGCCATGCATGATTTCGACGGAAAAGCCATCTCGGTGTTGACCTCTATCTTTTTAGATCAGCAGCCGTCGAAGCTGATACAGAGGGCAGGAGACAGAAGAAGCGAGGAGATCCTGCAGCTTCATGATGCCCTTCAGGCCATGGCTCTTCTCGGGGAGGAGCAGAAAAAGGCAGAGATGACCGTGACACTGAACGGTGTCCGGATGCTGATCCGGCAGGATGCGGCAGGTATCCTGACGCTTTCAGTTGGCAGCAAGGAGGTTACCCTGCCCCGGAATGCGGGCTATCTGACAGATATGCTGGAGCGGAATCTCTGCGACGATTTTGACAGCTATGACAAAGCGCATGCCAGAGGTATTCTGTTGCAGGCTGTGATGCGGGATGATGCAAAATATTCCGCCCATGGCGGCAGCCGCGTGATCTATGAGCGCTTCCTGACCTATCATATCGGCATTTCCGCAGAGAAGCTGGCCAATGTAGATGCCTATGTTCTGCGGAACCTGACAAAGAAATATTGTACGGATCCCGAGACCTTCAGCAAGGAAGAGATCGCGAAGCTGGCGGATGCCTATGCAAAGCGTCAGATCGGAAAGGTCCATATCAATTCCAGCGCAGCCATTGAAAACCTGATTGCCCTGGAGGACTTAAAGCAGGCGAAAAAGGAAGCCCAGGTTCGAAGAGAGGAGCATGCTGAAAAGGCAAAGCCTCTGGCTGTCCGGGAAGAGAAGGAGGAGTGGTCTCCGGCGGAGAAGAGCTACCTGAATCTGGTCAGCGACCTTTTATTCCTGAAAAAGACGAAGGAAGCTCAGGATCTGGAGAATCCGCTGACGGCAGAGAGCCTGAAGAAGGTGCTTCTTACCAGAAAAAAGGAGCTGGTGACGGTCCTGAATATGAATGCCCTGGAGCGGCTGGCGATCCGGAAACAACTGGAAATCATTCCTAATTTTGGAAAGGCGGCAGCGGCAGCGGACGATCTCATTGCTAAGCTCATCGATAAGGAGCAAACGGGTCGTTATGTCATGGGAATTTTCCTGATGGGCGAGGCCAAGGAGGAAAATATTGAGGATGCCCTGCAGGATCCGGAGCTGACGGCAGATCTGGAGAGCTGTGCGGAGAAGATGAAGGAAACGGTCAACGATGCCTCTGCCTTTATTCAGAAGACCCTGAAATCCGTGGCGGACAGTCTCGGCGACGATGCCGATGACAGCTGGAAGCATCTGAGTGATTATACCATCGGAGAGCTGGTGCAAAAGGGTATCACCGGCGATGAGGGCGAGGGCGCCTTCAACCGCAAGGTTTTGTCCGGCTATATCGAGAAGGCAGCCTTTTCCGACAAGGTTCGCATGGTCTCTGCAGCCCTTCGCAATATGCCGAAGCTGAGTGCAAATTCCCTTCGGAGGCTCGGCGAGGAAGGCATTGCCGCGAAGATCATGGCCGGTTATATCAAGGGCGCAGGCCCCCTTTTACATAAGATGATGCAGGGACTTCCCATCAGCAGCATGGATGAGTCGATGCAGGAGATGGTAGGCGATGTCCGTTCGAGACTGATGGAGATCGACGAGGATCTGGTAGACGGGCAGCTGCAGCAGATTATTCGCGAATCCAACGGCAGTATCGAGCGCATCGACATGCTAAAGGTCTTAGGTGCAGCCTCGGTAGGCCAGACCGTCCTGGTCAAGGTCTACGAAAAGGGCAAGACAGAGGGCACCGAGAAGGTTGTAAAAATTCTGCGCCCCGATGTGCAAAATTATATGGAACGAGAGCGGGCCTTCATGGAGGACTGCGCGAAGGAAGTGGATAGGGAGGCCTATATCCGCAAGCACGGGGCGCCGCCGGCAGAGGATTTCAAGGGCGGTATGTTGAAAACCTATCTCGGCAAGGAGAAGGCTATCCTGAGGGAGCTGGATTTGCGTCTGGAGGCGGATAATGTCGAGAAGGGCAGCATCTACGAGGACGAGCTGCTCCATATCCGCTCCATGAAGCTGGATGCCAATACCAAGAGCACGGTGCAGACCATCGTGCTGGAAAAGGCAGACGGCGTCTCTGTCGATAAGTTCATGGACAAGAAAAATGAAGACAGGGAAAAACTGGAAAAAACAGCCACAAAGGCAGAAGACAAGTCGAAGGTGCATATCTACCAAAGCGTAGAGGAGCTTTCTGCCCTTCGGGAGGAATTGAAGACCAAGCAGCAATATCTGATCAACCTGACCAGCAAATGGCTGGATGAGGCGATTTTCAATACCGGCTTCTTCCACGGCGACCTCCATGCGGGCAATGTCATGATCGACGACGAGGGCGTCACCATCATCGACTACGGCAATGCCAGCAAGCTGACGCCGAAGGAGCAGACCAGTATCCTGAATCTTCTGGCGGCAGCTGCCAGATTCAACAACAAGCGGGTGGCCAGCCATATCCGTTCCATGCTGTCTCCGGAGGCAAAGCGCATCTATGACAGCAAAAAGGATACGTTGGAGGGTAATATCCGTACCATTGTAAAAAAAGAGGGCGGCATGCCGGTGCAGACAGTCCTGGCCGTCTTAAACGAGCTGCAAAAAGAAGAGATCGAGATCCCGGAGGGTCTCTACAACTTTATCCAGTGCTTTGTCCGGATCTTCGGTACCCTGACGGATTATAAGAACCTCATTGCCAATGTGGATGAGAGTATCGAAAATGTCATGCAGAGCGAGCAGCGGGGCGACGTGGTGGAGAATCCGGAGAATGACATCATGATGCCGATCCTGAACAAGCTGCTGGTTCGTGTGGACAAAAAAAAGAGCGACCGGCCGGAGGCCAAGGAGAGCCTGGAGAACATCGTAAAAACGGCGATGGCCAACAAGGAAGTGAACATGGACCTTTTGCAGTACTATTGCGATACGAAGCAGAATCCGGTGCTGCGAGGCTTTGAAAAGATCCAGAAGGAACAGGCAAAGATGCCGGATGTGGCGAATCTGATCACAAGAATCAATGAGATCTATATGCCCCTCTTCTACAACGAGGATTTTGTAAGGGCTATCCACGATCTGCGCTATGCAGAAAACTTCGATATCCAGGATGGCATCAATGTGGAGGAATGGTTCAATCTTCATGTCATGATGCAGGTAGAAACCCAGATGGTACTCCAGGTGCAAAAACCGATAGAGAAGCTGGAAAAGAAGAAACGGGATGCCGAGGAGAGAAAAAAGACCCTGCAGGATCCTGAGGGTATCGCAGCCTGCGATCGGGAGATCGCCGAATGCGACGAAAATATCGCTGCCATCAGAAGCAGGCAGGCTTCCCTTCGGGCCAATGCCGACGGGGTAAAAGCGAAGATGACAGTCCTTCATCAGCAGATGCAGCAGGGTGAGCTAGATCGCGAGGCTCTAAAGAATACCATCGAGGAGGCCTACGGTGTCGTCAAAGAGATGCTGGGCTGGCATGCGAAGGATGACGAGGAGAAGGAATTCATCTCTGCCCTCATTGACCTGAGTGCCACCACCAGACCGAAGAAGGTTGAGAAGCAGAAGGCCGACCAGAAGGAGGAAAAGCCCAGTGAGAAGCTGAAGGCCGACCAGAAGGAGGCCAGAAGGAAGCTGGAGCGTATCGCCAATGTGATTCACCGGCGCTCTGACCCGAAGTCCTATGCCGAGGAAATGGCAGATGCCGTGATCGGGGACGAGAGCTACGTGAAGCTGGGACAGTCCCTGAAGGATTGGTTCGAAAACAGCGAGACTCACGGAGAAGAGCTTCATACCGCCTATCTGAACGTAGGCGCAGCAAAGCAGCGCGGTCCCGTAGACGCAGCCTCTCCGGAGGTCAAGGCCTTCATAGAAGCCCTGCGCGTCAGCCTGACGGATCGCAGTGCCCGGATCGAGAAGATCGCCGACGAGAAAAACCGGAGCGATGAGAGCGGAAGCGAGGAGAAGGCCATCGAGGACCTCCTGCATTCGAATATGGTTATGTCGGTACTGTCCCTGGACGGCAACGGCCTTCCCTATATTTTCGAGCATAAGATGAAGACCGAGGAAAAGCAGCGCCTGGCAACGGATAAGAAAAATCGTAAGACACAGTTTATGGAAAGATTTTACAATTCCCTGAGTAGCGCCCGGCTCGGTAAGGCGACGAGAAATCTGTCGGAGGCGACCAAGCAGTACAACCGCATCATGGGTCTTCTGAACGGCGGAAGAGACGAACTGAAGCCAAGTAAGGCACAGCTTGACGAGGCTGTCCGGATGATGAATGACAACCTGAACGCGATACTCCGGGAGATAGCGAAGATTACTTTCTATCCCGCAGAGCAGAAGAAGATCGACAAAGGCTTTAAGAATATGGAGACCAATCCGGAACCCATGGATTTCCTGCGGCTCCTTCGGGAGGTCGGAAATTATATCGAGGATTCTCTGGAGGATACCGCCTATATGGATGCAAATCACGAGTTGGCGGACGGATCGGTTGTGCGAGGCATCGATTTGGTATACAATCATTTAATAAAGGAGTGGGATATCATACCCCAGGGGCAATATGCAGGAAAGCTGAAGATCGAAGAGAAGCTGGGTGCAGACGGGAAGCCCATTCCTTTGAAGGAACGTCTCCTGAGCGGAGAAAAAATAAATTGGATACAAAAAAAGGAAGCGTAACGAGGTAATATGATTAAAATCGTATCGATTACCAAAGAACAGAAAATTTATTTCATGGCCATGGATCCGCTGATGCTGATGGATCGCCTGGATATGGCAGGCATGTTTGCCCTGGGCGCCCTGGAGGAGCAGGAGGACACCCATGAGGTCATCCCGGTAGGCTTGATGGTCTGCGAGGAAGGACGAAGCTCCTATAAGATCCATTGGCTCTGTGTGGATCCGGAGTATCGGACCAGGGGCGTCGGGACAGAGCTCTTGACGGCTGTCTTCAACGCAGCCGTCAAAAAGGGCTATCTCTATGTGGAGGCTCATATCGTCCAGACTGCAGAGCGGGAGGAGTATTGCGCCGCGGAGGATTCCTACCTGCGGGAGCACTTCTTTACAAAGCGAAGGGAGCTTCCCGGGGAATGGCATACGACGGTAGAGGCCTTGTCCCATACCTTTGAGCGGCTCCGGATCCCGGAGGGCAGCACCGTAAAATCCTTAGGAGAGCTGGGGGCAGACGAACGGAAGCTCGTGCTGGCGAAGCTTCTGAACCTGAAGCACCAGACCGGCCGGAAATGCATCTGGCGCCGGGAGGAGCTCTTCGATCCGGAGCTAAGCCGGATCAGCTATCGAAACGGACGCATTACCGGAGGGCTGCTGATACAGAGTATCGAAGTGACGGATCCGAAGATCGTGGGGACGCGAATTATCCCCTCCGAACGGCGGGTTCTCTATCCGATCTTTCTGGGATCGGCCGGGGATCTGGACGGCGTGACGCTGATCGCAGATGCCTGCAAGGCAGCCGCGAAGACCTATCCCGGCAATACCAGGGTCTGCGTCATCAGCCATAACGAAGCCCTGCGAAGCTTCTACGATCGGCTGATGCCGGACTGCCATGTCAAAAGCTACCGCCTCATCGCTGAGGTCAAGGAATACGAGCAGGCCGATGAGCATGCCGGAGAATATTATATTTTATAATGCGAATAGATCGGGTTTCCACAGAAAAATTGAAATATTTCAAAATGTTATGTAAACCGGAAGTTTATTCGCGGGCACGGGAGGGAAAGCTCCAGGCCTTTGGCGCAGTCATGGGTTCTACCCCCTGCGCCCTCCTGCTGGCCGAGGTAAAGGACGACATCGCCCGGATCGTAAGCCTCGAGGTAGCCGAACCCTTTCGAAGGCGGCATCTGGCCTGCGATCTCCTGAAAGCTCTCCCGAGGCTGATTCCCGGTATCTACCGGGTAGAGCTAAGCTATTGGGAATCGGGAAAGGATGGGTTTTTGACCTATCTGAGCCGCCGGGAAGGATGCTACGAGGAGGAGGAAGCGTTTTCCTTTCGCTGCATTCTGCGTCCGGAGATGGTGAAGGAGATGACGCTTCCGGGAGGAGATGGCAGCCTTCGTCCGCTTGGAGAGCTGCCCGGTCGCATGCAAAGACGGATTTTGCCGGAGGAGGAACGCGATTGGTACGCTCCGGCTTGTCTCTGCCATGAGACGGGAGGCCTTCCGGATGCCTGGGTGCTGGTATGCCGGGAAG
Source organism: Alistipes onderdonkii (assembly GCA_963621925.1). GTDB lineage: Bacteria > Bacillota > Clostridia > Lachnospirales > Lachnospiraceae > Laedolimicola. The sequence continues at coordinate 547 of CAVFGF010000004.1, read as the reverse complement.
CCGACGGAAGCCTGCGCCTCTTCGAGGCAGGATCCACGGGGGAGGGAGGCTTAGGTCTTCTGGCCTGTATCCGAAGGCTCACAGAGCTTGTCCGGACAGGGGAGCTTCCGGAGCTTGAAATCCTGTGCAGAACGAAGAAGCAGAAGGGGCTGTTTGCGCAGCTCTTTCCAGGCATGGGAACCGAAGAAAGCAGGAGGACACTCTGTTGGTATCCGTAGGGGCGCTTCCCACCTGTAAACCTGGAAGGAAGCCGCCCGGTGTGGGGAGCCCAAGGCTGCATGGCACGGATATTCACTGGAATTGCGTAAATTTGTTAGGTGCCGCTTCCGACCTCTAAGTTTGTGTACATTCGCCAGCTGGACGCTGCCGCTCGGGTGTCCGTTGGTTCCGCCCACTCTAGAATTCCTTAGCCTAGTGGGAGTAACATGCCGGCTCCAGCTAAGTCTATTATGCACGGGTGCTCCAAAACGCGCCATCTACTTTTATTTAAAACTGCAGTCATGCAGGCTTGGACGGTTTCCGCACCCGTGCAATCTATAGCTTCCGC
>CAVFGF010000003.1:0-57773 GCA_963621925.1 Alistipes onderdonkii | reverse complement strand
CCGGCATTTACTCCCACTAGGCTAAGGAATCCTAGAGTGTGCGCCACCAACGGACGCCCGGGCGGCAGTGTGCATCTGGCGAATGTACACAAACTTAGAGGCCGGTAGCGGCACCTAACAAATTTACGCAATTCCAGTGAATATCCGCGCCATGCAGGCAGCCGGAGCCCCTTCCACGGGCGGCTTTTCTTGCATGACATGGTGGAAAGTGAAAAGTATCCGAAAAGGAGAACTCGCATGATTGACAAATTGATAGCCAAGATCCAGAAAACCAAAGCTCCCATCGTCGTGGGCCTCGACCCGATGCTGAACTATATCCCGGAGCAGATTCAGAACAAAGCCTTCGCAGAATACGGTGAGACCCTCGAGGGCGCCGCAGAGGCCATCTGGCAGTTCAATAAAGAAATCGTAGACAAGACCTACGATTTGATTCCCGCAGTAAAGCCCCAGATCGCCATGTACGAGCAATTCGGCATCGAGGGTCTGAAGGCCTATAAAAAGACCATCGACTATTGCAAATCCAAGGATCTCGTCGTCATCGGCGACATCAAGCGCGGCGATATCGGATCCACCTCCGCCGCCTATGCCGTAGGCCATCTCGGCAAGGTACAGGTCGGCAGCAAATGCTATGTTCCCTTTGATGAGGATTTCGCGACCGTCAATCCCTATCTCGGAAGCGACGGCGTCAAGCCCTTCATCGAGGTATGTAAAGAAGAAAACAAAGGCCTCTTCATCCTGGTCAAGACCTCGAATCCCTCCAGCGGCGAGTTCCAGGATCGCCTGATTGACGGCCGTCCCCTGTATGAGGTAGTAGGCGAGAAGGTAGCCGAGTGGGGCGAGGAGCATGTAGGAGCCTCCGGCTACAGCTACATCGGAGCCGTCGTCGGTGCGACCTATCCCGAGATGGGCGCAGCCCTCAGGAAGCTGATGCCGAAGACCTTTATCCTGGTACCGGGCTACGGCGCCCAGGGCGGCAAGGGCAAGGACCTCGTAAACTTCTTCAACGAGGACGGCCTCGGGGCCATCGTGAATTCCTCCCGGGGTATCATCGCTGCCTACAAGCAGGAGAAATATGCGAAATTCGGCGCCGAGAACTTCGGCGATGCATCTCGGGCAGCGGTAGAGGACATGGTCGCAGACATCAGCAGCGCATTGGACGCGCGATAGGAGAGGAACATGAAATATCAGGAGACAGCGCGTATCATAGAACAGCAGGAGATCGCTCCGGGGATCTACAGCCTGTGGCTTGAGACCGAGAAGATTGCCGGGGAGGCGAGACCCGGTCAGTTTGTGTCGGTCTACTGCCATGAGGAGTCGAGACTTTTGCCCCGGCCCATCAGCATCTGTGAGATCGACAAGGAAAAGAAGGCCCTGCGTCTGGTATACCGGGCGGCAGGAGCCGGGACGACAGAATTTTCCGGCTACGGACCGGGCGAGACCCTTCGCCTGGTGGGTTCCTTAGGCAATGGCTTCCCGCTGGAGAAGGGCTATCAAAAGGTCTTCCTTATCGGCGGCGGCATCGGTGTACCGCCGATGGTGGAGCTCTCGAAGCAGCTTCCCGGCGAAAAGCTGGTCATCAGCGGTTATCGCGACGAGCATCTCTTCCTGACGGAGGAGCTTGGCCGTCATGCAGCCCTCTACGTGGCCACCGAGGACGGCAGCGTCGGGACGAAGGGAAATGTCCTGGATGCCATCCGGGCGAACGGCCTTACAGCAGATGCCATCTTTGCCTGCGGCCCGGCTCCGATGCTGCGGGCTCTGAAGGCTTATGCGGCCGAGCAGGGGATGGACTGCTATCTTTCCATGGAGGAGCGGATGGCCTGCGGCATCGGAGCCTGTCTGGCCTGCGTCTGCAAATCAAAGGATATCGATGCCCATACGAATGTCAAAAATAAGCGAATCTGCAAGGACGGCCCGGTCTTTGCGGCAGACGAGATCGAGATTTGACCGGAGGAAGAAAGATGGAATATAAGACAAGTGTAAAGCTGGCCGGCGTAGAACTGAAGAACCCGGTCATGACGGCCTCCGGAACCTTCGGTTCTGCGGGCGAATACGGGGAATTTTATGACCTGGGCGAGCTGGGCGCCGTGGTGACAAAGGGCGTCGCCAATGTCCCCTGGCCGGGCAATCCGACGCCCCGGATCGCGGAGACAAAAAGCGGCATGCTGAATGCCATCGGCCTCCAGAACCCGGGCCTCGATGTCTTCCTTCAGCGGGATCTGCCGAAGCTTCGAAAATACGACACGAAGATTATCGTCAATGTCTGCGGCAAGACGACGGAGGACTATTGCGATGCGGTGGAGCGCCTCTCTGACGCGGATGTGGATCTGCTGGAGATCAACGTCTCCTGCCCCAATGTCAAGGAGGGCGGCATTGCCTTTGGCCAGAAGCCGGGGGCCCTGGAAGCGATTACGAAGGCGGTTAAGAAGTATGCGAAGCAGCCGATCATCATGAAATTAAGCCCCAATGTCACCGATATTACCGAGATGGCGCGGGCAGCGGAGGCCGGCGGCGCAGACGTTCTCTCTCTTATCAATACCCTGACGGGCATGAAGATCGATATCCATCGCCGCACCTTCGCCATCGCCAATAAGACCGGCGGTATGTCCGGCTCGGCGGTAAAGCCTGTGGCGGTGCGCATGGTCTATCAGGTGGCAAATGTGGTAAAGCTTCCCATCATCGGCATGGGCGGCATCACAAACGGCGACGATGCGATGGAATTCATCCTGGCGGGCGCCACGGCCGTATCCGTGGGAACCGCGAATTTTGCGAATCCTTTCGCAGCAAAGGAGACAGCGGAGGGCATCCTCTCTTATATGAAACGCTATCAGGTCGAAGACGTACAAAGCCTCATCGGCGCGGTACACTAGGGAAACGCTGATTTAATCAGCGTTTCCCTAGACATTAAAAGCACTGGACATTTCCGGTGCTTTTTGTTATATTGTAACTATCTGGAGCCAGCCCGAAGCACTTGGTGTTTTGGGAGCGGAGGATAGTAAAAATTTTATATGCTCGATTTTGGGAAACGCTGATTAAATCAGCATTTCCTTTGAGATAAAAAGCAACAGGATGATGTAAAATGAAGAATAGAAAAAAAGGCTTTACCCTGACGGAACTCACGGTTGTACTGGTGATCATGGCGATTATCACGGCAATTGCAGTTCCATTTTTTGTAAAATATTGGAAACTCGCAGAGTTCCGGAAAAATGAGTCGAATGCGAGGACGGTTTATCTGGCGGCGGAATCGCGCCTGACCTGGTACCGGACCTCCGGCCAGTGGGAGCAATTTCAAAAAAAGGTGAAAAGCGAGGGCTTACCGGCAAAGTTTGACGGGGATGAATATGCCGATTTGAACGGTCGAATCTATACCCTGACCCTGGATGCCGGAAGCTATCAGGAGGCTTTGAAGACAGGCAGCGCGATTTTAAGCCTGCTGGACGCCTCGGCCTATGACAAGAGCTTCCTGAAGGCTGCCATCGCCGTGGAGATCGATATCGAGACGGGGGAAGTCTATTCCGCCTTCTACGGAACCAAGTGCAAGGGCTTGAATTATGAAGAGACTGATGTAGATGGCTATCTGACGATGAAGGATCGCGCCTACGAGAGCCGCAAGGGTCGGCTTCTGGGCTATTATTCTGCCAAGGATACGGCCAATGTCGTCGACCTCGATCCGGTGCGCCTGCGTGTCACCACCATCAGTCTGTTAAACAGCGAAAAGCTGACCCTGAACTGGTCTTCAAATGTCGGTACGGCGGAGGATGTCAGCTACGAATTGACCTTTTATCAGGCTGGGGATAAGACGAAGCTCTTCCGTCTCATGATGTCCCCCCATGACATGAAGACGGGCGGTTGGGACGGACAAAGCGGAAGTACCTCCGAGATGGCCTCCTTTACCTTATACGATGCAAACGATACGGAAAAGGGAAGCTGGGACTTCCCGGTATCTCTAAGCAACAATTCCTACTCTCTGGTGCTGGACGCCATGATGTCGGCGGAAACCCTCGGAACCCTGGAGGCGAAAGCTTCTGACAAGGAGCTTTCGAAGACCGAGAGCACCAGCATCCTGCGCCTGGCCGAGGTAGCAGAGGTATTAGAGGAGAATCAGGAGATCTATGCGACGGTGAAGGCAGTATCTTATGCCGGCAGTGATAAGACGATGAAGCTGACCCGCGAGTACCGGGACAGCGAGCCCCTGACCTCGAATACCGCAGATACCCTCTACGGAGATGATACGGAGGAGGGCAAGGTAGAGATCAGTACCTGGCGGCATCTCTCGAATATTCGTTATGCGGATGAGAGCAAGCAGGTCACCTATACCCTGACCGCAAAAAATATGGACTGGGCATCGGTCGGTACCGGAGTCTATTATCTACAGGCAGATACAGCGGCAGGAACGAGCGTCGGCTCTAATGGTTCAGCGATGAAGCCCTGTTGGTCGGACAACGGCTCGCAGGTGGCAGCCTTTCCTACGATCCCGGAGCTCGCAGAAAAGGCGACCCTCGAGGGAAAGGGCAGCAAGACACTGCTTTCGAATCTGAAGCTGAGCGCAGATTCCGTCCTGGATGACGAGACAGTAGAAAAACTCTATACAGATGTCAAGGAGAAGCAAACCAGATATCTGGGACTCTTTGCGGAAAATAACGGAACCATCGAGAATGTGACCTTCTCGAATCCGATCCTATCTCTGGTGACGACAGAGAAAAGCGGAACGACAGAGGCGCGATCCCTGAAGAGCCTGCAGGGTGTCGGCATTCTGGCCGGACGCAGCAGCGGAAATCTAAGCGGGATTACCGTAGAGGCAGAAAAGACGGCCGGTACCACGAGGAAGGCTGTCGGTAGCGATCAGGATACGATTTATGTCAACCTGACGAAAAACGGATCCAAGGCTTCCGTCGGAGGCCTGGTAGGTATCCTGGCACAGGAAGATAAGACAACTGAAAATTCTTTTAAAAAGCTGGGCGACGTGCAGCTTACTTCGCTTGTCATGAATGGCACGATGGAGGTACAGCTGCCGGCTGACGAGGCGGACAAGAGTGAAGGAGCGGATGCGGCTTCCGTGACGCATTATGGCATCGGCGGTATCGCAGGCTATGCTTATCTCGGGAACAGCGCAAACGAGGCGAAGCTTACCTCGTGCATAAACCATGCGGATATCTCCGGCAACCTCTTTACCGGCGGCATCGTGGGCCGGGTGGATGGCGCGTATACGGGAGAGGCAAGTAAGGTTACAGAGGAGAATGCCAATCTGGTAACCTGCGAGAGCGACGGCCTGATCCTGAGCACGGCAAAGGCAGAAGAAGAGACCTTTATCGGTCAGTATTTCGGCGGTATCGCAGGCTATGCCGGAAAAGCCGTGCTTTACAGCTGTGAGTCCGCCTCCGGCCGGGACAAGGGCTTTTCCTATGACGTGAGCCAGAAAGCTCTTTTGAAGGGTGATTATGTCGGCGGTATCCTGGGCTTTGGCGACGGAGCAATCCTAAGCAATTGCGAGACCCAGAAGAACGGCTATGTCCTGGGCGATCATTATGTCGGCGGTATCGCGGGAGGCATGAAGAGCCGAAGCGGCAGTGCGATCCAGGTAGACGGCGAGGTGTTAGCGACAACAAACCGAAGCTATGTCATCGGTAATTCTTACGTCGGCGGCATCACGGGCATGAATGAAGCGGGTGTCACCCTGCAAAATTGCATCAACAACGGCATCGCGGCTGCCTATGAGCGCTATGCCGGCGGTATCGTAGGCTACAACGATACAGGGGCGACCATCAGCGACTCGGCAAGCTATGTCTCCGATTATGACAGCTCCCTTTATAACATGATTGTAAAGACATGGAAGGCAACCGGAGACTATGTCGGCGGTATTGCAGGCTACAATAATGGTGCAATCAAGTTTGATAAGAACAGTGAAAAGATACTGGTAAAATCCGTATCGAGCATCGTGGCAGGCGGCTCCTATGTGGGCGGCATCGCAGGCTTTAATGATGTAGAGGGAAGTCTGGAAGCTGAGTATGACCTGGTCGGCGGCCGAATCTACGGAAGCGGTAATGCAGTCGGCGGCTGCTTTGGCCTCAATGCATCGGAAAGCATTCTGACGAAAGAACTGGTCGTAAAACCAAGAAGCGTCGAGGGTCGATACTATGTCGGCGGCGTCATCGGTGCCAACGTGGTCAATCTGTCGAAAGATGTGGAAGCGACGGGACTTCGGGCGGAGAACTCCCTGGGTGCGATCCGCGGTACGGCCTTTGTAGGAGGTGTCATCGGATACGAGAGAACCTATACGGATGCTCAGATTGCAAGCTATTCAAACGGCACCTCGGTCAGCACGGCGATCCGGGAGGCCGTAGAAACGGCTCAGAAGAGTACAGACTCCGGAGAACATCTGCTTCCCGGCCTGGATTCTACGACACAGGTGCCGAAGAGTGTCCTGGCATCGCAGAACAGTTTTACCCTGACCCTTACAAGTTCTAAAAATAACGAGAGCTCCTTCTCCGAGGATACGAATAACATCCCTCTGGAGGCCGGCTACTATGCAGGCGGCATCGTGGGCTATTGCGAGAAGGATAGTAAGCTGGTCCTGAAAAACTGCCGGAACGCCGGGAATATTTCCCTGCTTGCATCGATAGGGGCAGACCAGGGAGTGAAACTGGAAAATTATGTAAATAGCAATGAGGTGGGCAGCAGTATTTCCGCTTCCGATATCCGGATGCACTTTGTCGGCGGTATCATCGGTGTCAACCTGGAAAACCAGGTCATCGACCATTGTACGAATACCGGCAATATGTCTGACACGACCGGTATCGGCGGCATCGTGGGCCTGAATGCGGGCTACGTCTATGACTGCTCTTTAAGCGGCAACTTCGGCAACGCTTCCTTAAGCTATCTTGGCGGTATCGCAGGCATCAATATAGAACCCAGTGATACGACTACAAAGAACTACTCGAACCATTCTTATACCGCAGGCACCATCGAAGCCTGCAGCACAAATGAAGGCAGAACCGTCACCGGCAAGGATACCATCGGCGGTATCGCAGCCTGGAATCTGACCGGCGGCGTCATCAAGGGAAGCACCAGTGCGGCCAATGTCACCGGCGCAGGGAATAATGTCGGCGGCGTGGCCGGACGAAACAGCGGAACGATCGAGCTGGCGGATGAGTCAACGACCTCCATCACCCGTACCGTACAGTCCGGAAGCGGCACCGCCGTAGGCGGCATCGTAGGACTCAATGAGGCAGGCGGGGAGCTTGTCGTAACCGGTAGTAGTTCAGACAGCGAGGTCGTGGCAGTAGGATCCGGTCTGACTGTTCGCGGCAGCGAGAATGTCGGCGGTATCATCGGTACGAATCAGGGTAATCTTGGAGACGAGAAGAATTACCTGGTTAGTCAGGCGAAACTCATTCGCGCCTCCAAGGGCAATGCCGGCGGTATCGTGGGCAGCAATGCCGGAAATATCACGCAGGCGAAGAACTGCTCTGCCTCCGTGGAAGCCGATCAGGGAAATGCCGGCGGCATCACCGGTATCAACGAAAACGGACATACGATAGAAAACTGTATCAATACAGGCAACGTCACGGCCAGCGCGGGCTACGCCGGCGGCATCGTGGCGACCAATGCCGGAACGATTGAGGCTAGTACCGTCACCGGAACTAGGGGTGTAAACGTGACTCTGAAAAGCCGCGGGGTAGAGGAGATGGGCGCCATCGCTGCGGTCAATACCGGTACGATCAAGGGCAGTCTTCCGACGGCCTACGTGACCCTAAGCAGCTCCGGCAGCATCTTTGGCGGCATCACCGGCAGAAACCAGGGAACAGTAAGTGATACAAAACTGACCTATATGCCGGAGCTGTCCGGCAGCGGCAGCCTGACGGTAGGCGGAGCAGTCGGAGTAAATGAAAAAACAGTAAGTAAGATTACGTCGGAAGACTTAAGCTTTACTGACTTTACAAACTATCACTATCTCGGCGGTATCGTAGGTCAGAACGGTCTGGAGACGCAGGATACGAACGCGGAAGGTGTTTCTGCTGGTACAGTTACAGAGAGCTCCTTCTCCGGCACCATCACAGAAAAGCAAGGTGCAGCAGGCAACTGCTACGGCGGCATCGCAGGCATCAACTACGGAGCGCTGAAAGCAGATAAAGTAGAAAAGATTCAAATGACGATTCAGGGCGTCTATACCGCCACCAGTACCAGCTCGGCGGAGGAAAAAGAGACCCTGGCGACCCATGCAGGCGGCATTGTGGGAAAGAACGAGACCGGCGGCAGCATCGAGGACTGCGTGCTGACGAACAATGAAAAGAGCTCCCTGACGGCAGCCTACGGTATGCTGGGCGGCATCACGGGCTTCAACAAGGGCAAGATCAGCGGCTCCGGAAGCGACCAGACAAGTACGGTGCTGGATAAAGCGGATGAAAAGAAGAACGCAGAGGCCTTGGAGCAGATCAACGAGAATGTAACGAAGGCAGGTTTGACTCCTGCAAAAACGTATGTAAACTGGACGAACAATACAGACATAGAGAAATTAAGCTATAAAAACGATCAGAGTTCCGTTACAAAAGGCCGTCTGAAAATCATGATGACCACCAACGGCAACCTGGGAGGCATCGCGGCTTACAACAGCACCGAGGGCTCCCTGACGCATTGCGTTTCCGGAAAGTGGTTTCTGAACAATAAATCCGAGGCCATCGGCGTCGGTACCGGCGGCATCATCGGTATGAATGAGTCGGAGAAGGATTTAAGCTATCTGGTAAACGGCGCCTTCGTCGGCCGCCAGATCGCCAGTGGATCGACGAACCGCTTTGCCGGCGGCATCATCGGAAACCAGAACAACTCCACCAGCAGCGACTGGACGATCAGCTATTGCGTCAACTATGGTATGGTCTATTGCTACAACTCGCATTACTCAGGCGGTATCTTAGGCCAGTGGACCGGAAGTGGCGGCACCATCGAGAACTGCCGCAATTACGGCAATCTGCAGACCACTTATGCGGAAGGCTGGGTCGGAGCCTCCGGCGGCATCGTGGCACAGCTTTACCATGCCTATGAGGATAATGCGTACAATATTATCAGCTGCGGCAATTATGGAAATATTTATAAACAATACGGCACATCCGGAATCGGAGCCAATGACAGCGCCGGAATTTTGGGAAATATTACCAATTACGAGGCATCAAACGCGGCAAATTCCCAAAGCTACTCTGTTCAGATCCTGGACTGCTTCAACGCACCGGGGGTAGAGATCTACTCCAACTCTATGGCTTCGGGAATCTTTGGCTTTCTTTCCTGCGACGGAAAAGCTCAAGATCCTATTTCAAAATCTACAGCCAATGTGGTGATGCGGATTGAGCGCTGCCGCAATTTTGCAAAGACTTTGACAGGGGGATCCTTTGCGGGAGGAGTTTTCGGAGATCGCTATGGAACTAACAGCTACAATTCCAATTCTGCATGGAGCCAAAATACCACTGTAAAGGATTGCTATACCTTGAGCTTAAGTGCTAGTTATACAGAATATCCTCTTTTTTCAAATTCAGTCCTTAATTATTCGAATAGGAGTAGTGGGCCTAGCGCGATGACAAGCTCATCAGACCGCAAGGGTAACTTCTATATCAGCGGTGCATGGGATGGAAATACTTTTCCGGGTATTACGCTATATGAAGGGGAAGACAAACAAGGAAGCGGACCATCTAACAGAAATTATAATGCATACGGTAGTGGTAATGACCAGTACGGCATGAAGAAAGGTTATGTCTACCCGGCTGTAATGCTCTATAACGGAACAAAAGGTGAATACTGTTTTGCAGAAGTAAAGCTGCAGAAAAAACTAGATGGAAAAACGAACTATATCAAAGATGGTTATATTTACAAATCAGAAGAGACTGGTGACACCAAGATAGGAAAGATTCTCTTCTATATTGGAACTGAAGAATATAATACAAATAAAGTCACAAATTCTTCTGCAACAAATACAGGTGACCCCGTATTTGTAAACAGCCGGGAGAGCTATCGGAATCTGGAAGGAATTGTGGAAGAAAACGGGGAGAAAAAACTTTTAAAACCGTCTAAGGTTCAGGCTTCGATCGAGAAGGGAAAGATAAAGGTTGAGGTTACACCACAGAGCCTGCCGGGAGATAATTCTAACCTGAATGATAATGTAAGCGTGTGCGATCCTTTTGCTTACCGGATTAAGGTGACGGATGAGAACCAAAATTCCTACACCTATACCATATATACAGAAGAAGAAAGCTTTGCGATTCCGTCCGATGCCGGTTTGTCGGGAAATCTGACGGTGTCTGTACAGGCGGTTAGTATGTTCGATGATGTGGAAGCTTCTGACTGGGTAGAAGCAGGGAATAAGATTATCAATCCAACCCTGCCGGATCCGGATATACGAATACAGCTTATCTATACAGGCCCGAACAATAGCAATTTTGCATACCAGATCAGTTTAAATAATTTGGAGGAATATAAGGATTACAGTGGCTGGCAGACAGAGGTAAATATAGAACGAGTGGGCAATGTGACACTGAATGCAAATGCAACGTCTAAGACAATCTCAGTGAAAAACAACACAAATGCCATCTATCAGATGACGGCACAGACTTCCATGACTGCCACCGGAAACGCGGACATTCAATCCTCGCAGATCGTATCGACGCCAATCAGTCTGCCGGGCGGGTCGGATGTCGGGAAACCGGAATATCAGCTCGCAAAGAACTGGGGAAAGGAACTTAATAATGGAAAGATAACCGTTACCGGAACGACCTTGGAGAATTTGAGTATCCAGATCAATCTGACTTCAAGTGACAGTATGACCACTCCACCGATTTATCGTGCGGAATTGGTGGGAGACTGGAAGGATACAAACGGTCAGGTACAAAAAGATACCGTAATGGCTCAGACAGATATTCTGACGGTATCCAAAGGAACAGCGACGGCTACGTTTGCGAATCTGCCGGAATATGTAGAAGATGCAGCCAATATCCGGGTACGCATCTGGTATGCGGCATCCGGACTGGGGTCGGTCTATACTTATGATATCGGCCTGGACAGTGCTTTTGTGGATTCTTCCTATGCGATGCATCAGCTGCTGGGAGTTACCGAAGAAGACGATGGCACCAAAAGCGAACAGTGGCATAATTATAACAGTACGGTTTGGGCACGCAAGGGTTCGAATGCAGGATATACATTCTGCGATTATGCTTATGAGACCGGCACCCTCTTCACCTGGCTTCCGAAGCCGGAACTGAAAGACGCGGACAACGAGACAGCCATGACGCCGGTGTATGACGGAGACAAGCTTTACTATACCTTCTCCTGGGATCAGGGTAAAAATTACAGTAATGCACAGTACGAGGTTTCCCTGACCGGCATCGACGAAAATGAAAATGAGGTCATCATCTCGACAGCGGACAGTTATAAGGATTCGTCAGCGAACACCCTGAAGATCGATGGCTCCGACTGGAACTATAAGAAGGTCCGGCTCAAGGTAACCCGCATCGGCTATACCGAGAACGGCACAACCTATATCGGCCTCTCTTCAAGCGGCGAGTATAGTATCAAGCCCCGCCTGGAGGCGCCGGCGCAGCCGACCCTGTCCATCGTAGACGAAAATGAGCTCCTGTATACACTAAGCTTTGCAAAGAATGCCTCCGAAATCGGACTAGCGGGCTACCAGGCCTATATTCAGACCTATGCCACGGATGGCAGCTTAAACGAGGCAGAAGCCTTGGGTGAGCAAATCAAGGCAGCAGGCACACCCATTTATACACAGTCAGTGGATCTCGAAGAATATGCAGGCCAAAAGGTAGTGATTTACCTGAAAGCCATCGCGGATCAGGACGGAGACTATCTCGACAGTCTGGCAGGCATCACGACAGAGCTGGCGATCCCGAGCCGTCTGGCAGCGCCGAAGGTTACCTGGAGCTCTGATTGGAACTATGATAAGAGTTCGCCTACCGTCGCAGATGTTTTCCGGAATCAGCTTCGGATCAACCTGATGGCACAAGATCCTTCCAGCATCCCGCCCGGAGGCAGCGGCTACCTGCTGAGAGCCTATATCTATGACAGTAAGGAGAAGGCAGAAAAGGCCACAAAGGATACAGCTATGCCAAATGATGCGACCTTTATCTACCCGATGAGCTACGATACGAGCAAGATACCGGTGGAGATGACCGCAGCAAGCAGCAGGGAATATTATCATGAGCTGCAAAACCTGTCTATCCGATATGCCGGAAAATGGATCGTCTTCTATGCAAGAATCTCCTCCGGCAGCGGCAGCGTAAGCTCTGCCTGGACGAAAGCCTCCGCTCCGATACAGCTTCCGAAGGTTCAGCTATCGACACCGGAGGTAGACTCCGAATCGAAGGATATAACCCTGACGGCGACCGTTACGACGACGCCGAATGTACCGGGCGAGGAAAAGGACTGGTCTGCGAAAGCGACAAGCCTGAACTGGAGCAGTGTGGAGTGCGCAGATCTCTATGAATTCACGCTGAGCGGAACGAAGAAAAAGAACGATGGTACGACGGAATCACTGGCCGAAACCTATCGCATCCTGGAGAATGCGAACGGCCTTACGGTGCAGCGAAAGACGACAAACGGAAGCTGGGAGAAGCTGGAAGCGGACGATGACCCATATACCTATACGCTGACCGGCTATCAGAATGTAGTCAGCGACAGCTATACCCCCACCGGCTCCTCGGGCGGCCAGTATTACTATGACGTGACCCTGACGGCAAGTCTGGTGGTGACGACAAATGACGACGGCACTTATAGCTATCAGCTGCTCCTGCCGGATGTATCGGATGTGACCGCAAAGGATACCCTGGCTGACGGAACAGAAGCAGAAACCACGATTACCGGTGACAGCTTCAAGCTGACCAACCAGGTCAGCATCAAAGCGGACGTGCTGGCAAATCAGGATGGAGAGAGTGAATACTACGCCGCATCCGAGGCCAGCGAGACGACGTTCCAGTGAAAAAAGGAAAGGAGGCTTCTCGATAATGAAATTGCTCAAACTGCCTGTCGGATATGAGAATTTTGCAGAAATTCGTACGGGAGACTATTATTACATAGATAAAACCGGATTAATTGAGCAAATTGTGCAGGAAAAGGGTAAAGTGAATCTCTATACCCGCCCGCGACGATTCGGCAAGACTTTGAACATGAGCATGCTGAAATACTTTTTTGAGTTAGGGAGCGATCCATCCCTTTTTGACGGAACGAAGATTGCGGAAAATCAAGAACTCTTTGAAAAATATCAGGGCAAATATCCGGTGATATTTCTAACCTTGAAGAATGTGGAAGGCCAGAATTTTCAGGGAGCACAGTATCAAATGAAGGAACTGGTCGGAAAGGAAGCGGAAAAATCTTCCTTTCTGAAGGACAGTTCGGCTCTTACGAAAGAGGAACAGGAACGATACTGTTCTATTATCAAGCAGGAGCAGGGAAAGTACGTCATGGATGAGGAAACTCTCTTTGGCTCCCTTCGAACACTTTCTGAGCTTTTATATCAGCATTATGGGAAAAAAACCGTAATCCTCATCGATGAATACGATGTTCCGTTGGATAAGGCCTTTCAAAATGGCTATTATCGGGAGATGGTCTCTCTGATTCGGGCTATGTTCGGAAAAGCCTTGAAAACCAATGATTTTTTGGAATTTGCGGTTCTGACCGGCTGCCTTCGTGTCTCTAAGGAGAGCATCTTCACAGGCCTGAATAACTTTAAAATCTTTTCCATTACAGATACAAGGTCAGACGAGCAATTCGGTTTCACAGAAAAGGAAGTAAAGGAGCTTCTGGCCTATTACCATCAGGGGGACCGTTTTGAGGAAACCAAGGAATGGTACGACGGCTACCGTTTCGGTAACGCGGAGATCTATTGCCCCTGGGACGTCATCAATCACGTAGATCGGATAAAGGCGGATCCGGAGGCGAGACCGGAGGCCTACTGGATCAATACCAGCGGCAATGGCCTGGTGAAGCGCTTCATCGACAAGGCGACCAGGACGACACGGACAGAGATCGAGCGCCTGATTGCCGGAGAATGCCTGGAAAAGGAATTGCGCCTCGATCTGACCTATGACGAGATCGACAACAGCATTGAGAATCTCTGGAGTGTCCTCTTTACCACCGGGTATCTGACCTATGAGGGCAGGACGGCGGAGGGAGCCTATCGCATTCGTATCCCGAATGAGGAGGTGCGGGAGGTTTTCCGGCTTCAGATACAGGATTGGTTTAAAAAGAAGATATTCTCCAACACAGAGCGCCTGCAAGCCTTTTGGAATGCCTTCGAGGATGGCGATACGGAGGGGATTGAGAAATACCTGAACCGGATTTTGAGCAATTCCATCAGCGTCTTTGATATACGGGAGAAGGAGAATTCCTATCATAACCTCTTGGTAGGAATCCTGGCCGGCAATGCGGATTGGCTGGTGAAATCCAACGTAGAGGCCGGAGAGGGCTTCGCGGATATCATCGTCGAAACGGATGACCCGGATGCCGGAATCGTCGTGGAGCTGAAGGCCACAAAGGAATTCGACGAGCTGCCGGGCGCCTGCCGGAAAGCCCTCTCGCAGATTAAAGAAAAGCACTATTTCCAATATCTGGAAAATGAGGAACGCCGGGATATCCGGCTCTATGGCATCGCCTTTTGCAAGAAGCGGTGCAGGGCAGTGACAGAATCCTATGAGGGGTAGCAAGGGAAGGATGAAAGCAGCATGCTGAAACATAGAATGGAAAGCTTGAGAAAAGAGAAGGACAAAGGCGTCTCCCTGGTCATCGTCCTGTGCGCCTCCGCCTTCTTTGTGGCCTTCGCGGCGGCCACCCTCTATACGGCGGGCTTATTGACCTCCCAGAGCAATGCGCGCCTGGGACAGGAGCGGGTGCGCCTGCTGGCGAAAAGCTATGGGGAGGTTTTGGACAAGGAGCTTACGACACCGACCGAGAAAAAGAACGGTATAGGAAAAGATGCAGACTTTTATTCCTTCGTCAATGCCTTCCTGGACAGCAGCCAATACAGCGATGAGGTGGCCTACGAGTTTGTCTTAAATGACGCTTCGAAGAATCAGGATGCTATTAAGAACGGCGGCTACGGAGACCTGCGGATTACCCTGACCCGCGAGCAAGGCGGTGACGAGGATGCAAGTACCCTAAGCGGCACAATTCCTGCGACAGGCGGTAATTATGGAACAACCATCGCTGGCCTGCAAAAGCGTACGGTCTACCAATATCTGGTGCAGGTGGATGTGACGGCTAGCTATGATGGGGAAAGCTATACCTACAGCACCGAGTACAGCCGGGGCGAACAGTACCAGCTGAACTTTAGCTGGAACGGGCAAACGATTGTCTGGTCCGATGTTGACGACCAGTGGCATGAGGGAAGCAGCAGCGGACAAACAGTCACTCCGAACAGCGAGATCTCCTATCACTACGATACCACCAAGACGACTCGCTGTCAGTTTACCGAGACCTCGGTGGACACGGGAAATGCCGATACGACGGAAGGGGGAGACAGCGATGCAGGGAATTAGGAGAAAACCCTCCGGCCACGCGATTCGAGCGATTCGACGGATCTTCAGCTCCCGCTCCGGCGATACCCTGGTGGAGGTCATGGCGAGTATCGTGATTTTCCTTTTGATGATGGGGATCCTGCAGGGAGCCGTCGCCTACAGCGGAAGAGCCCTGATAAAAAATCAGGAAATTCGAAAAGAAAATAGTAAAATACTGGAAGAAATAAACAAGGCAGAGCCCACAAAGGCAGTGGGAACCGGTACCGTCTCCCAGACCTTCCGGGCGACCAACTCGAACCTGACGGCCATCGGAAATGATGTCTTTACGGTAAAGACGGATCTCTATCAGTTACAGACCGACGAGGTCACCTTTGCCGTCTACGGCAGCCCGGACAGCAAGGAGGCAGAAGGGGCAGGCAGCGTCTCCGGGGCAGAAGAAGAGACCTTAGACGGAGGTGAGGGCTCATGAGATTCTTAAAAAAATGGATCACCCCTCTTCAGAATCGCCTGCGGGATCGCTCCGGTACGACCCTGGTGGAACTCCTGGCCTCCCTGCTTTTGATGGGAATCGCCATTTCCATGGCAGCAGTCATATTGCACGGTGCCTACCGGATCTACCAGCGGATCCAGAGAACCCAGGATGCCTACTCCCTCGTCGATACCATCGGAACCGAGCTGCAGGGCATCGTGGAAGACGCAAATGGCTACGTAAAGCTCTATGCGGATGCGGATGCCATCAGCGAAACGGGCGGTACAGACGGAAACTCTACAGGCGCCGAGACCCTGGAATTCCTCGATGCCAACGGCTACGCTGTCCTCGTGACGGCAGAAGGCTGCAGTGAGACCGCCCTCTATACCGGAAATGACCCTTCCGACGAGGCAGCCTCGAAGGGCAGCTTCAAGGGCGTGCCGGCAGGACAGCTGGTGGTGCGCTACTACAACCGGCAGAATGACGGCAGCTATTACTACCAGAAAGTATCCGAAGAAAAGCTTGCCAGGGCTGCCGCCAAGGTCTACGGCGAAGGCTTCTATATGGACTATCAGGTAAAGGTCACCTTCCGCCTTCCGGAGGGAACGGCTGCCTCGTCAGACACGAAGCTTGGAAGCATCCGGGCGGAGGTCAGCGTCTCAGAAAAAAATGCACAGGAACCCATCGCATCGGATACATTTGTACTTGAATTTCGGCGCGAATTGCAGTATAGTGACAGTATAACAGCGAAAGCCTACGAAGGAAACGGAATGTAATGCCTGAACAAGCGAAAAATCAGCAAAAGGACAGGCAATGATTCTTAAATTCGGGGGGAATAAGCGAAAAAAGAAGAGAAGGAGATAACAAGATGTTCAAAAAAATCAAAGAAAACAAAAAAGGCTTCACATTGGTCGAGCTCATCGTCGTTCTTGTCATCCTGGCTATCCTGGCAGCCCTGCTGGTACCGGCATTGACGGGATATATTGACAAGGCAAAGAAAAAATCCATTATCGCAGAGACCAGACAGTGCGTGATGGCAGCGCAGACACTGGTAGATGAGGCATACGGATCTCAGGTAGTGGGTACAGAAATTACAGTTAATGCTGAAAATGGAACTGTTAAAGTAAGTGATATCAAGGTACTGGCAGAAGTAAAAGGAACGATAGGGACAGTAACCTTGGCTGCTGGAAGCGATACTGATTTAGCAATCAATACCATCAAAACACTCGAGTACACCAAGGGCGGCTACAAGTGCACATATAGACCGAATCCGGCTGAAGGTACAACCAATACTGATGGCGACTACAATATCGAAAAAGCTTCCACTAACTAATAAGAACTGATCAGCTTGTAGAACCCAGATTGCTAAAACAAATGAAATCATAAGAAGACACTCTGGCGCCGCCGGTTCTTAGAAGGCAGCGTAAACTGGCTTCTTAGTACCGCTACAGGCGCCACAGTAGCAAAAGCGTGTCTTCACTGATTTCCTTTGTTTCGAGCAATCGTTCGTTAAAGTTATCGCATCAGGAAAGGAACCGTCCATGCCCACCCAGCCCCCTGTTCAACCGCATACAGAAAAGCCATACCGCTGGCTGCGGCATACCTTGACGGTTCTTTGCCTCCTGCTTCTGGTAGTAGTACTATTGGCGCCGGGCATTCTGGAGCTTCTGTACCGGGCGGATGCCCGGGCAGCGCTCCGAAACGCCCGATCCTTAAAAACCGCACTGCAGGTGACCGCCACCGAGCAGTATGGTCTCGGAGCACCCTTCGCGGATGGGACGAAGCAGGGCGGTGTAGCAGAGGGCGTCTACGAAGACGTCCTTTTCTTGAGTCAGGCGCCGGGAGACTTTTGGATCCTGCAGACCGACGATACCGGCTACCAGGTAGAAAGCTTCGTCTATCAGGAAAACGAGTATACGGTCTGGTATGACGGGATCACGAAGAAATATACCGTCTATCACGACCGCCAGCTGATAGGCAGCGACGAAACCGCCTCCTAACACAGCGACACAGCAAGCATAATCAGCGAAGGAGCCTGGACGGGTCGGCACCGGCACAAATTCCACACCGAAAGGCACTTCCATTGCGAATTTGTTGGCATCGCTCCTGACATCCAGGCAGTTCCTGTTCATTCGACAGCTGTACACTTCCGCCCGGTTGTCCGCTGGTGAGCGCACACCCGATCATGACGTGCCGTGTGGGAGTTCATGCCGGCGGAAGCTATAGGTTGCCCGGGTGCGGAAACCGTTCAAGCCTGTAAGCTTACAGCCTTGACAAACGTGGATGGCGCGTTTTGGAGCACCCGGGCATAATAAACTTTGCTGGAGCCGGCATGTTACTCCCACTAGGCTAAGGAATCCTAGGGTGTGTGCCACCTGCTGACACCCGGTCGGAAGGGTGCATCTGGCGAATGTACACAAACTTGGATGTCTGGTTCGATGCCTAACAAATTTACGCAATTCCAGTGAATTTTCGGTGCGTGAATTTGTGCCGGCGCCGACCCTTGTCAGCCTCATTCAGCGATGAAAACAACAGATATGACAGAACTAGTAATTTTGGAAAGCCTCCTGGGTCTGCTGCGCTTCTTCTTCGGAGCCTGTATCTTCAGCTTCCTGGGAGTCGTGGCCGACCGCCTGCCCCGGGGCGAGGGGATCATCAAAGGACGGAGCCATTGCACCGCCTGCGGCCGGATATTATCCGCAGCAGAACTGATTCCCTGTATCAGCTATCTCGCCCTGCGGGGACATTGCAAGGGCTGCGGAGAGAGAATTCCGCGGCGCGCACTTCTGGGCGAAATCCTGGGAGGCCTAAGCTTCCTTTTATGCGCCCTACAGTTTACAAATGGAAACACCGAGCTTATCTCCCTGCAGGGCGCGGTGATTTTTTGCTATCTTGGAATACTCTGGGTGGTGGCTCTGATCGACTGGGACACCCGCCTTATCTATAATCGCTTTCATCTTATCATCGCAGCGCTGGGCCTTATAGAGCTCTTCCTTGCGCCCGCCCACGGATCTTTCGATCGCCTGATTGGCGCCGTGATCGTATCCCTGCCGATGCTTCTTCTGGCCATTGCGGTACCGGGAGCCTTCGGCGGCGGTGATATCAAGCTGATGGCTGCCTCCGGCTTTCTTCTCGGCACAGACGCCATCGTCGTTGGGATGTTTTTCGGCCTCCTTAGCGGCGGTTTTTACGCATCCTATATGCTGGCAAGTAAGAAGCTGAAGAGGGGCGACCAATTCGCCTTCGGACCCTTCCTGGCCTTTGGTCTCGGGATCGCGGCCCTCTGGGGAGATCCGATCGCAGAGTGGTATCTGCGGATGCTGTGAGACAAAAATTACGGAACAGTTACTTGAAGATTATACAAAGGAGAACCTGCCATGGCTCGTTACCGCTATCTGGCTAAAAATATCGAAGGAAAAATCAAACGAGGAACCGCGGACGCAGCGACAGAGAAGGCCCTGACAGCGGATCTCCAGGCTCAGGGGCTGTATCTCATCGAAGCCAAGGACTTGAGCGCAGAAAAAGGAAAGAAGCGTCTGAAGGCAAAGCAGCTGGCAGCCTTTTGCCGGGAGCTCTCGACCCTCCTGGCCTCCGGCGTCAGCCTGGTACGGGCCCTCGATATCATCTCGAAGCAGGAGGGCATCAAGCTATCCGAACGGGAGGTCTACGAGGCAGTTCTGGCAGATCTCAGAAAGGGTATCAGCCTCTCCGAGGCCATGGAGAACCGGCAGGCCTTCCCGGAGCTCATGATCGGGATGATTCGCTCCGGCGAGGGCAGCGGAAACCTCGACCAGGTGACCGGTCGGCTGGCCGTCCAGTATGAAAAAGAGCACAAGCTGAATCAGCAGGTGCGCTCCGCGATGACTTATCCGGCCATCCTGCTGGTCTTAAGCGTAGCCGTGGTCATCCTGATCGTGACCTTTATCCTGCCGCAGTTTCAAAGCCTCTTTGATGAGATGGAGAGCCTGCCCTGGATCACGAATGTATTGATTGCCATTTCCGATTTCCTGGTACATCGCTGGTATGCCGCCCTTTTGGGAGTCTTCTTTCTCGTCGCCCTGCTGCGGCTGATTCTGGGGATCCCGGTGATACGCCGGGGCGTCGATTATTGGAAGGTTCATATCTGGGGCTTCGGAAACCTCTACCAGGTTATCTATACTGCCCGCTTTGCGAGAACCTTGAGCAGCCTTTATTCCAGCGGTATGCCCTTGGCACAGGCCATCGGGATCGCCGGAGAGACCATCGGTAATCGCTACGTACAGGAGCAATTTGAAATGGTGGTAACCAAGGTGCGAAGCGGTATCGCCTTATCTCAGGCTCTGCATGAGGTAGACGGCCTCCTTTTGAAGCTCTCCAGTACCATTCTGGTAGGCGAGGAAAGCGGCCGCCTGGATACGATGCTGGACTCCATCGCCGCCACCCTGGAGGACGATGCAGAGCAGGCCACCAAGCGGATGGTGACCCTCCTAGAGCCCATCCTGATTATCATCATGGCCATCATGGTAGGACTGATTATGGTAGGCGTCATGCTTCCGATCTACCAGTCCTATGCCGCCATTGAGAATGCATAAATGAAAAGCCGAAAAGGAGAACGATCATGAGTGATGCAGTCATTGTACTGAGAGAAGAATGTATCCTGGCGGCCGAGGGCCGTGCCGGCCGTGTCCCGAAGATCACGAAGGCACGCCGGATACCGATAGAAGGCTTCGGAAATACGATGGAGCAGTGGAAGAAGGCTCTTACGACCTGTATGGAGAGCCTGCAGACAGCAGAGGTGAAGCTGGTTATACCGGTTTCCTATTCTACCGCACGAATTACCCAGATTCCCTATTGCAAGGGGCGGGAGCTTTCGAAAATCGCCGAAAATGTCCTGCTGGAGAATGAAGGTGAGGGAATCGCGGATTATTCTGTCGTGCAGGGGGATAAGAAGCAGGGCTTAAGCCTATGCTGCGGCAGTACCTCGGAAAAGTTCCTGGACAGCCTGCAGGCCATGACTGAGGAACTGGGAATTTCTGTAAAATCCGTTTCGGTGCCGCTGGAGGGCTATCTCCGGGTTCTGGCGGAGCATGGGGAATGCAAGAACCGCACGGCCATCTATCTGCTCTTTGAGGACAGCAGCGTGACCAGCCTCCTCTATCGGAACGGTGTCTATCAATATTCTACCAGAAGCCGGATCTTCAGTGAGCGGGGAACCTTGGATTTCGGAACGGAGATCGTCCGGAATATCTCGGGTATCCGCCAGTTCTATTCGACGATGAAGGCGGAGGAGCCCATCACGGACGTCTACTACGCAGGCTGCGCAGCGGATGACTTCGAGGCGGGGCTCGACGGGATCCGCGCGATGAATCTGGAGGTTCATCCGCTGAAGGTAAACCTGCCCTTCGATGCCCAGGGCGATGCGGGGGACTGGCTTTCCTGCATCGGTGCTTTGATGACCGGAAAGAAGAATATCAATCTCTACGAGAAGTGGCTCCTGGATCAGAAAGAGGATGAAAAAGGAAAGGTTCATTTCGGAAAAGAATTGATCGCTCCGGCAGTGACCTTGGGAGTATGCCTGGTGCTTTTTGCCGGTGTCACCGGCTGGAATGCGGTCACTTCGTCTAAAATCAAGAAGGTAGAGAGTTGGATCGAGGACGATACCGTACAGGAGGAATATCAGGAGGCGGAGAGCCGAAAGCTCTACAGTGCCTCCCTCAGTCAGGCGATTCGCCAGGTAGATCGGATGGAGAAGAATCTTTCGACCTATCCGAAGCTGACAGACAGCGTCATCCGGGAGATCGAGGACGTCAGCGGCCGGGATATGGACGTGCGGATCCAGGGCCTCGATATCGCGACAGGAACCTTAAGCTTTGACGCGGTCAGCCGTCAGGTTATCGATATCCCTGGCTACGTCAGCAGACTGAAAGATACCGGCCTCTTTGAAGAGGTCAATTATACCGGTTATACCTATGGAGACAGCGAATATACCTTGTCGCTCTCCTGTATCCTGAAGGAAGCCGCAGACGGGGAGGTGGAGTAGATGAAGCTTGAGATGGATTTGAAGCCGGGAGACATACTCCTTTTGAAGGTTCTTGGCAGTGTCCTGATCCTGGTACTCTGTATGCAGCTATTAGTCTTCCCGAGCCTTAGGAAGCAGGAGGATCTGAATGCCACTCTGGACGCGAAGACCGCCCAGAAGGAAGAGATGGAAGAAACCATCGCGGCGGCGCCGCAGGTGGAGAAAGAGATTGCCGCAAAGGAGGAGACCCTGCAGGCGGCCCAGAAAAAGTATTCCGGGCTTCTGGAAAATCAGGAGATAGACGAGCTTTTGACCGGGATCGTCCTGAATCACAGTCTCTTCCCGGTCTCTTTGCAGATCGCAGAAACCGAGGATGTAGTGCCGGAGGCTTATTTTCTATCAAGCCTTGCGAATGCAGGCGCTGACGCTGCCGAAGAGAGCAGCGAAGAAAACGGACTAGACAGCGCGACGGCGGAGCTTGACGGGACGGCAGAAGCTACGGATAGCGACGAGGCGGCAGTCCCGGTCGATACCCGTTACGTGCATACGACGAATGTCAGTCTGACTCTGCGGGGCGACGAGGTGCTGCTTCGAAGCTTCCTGAATGACCTGGCTGTGGATTATCCCCAGCTTCAGGTACGCTCCTTCCAGATGCAGGAAGGCACCTATCTGAATGAAAATCTGGCTGCGGTGGATACCACCACCTGCACCTGTGTCATCGCGGTCTATACCTGCGGAGACACTTCTGACAGCGGAGAGGAGTCGGCGCAATGAATACGAACTTACGAATCGGAGACGTCTTAAAGGAAAAAGGATATGTCACAGAGGAGCAGATGAATGAGGCTCTGGCCTATCAGAAGGAGCACAGAGACCTTCGTGTCGGTCAGATCTTAAGAGAGCTGGGATTCGTGACGGAGCAGCAGGTGCTGGACGCTTTGGCGAGCCGTCTGCAGCTTCGGATCGTCGATGTGGCTCAGCTTCCGGTGGATGTCCGGGCGGTAGGAATGGTCAGCCGGGATTTGGCTGAGAAGAATCTTCTGCTTCCCATCAGCGTCCAGGATCACCACATGGTTCTGGCGGTCAACGACCCGCTGAACTATTTTGCCCTGGAGGAGGTTCGCCAGCAGACCGGCTGTCAGCTGGAGATTTGCCTCTCGGAGGAGGCACCGCTGAAAAAGGCCATCTCCTATTATTATGCCGAGGTCAGCGCGAGAAAGGCAGCCAGCCAGGCAAATGTAGGCTTTGCGACGGAGGCAGCGGAAGGTCTGGAGATCGAGGATCTGGAGAATAGTGACGATGAGGCGCCCATTATCCGTCTTTTGAACAGTCTTTTGGAGCGTGCCATCAAAACCGGCGCCAGCGATATTCATATCGAGCCCTTTGAGGAGGAAACCCGGGTGCGAATGCGTATCGACGGCGTCATCATGGACTATGTCACGATCCAGCGCAACATCCATGCACCCCTCATTGCCCGTATCAAGATCCTGGCCAATCTGGATATCGCTGAAAAGCGTCTTCCTCAGGACGGCCATTTCCGCGTCAAGCTGGAGGAGGGCAATACGAATATCCGTGTCTCGATCCTGCCGACGGTCTTCGGAGAAAAGGCGGTTCTTCGTATCCTGGCCTCTGCGACCCATCTCGACCATGCGGATCACTTCGGCATGGATGACTATAGCTACAGCCAGTTTGCACCGATGCTGAATTATCCGAACGGCATCATCTATATCACAGGTCCTACCGGAAGCGGAAAATCGACGACCCTCTATATGGTTCTGGATTATCTGTCCGGACGGAAGGTCAATATTTCCACCATCGAGGATCCGGTGGAGAAGAATCTCCCGGGTCTCAACCAGACCCAGGTCAATGTAACGGCGGGAATGACCTTTGATGTGGGACTGAGAGCCCTCATGCGTCAGGACCCGGATATCATCATGGTGGGTGAGACCCGTGACGGCGAGACGGCAGGAACATCTGTTCGAGCTGCCATTACCGGTCATATGGTGCTCTCGACCCTGCATACAAACGATGCGGTATCGAGTATTGTCCGCCTCCAGGATATGGGCGTGGAGACCTATCTGGTGGCCAATTCTCTGGTAGGGCTGGTAGCCCAGCGACTCCTGCGAAAGGTCTGCCCCCGCTGTGGAAAGGAGACGGAGACGACGGATCAGGAGCGTTTGTTCCTGGGAGAGGATGTCCGGACGGTGCACCGGGGCGTCGGCTGCTCCCATTGTAACCATACCGGCTACAGCGGACGGATTGCGATCCACGAGATCCTGCCGATCAATCATGAGATCCGGCGGATGATCGTCGAACATCGGACCGTGGAGGATATTACGAAATATGCCATCGAGCATCAGCATATGCGTACCCTGAAGGAAAGCGGGTTACTTCTGGTAAAACAAGGCGTGACGACGCCGGAGGAGCTGATGAAGATCAGCTATGGAGAATAAAATGGAGATTTTTGAGATCATCCGGGATGCCCGGGAAAAAGGAGCGTCCGACATTCATATTTCCGAGGGAATGCCCCTGTGGTACCGCGTCAACGGACGCCTCATGGAGGCTCCTCTGCAGCCGTCCCCCGAGGAGGTACGGCCTCTTCTTTTGTCCCTTCTGGATGAAAGACACCGGGCTTCCTTCGAGAAGGGACTGGATGCAGACTTTTCTTTGGAGACACCGGAGGGAGAGCGGCAGCGTGTCAATGTCTTTCGTCAGCAGAAAAAGGCGGCTGCCACGATCCGGCTTTTGAACGGACGGATTCCCTCGCTCGAGGAGCTTCATATGCCGATCCTCCTCTATGAGATGGCAAGCCTTCCGAGGGGTCTTATCCTGGTAACGGGACCCACCGGCAGCGGAAAATCGACGACCCTGGCTGCGATGATCGAGTATGTCAATCAGCATCTCGACCGCCATGTGATCACGATTGAGGACCCAATTGAGTACCGGTATGCTTCGAAAAAATCCCTGATCCATCAGCGAGAGGTAGGAGAGGATGCAGGAAGCTTTGCTTCGGCTCTTCGAAGCGCCCTGCGGGAGGATCCGGATGTCATCCTGGTGGGGGAGATGCGCGATTACGAGACTATCTCAGCAGCCCTTTTGGCGGCAGAGACCGGACACCTGGTGCTCTCGACCCTGCATACGACGGGCGCAGCCCAGACCGTGGAGCGAATCATCGATGCCTGCCCGGCCGAGGGACAGAACCAGGTGCGGATCCAGCTGGCCGGTACCTTGAAGGGCATCGTCAGCCAGTGCCTGATTCCCTGCGGAGGCGGACTTTCCCGCATCGCGGCGACCGAGCTTTTAGTCAGCACCGACAGCATCCTGAACCTGATCCGGGAGGGAAAGACCCATCAGATCCCCTCGATGATGCAGGTGGGCGCCGACAATGGCATGCATACCCTGAATATGGATCTGGGACGCCTGGTACGGGAGGGCTATATCATGAGAGAGGATGCCCTGAATTATACGAATAATAAAGCAGAGATAGAGCAGTATTTATAAGGAAAAGCGGATTGCGCAGCAGTCCGCTTTATGCTAAGATAAAATAAATATGGGTTTTTATCTTCAAACAGGAGGTTTCAGAGATACGATGGAACAGTATAAGAGCGAATTTATAGAGTTTATGGTAGAGTCGGATGTACTGAAGTTCGGCGAGTTTACATTAAAGAGCGGCCGCAAATCCCCGTTTTTCATGAATGCGGGAGCGTATGTGACCGGTTCCCAGCTGAAAAAGCTGGGCCAGTATTATGCGAAGGCGATTCATGATACCTACGGGGACGACTTCGACGTGCTCTTCGGACCGGCCTACAAGGGAATTCCCCTGAGCGTGGTCACGGCGATCGCATACAGCGATTTATACGGAAAAGAGGTTCGCTATTGCTCCGACCGGAAGGAAGAGAAGGATCACGGAGCGGACAAGGGAAGCTTCTTAGGCAGCAAGCTAAAGGACGGCGACCGCGTCGTGATGATCGAGGATGTAACCACCTCCGGTAAATCCATGGAGGAGACGGTGCCGAAGGTAAAGGGCGCCGCCGATGTGGAGATCGTAGGTCTGATGGTATCCCTAGATCGGATGGAGGTCGGAAAGGGCGGTATCAAATGCGCCCTGGAAGAGGTAAAGGAGCTCTACGGCTTTGAGACCCATGCCATCGTCACGATGGCGGATGTGGTGGAACACCTCTACAATCGGCCCTGTCAGGGCAAAGTTCTCATCGACGATACGCTGAAGACAGCCATTGACGCATATTATGAGCAGTACGGCGCAAAATAAGGAGGAAGGCATATGAACGAAAAGGCATATAAAACCATGGCACAGACCGGTGCGGGCTCCGTTGCCTTAGGGGTTATCGTGCTGGTGACCGGCATCGTGACCGGCATCCTCTGCATTGTCAACGGCGGCAGACTTTTAAAAAATAAAGCAGATTTGATTTTTTAAGGCGGCTGCAGGATAGATGAAACAGGATACAAAAAACAGACTGCGGCGGGGCGGCCGGTTCTTTCTGGCCGCATATCTGGCCTGCCTGATCTATTTTATGTTTTTTTCCGAGGCCTACGGAAGGACGGATATCAATCCGGAATACCGCTATAACCTGGTTTTGTTCCGGGAGATTCGCCGGTTCTGGGTGCATCGGGATATTCTGGGTACTTCCGTAATGCTGATCAATATCGTCGGAAATGTAGCGATATTTATCCCCATCGGCTTCCTGCTTCCGCTCCTTTTTCCAAAGGCAAGACGGGCAGGGGTTACCGTGGCCGGCACCTTTTTTGCGAGCCTTCTGGCAGAAACCTGCCAGCTGATCCTGCGGGTGGGTTGCTTCGATGTGGATGACCTGCTTTTAAATACCCTGGGAGGAATGCTGGGCTATCTTTTGTTTGCCTGCCTGCGGCGAATCCGGAGAAAGAAACATGTGGAAGAGACATTATAAATTTACCGATAAAAAGCATAACAGACAGGGGCTTCTTTCGATGGCCTGCGCTTTGTGTGCCCTGATTTTTACAGCACTGGCTCTGCTGCTGGCCTACCGCAGATCCGGACAGGCCGGAAGCGTCGTGGGTCTTTTTGGGATGCTGGCCATGGTGCTGAGCCTCGCAGGCTTCGTATTGGCGATCCGGGGCTTTCGGGAGGAGGATACCTATCTGATCTCCTGCCATGCCGGTGTGGTACTGGACGGCTTACTGCTGATCCTTTGGGCTCTGGTCTGTATGATTGGGATGTAAAAAGGAGGATAACTTTTGATGGAAGAGATCCGAGAGCGTTATGACCTTGCGATGGAGCGGATACGGGAGATTGAAAAGGACGAGACCGTGTCAGCTCCATTTTATGCATATTTTCAGAAAATGGCGGCATTTATACGGGAGACAGACCGCTTTCTTCGAAGCGTGGCGAGCGGGGAATGGAAGAACCGAAGCCTTGCGAGTCTTCAGGAGGAGCAGGAGAGACTTTACGGGGACATCCGGGGAGAGGCCTACCGGGAAAGCTATGCCAATCCGGCAAAGGCCACAGAGCTTCTGGGAGAGGGCTACGGGCAGCTTCTGAGCTTTTTGTATACCGAGCTTCGGGGCATGATTCCCTGGGCAGCGGAAGAAAGGCTCTTTGACCTGACGGTAACGGCAGAGCTTTTCCTTGAGATCTACAATGCCTTCGAGGGGGACACACCTTCCCCGGAGAGCCTGCGGGAAATGATTTATTGGCATATGAGTGATTATTGCGATGCCTTTATGCCGGATCGGATCCGGGAGCAGCTTGATCCAAAGCAGGATTTTGCGGTAAAGCTGATCTGTAGCGCCGACTTATCGGATCCGCGCTATCTCTATCGCTTCGGCGAGTATATTTCCGAGAATGAGCTGGGAGTCAGCCGCTTTTTGAACAGCCTTCCCCAGAGTGAGATCGATGCGATGGCCTCGACCTATACGGAGGGCTACCGGATGGGCTTTCAGGCGGCGGGCATTGACTTAAGCAAAAAGAAGACGGTCAATATCCGTTATTCCCTGGGTTTTGAACGGGTGGTAAAGGCAGCGATTGTCCAATTTGAAAAAATGGGACTGCAGACGGTTCTTTACCAGGAGGCGACCCACAGCATCCATAAAAGACCCCAGGGCAATCCGGGCTACGGCAGCACCAAGCCCTCCAAGCAGTATGTCTTTGACCATCGGGAGGACATGGCTCTGTATCTCGACAAGAAGCTGAACGAGCGGCGTCTCAGTACGCTGCAGAGCGCCTACGAGGAATACAAGGATCTCGCCCGGGTACATGCAGGTCCGGCGGTCATGGAGATCTTCGGGGAGCATCCCTTTATGCCGGAGAGCTGTGAGAAGGCGCTGCATTTCGATGAGAAGCAGCAGGAGCTCATGGTAGCCTACAACAGCGAGGCGGGTCAGATTGTGAACCGCTATATTCCGGGCAAGGAGCGCAGCTTTACGATCATTGCCTGGCCGATTCCGGAGATCGGAGAAAATTTCCCGGAGATTTTCCGAGAAATTGAGAAAATCAACAACCTCGATTATCACCTCTACCAGGGGATCCAGCAGAAGCTGATAGATGCCCTGAATGAGGGAGAATGGGTCTATATCAAGGGTGCGGGAGCAAACCGCACCGAGATGCAGGTACAGCTCTGGCAGCCGAAGAATCCCGAGAAGGAGGCCATCTTTGAAAACTGTGTGGCCGATGTCAATATTCCGGTAGGCGAGGTCTTTACCTCTCCGAAGCTGACCGGAACGAAGGGTACCCTTCATGTCAGCCAGGTCTACCTGAACGAGCTGAAATATGTAGATCTGGAGCTGCAGTTTGAGGATGGAAAAATCACCTCCTATCGCTGCGCGAACTTTGCAGACGAGGCGGAAAACCGGAACTACATCAAGACCAATGTCCTCTTCAATCATGAGACCCTGCCCCTCGGGGAGTTTGCCATCGGAACCAATACGACGGCCTATATGGTGGCGAAGCGCTATGACATCGGGGCGAAGCTGCCGATCCTGATTGCCGAGAAGATGGGTCCCCATTTCGCGGTAGGGGATACCTGCTATTCCTGGTCCGAGGACAATCCGGTCTACAACCCGGACGGAAAGGAGATCATCGCCCGGGACAATGAGTGCTCCCTGCTTCGAAAAACCGATGTATCAAAGGCTTATTTCAACTGCCATACGGATATCACGATTCCCTATGATGAGCTCGATCGCATCGAGGTCGTGCGGCCGGACGGCAGCCGCATCCCCTTGATCGAGGGCGGCCGCTTTGTCCTGCCGGGAACTGAAGAATTGAACCGTCCCTTTGATGAATAATTGGCGGTGAAAGCTATTGACAGCGTGGATAAGAGCCTGTAAACTGATTTATAAGAAAAATATGGTTAAAATAAATGATTTATAAGAAAAAGTTATAAATGTTTATTGCAAAGGACGAAGGAGGTTCAAGGATATGGCAAAGGTTGGTATTGTGATGGGCAGCGATTCGGATATGCCGATCATGAAAAAGGCTGCGGATGTACTGGAGCAGCTGGGTGTAGAGTTTGAGATGACGATCATCTCGGCGCACCGGGAACCGGATATCTTTTTTGAATATGCGAAGAGTGCGGAGGAGAAGGGCTTCAAGGTCATCATCGCCGGTGCAGGCATGGCAGCGCATCTGCCGGGTATGTGTGCAGCGATTTTCCCGATGCCCGTCATCGGTATTCCGATGCATACGACATCCCTCGGCGGCAGAGATTCCCTCTATTCCATCGTACAGATGCCCTCCGGCATTCCGGTAGCGACGGTAGCGATCAACGGCGGCGTCAATGCGGGTCTTCTGGCAGCGAAGATCCTGGCCACCTCGGATCCGGAGCTCCTTGAGAGACTGAAGGCCTACTCTGCGGATCTGAAAAACCAGGTTCAGAAGAAGGATGCAAGGCTTCAGGAAGTCGGATACAAGAACTATTAAGAAGATTCGCACAAGGCTTAAAAAGACCTCGCCAAGTGGTCATATGAAGAGGAAACACCATGGTCACTAAATTCATGCGGCGCGTACCGCTTGCATTCATTAAGTGTCCAGGTGTAGATTCGCACTAGGCTCGAAAAGACCTCGCCAAGTGCTCATACTAGGAGGAAAATTACCATGGATTACAAGAATGCAGGAGTGGATATTGAAGCAGGCTACCGTTCGGTAGAATTGATGAAGGAGCATATCAAGCGCACGATGCGCCCCGAGGTTCTGACCGGGATCGGCGGCTTCTCCGGAGCTTTTTCGATGGAAGCCTTTAAAACGATGGAGCAGCCGACGCTGGTTTCCGGCACCGATGGCGTAGGAACGAAGTTGAAGGTCGCATTTTTGATGAATAAGCACGATACGGTCGGTATCGACTGTGTGGCGATGTGTGTCAACGACATTGCCTGCGCAGGCGGCGAGCCGCTGTTTTTCCTGGACTATATTGCCTGCGGACGGAATATCCCGGAGAAGATCGCTACGATCGTAAGCGGTGTGGCAGAGGGCTGCGAGCAGTCGGGAGCAGCGCTGATCGGCGGAGAGACCGCAGAGATGCCGGGCTTCTATCCGGTCGACGAGTATGACCTGGCGGGCTTCGCTGTCGGCGTCGTAGACCAGAAGAATCTGATCA
Organism: Alistipes onderdonkii; assembly: GCA_963621925.1. Lineage (GTDB taxonomy): Bacteria > Bacillota > Clostridia > Lachnospirales > Lachnospiraceae > Laedolimicola. Next base: position 27,224 of record CAVFGF010000003.1, on the reverse strand, counting down.
CCGGCGCAAATATCAAGCCGGGCGATGTCCTGGTGGGTATGGCCTCCTCCGGTGTTCACAGCAATGGTTTCTCTCTGGTTCGGAAGGTCTTCACGATGAAGGAGGAGTACCTGAATACCTATTTTGAAAGCCTCGGAAGGACGCTTGGCGAAACCCTGATCGAGCCGACGAAGATTTACGTAAAGGCTCTGAAGAGCGTCAAGGAAGCAGGCGTGACCGTCAAGGGCTGCAGCCATATCACGGGTGGCGGCTTCTATGAGAATGTTCCGCGTATGCTGCCGGAGGGAGTACGTGCCATGATCCGCAAGGACAGCTATGAGATCCCGCCGATCTTCGGTATGCTTGGGGTCGACGGACGCATCGAGGAGCAGATGATGTACAATACCTTCAATATGGGTATCGGTATGGTCATGGCTGTAGATCCGACGGATGTGGACAAGTGCATGGAGGCAGTCCGGGCAGCCGGCGAGACCCCGTATATCCTGGGTGAGATTCAGGCAGGGGAAAAGGGAGTGACCTTATGCTAAGAGTAGCAGTCCTGGTATCCGGCGGCGGCACAAATCTCCAGGCGATCCTGGATGCCGTAGACGATGGAAAGATTCGCAATGCCGAGATCGTCTCCGTCATCAGCAACAATCCCAAGGCCTATGCCCTGGAGCGGGCGAAGAAGCACGGCATTCCGGCGGTCTGCATCACGAGAAAAGCCTGTGGCAGCACCGAGGCATTCAACGCGGCGCTTTTGAAGGCCTTGAAGGACTGCGGGGCAGATCTGGTGGTTCTGGCGGGCTGTCTGGTGGTGATTCCGAAGGAAATCATTCACGAGTACGAGGGACGGATCATCAATATTCATCCTTCTCTGATTCCCTCCTTTTGCGGCACCGGCTTCTATGGCTTGAAGGTGCATGAGGAGGCCCTAAAAAGGGGTGTCAAGGTAACGGGAGCGACGGTGCATATCGTAGACGAAGGAACCGATACCGGGCCGATTCTTTTACAGAAGGCAGTGGAGGTAAAGGAAGGGGATACCCCCGAGATCCTGCAGCGGCGTGTCATGGAGGAGGCAGAGTGGATTCTGCTGCCGAAGGCCATCGATATGCTGGCAAATAAGGAGGCATAGACAGATGAAGATTTTAGTCATTGGCTCAGGCGGCCGGGAGCACGCGCTTTGCTGGAAGATCGCCCAGAGCCCGAAGACAGAAAAACTATATTGTGCACCGGGCAATGCCGGCTGTGAGGAGTATGCCGAGTGTGTGCCCATCGGTGCGATGGAATTCGAGAAGCTGGCGGCCTTTGCAAAGGAGCAGGCGATTGACCTGACCGTAGTCGGGATGGATGACCCCTTGGTAGGCGGTATCGTAGATGTCTTTGAGCGGGAAGGACTTCGGATCTTCGGACCTAGGAAGAATGCCGCGATCCTGGAGGGTTCCAAGGCCTTTTCCAAGGATTTGATGAAAAAATACGGCATTCCGACAGCGGCATACGAGAACTTCGACGACCCGGAGAAGGCTTTGGCTTATCTGGAGACGGCTTCTTTTCCGATCGTCCTGAAGGCAGACGGTCTGGCTCTCGGAAAAGGCGTTTTGATCTGTAAAGATCTGGAAGAAGCAAAAGAGGGCGTGCGTACCATCATGCTGGACAAGCAATTCGGAAGCGCCGGCAACCAGATGGTCATCGAGGAATTTATGACGGGCCGCGAGGTTTCGGTCTTAAGCTTCGTAGACGGCAAGACGATCAAGTGCATGACCTCTGCCCAGGATCATAAGCGTGCCCTGGACGGCGATCAGGGACTGAATACCGGCGGCATGGGAACCTTTTCGCCGAGCCCCTTCTATACGGAAGAGGTAGATCGCTTCTGCAAGGAGCATATCTATCAGGCGACAGTCGATGCGATGCGCACGGAAGGAAGAGAGTTCAAGGGCGTCATCTTCTTTGGCCTGATGCTGACCGAGAAGGGTCCCAGGGTTCTGGAGTACAATGCAAGATTTGGCGATCCGGAGACCCAGGTGGTGCTGCCGAGGATGAAGACGGATATCGTAGAGGTCTTCGAGGCCTGCATTGACGGAAACTTGGATCAGATCGAACTGGAATTCGAGGACAATGCCGCGGTTTGTGTCGTTCTGGCCTCCGGCGGCTATCCGGTATCCTATGAAAAGGGATTCCCGATTCATGGCCTGGAGAATTTCAAGGATAAGGACGGCTATTACGTCTTCCACGCGGGAACGAAGAAGGTGGACGGTCGGATCGTGACAAGCGGCGGCCGGGTGCTAGGCGTAACAGCCGTAGGAAAGGATTTAAAGACTGCCCGGGCAAATGCCTATGAGGCAGTCAAGCTTGTAAGCTTCGAGAAGGCTTTTTGCAGAAGCGATATCGGCAAGGCCATCGATGAGGCATAAGGAGAGACGGAGGAAGTAAAATGAGGAAAAAATATACAGGAGTTCTGGCTGCCCTGGCAGTCGGGATCCTGGTTTTGGGTACCGGTATGGGGGCAGAGGCTGCCCGAACCGGCACCATCACGACGGACGGATCCCGGGTGCGAGCCAGTGCGGACGCAGAGGGACAGAAGGTTTGCTCCCTGCCGGTGGATACGATTGTAGATATTACCGATGAGGCCGAGAGCGGCGGAAAGACCTGGTATCAGATCAGCTTTACCCTGGATGGAGAGCAGAAGACCGGCTGGATTCGCTCGGATCTGTTGTCGGTATCCGAGACAGAGGATGCGCCGGAGGAAACCACGGAGGAAGCAGCGGATACGGCGGAAGGCGAAGAAGGCGAGAGCACGGAGACGGCTTCTGCCGGGGCTTATACGATCCTGGAGCCGGAAAGTGAATATGAGAATGCGGATGCTCTCGATAAGACGACCATCAGCATCGGGGATCAGGAGTATACGGCTTATCAGAGCCTGGTAGCCGACCAGCTCTATCTGGTATGGGCTTCCAAGGAGGACGGCAGCACCGGCTGGTACTGGTATGATCCGGCCGAAGAGACCTTCCAGCAGGATCTGGGACAGTTTAGCCAGCAGGGTCTGGTAAATTCCCTGCAAAATGAGCTGACAACCTTGAAAAGCAGCTCCGCAAAGGCCTTAAGCCAGCGCCTGTTTCTGCTCATCGGCCTCGGTGTGGTATGTGTGATTCTTTTGATTCTGACGATTGTTTTTGCAGCCAAAAGCAAGCGGGGCGGTGAGGACTTCGAAGAGGAGGACGACGAGCGCGAAGACGAGGAGGCAGAGTTCGAGGACGAGGAGCCGGAACCGGACGAGGAAGAGGAGCTCGAGGATGAGCCAGAGGAAGAACTCGAAGAAGAAAAGCCGAAGAAGCGTCGGGGTCTTTTCGGACATAAAAAGCGAGGGGACGAGGAAGACTTCGAAGAAAGTCCCTATGACGAGCTGGTCTATGAGGAAAAGAAGAACCAGGATTTCAGCCTGACGGGAGATTTGCCGGAGATCGATTTGAGTGCTCTGGACGAAGAAGCAAATGAGGAAGAGGAGTCAGAGGAGGAACCGGAGATCGAGATCCTCGATCTGGACGATCTGAATCTCTAAGGAAATGCTGATTTAATCAGTGTTTCCCTAAGATACGAACAAAAGAAGGCGGGGTGCCAAAGCCCCGCCTGACTTTGCTAAGGGAATGCTGATTAAATCAGCATTCCCTTAGTACCTCACTATCAAAGGCAAAAAGGAAGTGAAAGACATGTACGAAGACTATACAGAGAAAGCAGCCCATGTGCTGAAGCAGGCCAGAAAGGTATCGGCCGAGCTTGGCCAGAGGTATGTGGGAACCGAGCATATTCTGATTGCCCTTCTGAGAGAAGAGGACTGCGCAGCGGCGGAGCTTCTCGCTGAACGGAAAGTCGAGGAGAGCACCTTAAAGGAGCTGATCCGGGAGCTGATTTCTACCGAGGGAGGCCTTGCCCTGGCAGAGCGCAGCGGCTTTACGCCCCGGGCAGAGAGTGTGCTGGAGGAGGCAAGGCTGGAGGCAGCCCGTTTCCATGAGGAGAAGACGGGCACGGAGCATATCCTCATTGCTATGCTGAAGGATGTGGAGTGTGCAGCCAGCCGCCTTCTGAATACGATGGAGGTCAACGGAAAGGAGCTCTATTCCGCCCTCTTAGATTCCATGGGCAGAACCGGTCGGATCTTCCGGGAGGAGATGGCCAGAGCCGCGAGAAATCAGGGAAAAGGCGGCCAGACCCTGGCCCAGTATACCAGAGATCTGACCTTCTTAGCCTATGAGCATAAGCTGGAGCCCTGCGTGGGACGGGAGGGAGAGATTCGCCGCCTGATCCAGACCCTGAGCCGCAAGACGAAGAATAACCCCTGTCTCATCGGAGAACCGGGTGTCGGAAAGACGGCCATCGTAGAAGGCCTGGCTCAGCGTATCGTAGAGGGCACCGTGCCGGATTCCGTTCGGGGCAAACACCTTCTGACCCTCGACCTCTCCGGAATGGTGGCAGGCACCAAATACCGCGGAGAATTCGAGGAGCGTATCAAAAATGTCATGGATGAGGTGCGAAATGCCGGGGATGTCCTGCTCTTCATCGACGAGCTGCATACGCTGATCGGAGCGGGCGGAGCCGAGGGGGCCATGGATGCCGCGAATATCCTAAAGCCTGCCCTCTCGAGAGGGGAGCTTCAGATCATCGGCGCCACGACAGTGGAGGAATACCGCAGGCATATCGAGAAGGATGCGGCTCTGGAGCGGCGTTTCCAGCCCATTACCGTCGAGGAGCCGACGGAAGAAGAAACCATCGAGATCCTGAAGGGCGTCCGAAAAAATTTCGAAAAACACCATCAGGTCGAAATCACCGATGAAGCCCTGGAGGCAGCCGTCAGACTTTCGAAGCGTTATATCAGCGAGCGTTTCCTGCCGGATAAGGCCATCGACGTGATGGATGAGGCCGCGGCCAGAGTGCGCCTGGGCGAGGAGAAAAGCTTTGAGGCACGCACCGAGCTGGAACAGGAGAGCGAGGAGCTATTAGAGAAGCTGGAGACAGCCCTGCGGGACGGCAGCTTCGAGGAAGCGGCCGGACTTCGAAGGGAGCGAGAGGCGATCCTGGAGAAGCTTCAGAAAGAAAGAGAAAAGAAAAAGCGCGGGCGCAGCCGAAAGGGTCGTGTGGTGGGAGAGGATGCCATCGCCGAGACCATCGCAGACTGGACGAAGATTCCGGTCAGCAAGCTGAAGGAGACGGAAACCCAGCGCTTACAGAAATTGGAAAAAATATTACACAAGCGTGTCATTGCACAGGAGGAAGCGGTTACGGCAGTAGCAAAGGCAGTGCGGCGCGGCCGGGTCGGCCTACAGGATCCGCGGCGTCCCATCGGTTCATTTTTATTCCTCGGTCCCACCGGTGTGGGAAAGACGGAGCTTTCCAAGGCTTTGGCGGAGGTTCTCTTCGGCCGGGAGGAAGCTATGATCCGGGTCGATATGTCGGAGTATATGGAGAAGCACAGCGTCTCGAAGCTCATCGGAGCGCCTCCGGGCTATGTGGGGCATGATGACGGCGGCCAGCTGTCGGAGAAGGTGCGCCGCAATCCCTACTCGGTCATTCTCTTTGACGAGATCGAGAAGGCACATCCCGATGTCTTCAATATCCTTCTGCAGGTGCTGGATGACGGCCGCATTACAGATTCCCAGGGCCGTACGGTAGATTTCAAAAATACCGTAATCATTATGACCTCGAATGCGGGTGCAGGCTCCATTATCTCCCCGAAGCGCCTGGGCTTTACGGCAAAGGATGATGAAAAGCAGAATTACGAGGCGATGAAGAACAGCGTCATGGAAGAGGTGCGCCGGATGTTCAAGCCGGAGTTTTTGAACCGGATCGATGAGATCATCGTCTTCCATTCGCTGAATAAGGAGCAGATGAAGGAGATTACCTCCCTGCTCTTTGCGGATCTGATTCGCCGCTGTAAAAATCAGATGAATATTGCCCTGAAGGTGCGGGACAGCGTAAAGGGACATATCGTAGACACTGCTTATGATGTCAAATACGGCGCGAGACCCCTGAAGCGGGCGATTCAGACGCAGGTCGAGGATGTTCTGGCAGACGAGCTCCTGGGCGGCCGGGTGAAGGCCGGAGATGAGGTCATCGTCACCTTACGAAAAGGGAAGATTACTTTCGTGGAATCAAAAAAAGAATAAAGTAGGTATGGAAATACCGCTCGAGATCAGATATAATCTTAGGGAAACGCTGATTTAATCAGTATTTCCTTAGATAACAAAAAAACGTAACGATCCACTAGGAGGACTGAAAACATGGCAGCAGTAAAGGAATTGATCCGCGCAGAGGAAGACGGAAGCATCAGCTTCGGCGATTACGAGCTCGCTTCCAAGACAAAGAAGCAGGATTTTGAATATCAGGGAGATCTCTATAAGGTAAAAACCTACCGTGAGATCACGAAGCTGGAGCGCAATGACCTCTTCGTTTATGAATCCGTACCGGGTACCGCGGCGGAGCATTTTAAGGCGACAGCGGACAGCGTAGAATTTCAGGTCGAGGGACCGGAGGATGCCCAGATTACTTTAGGGTTAGAGGATGATACCGAGTACCTGACCTTGGTAGACGGAGTCAGCGCCGGATCCATTACCACAGGCCTTGGCGGAAAGCTCGTCTTAAGCGTAGAGCTGGACGGCAAGAAGGCTGTGGCGATCAAGGTAAAGAAAGCGTAGGGGCATGGCAAAGGGAAAGACTTCTACGGTATATTTCTGCCAGAGCTGCGGATACGAATCCCCGAAATGGATGGGACAGTGTCCGGGCTGTAGGGAATGGAATACCTTTGTGGAAGAGACAGTGGTAAAAAAAAGCACTGCAAAGATACAGGAGAGAAGGGCAGCCGGTGGTCCGGTCTGCCTTTCTTCGATTGAGACGAAGGATGAGGACAGGGTCAGCACCCGGATGGAGGAGCTCGACCGGGTACTGGGAGGCGGCATCGTGCCTGGCTCCCTGGTTCTGGTGGGCGGCGATCCGGGTATCGGGAAATCGACGCTGCTGCTCCAGGTCTGCCAGAGGCTGACGGATGAGGGACATGAGGTTCTTTATGTCTCCGGTGAGGAATCCTTAAAGCAGATCAAGCTGCGGGCTGAGCGAATCGGAGAGTTTTCCGACCGGCTTCGCCTTTTCAGTGAGACCAATCTGGAACGGATCAGCGATACGCTCCGGGAATCGAAGCCCGAGGTTGTGATCATTGACTCGATCCAGACGATGTACAATGAGGATGTCTCCTCTGCCCCCGGCAGCGTCTCCCAGGTGCGGGAATCGACCTCCGTCCTGATGCAGCTGGGAAAGGGACTGGGCATTACAATCTTTATCGTAGGCCATGTGACCAAGGAAGGTACTGTCGCCGGACCTCGTGTCCTGGAGCATATGGTCGATACGGTCCTTTATTTTGAGGGTGACCGCCATGCCTCCTACCGAATCCTGCGGGCCGTCAAGAACCGCTTTGGCTCGACGAATGAGATCGGCGTCTTTGAGATGCGGGAAAACGGGCTGATGGAGGTGGAGAATCCTTCGGAATTTATGCTGAACGGAAGACCGAAGGAGGCCTCCGGCTCTGTCGTGGCCTGCTCGATGGAGGGAACGAGGCCGATTCTTCTGGAGATCCAGGCCTTAGTGGCGAGAAGCCAGCTGGCGATGCCTCGAAGGACAGCTGCCGGCATGGATTACAACCGGGTGAATCTTTTGCTGGCTGTTCTGGAGAAACGGCTGAATTTGCATCTCTCCGGCAGCGATGTCTATGTCAATATCGCAGGCGGAATCCGGATCAATGAGCCGGCCATCGACTTAGGAGTCGTCCTGGCCATCGTCTCCAGCAGCCGGGATCAGGCCATCGATGAGAAGGTGCTGGCCTTCGGTGAGGTGGGTCTAAGCGGTGAGGTTCGGGCGGTCAGCCAGGCCGACAAGCGGGTCCAGGAGGCGAAGAAGCTGGGCTTTACGACGGTGATCCTCCCGGAGGTCTGCCGGGAACAGATCGGAGATGTAAAGGGCGTCCGCCTGATCGGCGTCCGCAGCATCGGCGATGCCGTGCGGGCGATTTGAGTATGCAGTTTCCCACACGAAAGAGGTAAAAAAAGCCGCCCGGGGACGGACCCGGATGCAGTTGCTGGGCCCGTCCCCGGGAGGCTTTCCTGGCTCGCCTGCAAGTGGGAAGCGTAGAAAAAAAGCCCCGCACAAGCAGGACTTCGAGAAAGCAGATAACGGGAATCGAACCCGCCTCCCCAGCTTGGGAAGCTGGTGTTCTACCGATGAACTATATCTGCAGGGATTTTTAACTACGGTTACTATAACACGTTCCATCCGAATATGCAAGAAAAACCGCCCGGAAACCGGGCGGCTTTTCTTTTCTTATGAGGGGGGAGATAGTGATGTCTTCATCAACTATCTGAACGCTATTATACGGAGTAAATGTGTTCAAAGTATGTCCAGATTCTAAAAGAATCATAAAAAATACGGAGATTTCTTGAACAAAACCTTAAGGAAACGGAAAAACAGCGGGAAAGATTGGAAAAGGAAGGGCGGGTATGCTATAATGGGCAAAGAGAAAAAAGCCCTGAAGCGGGCAGGAGGACGAAAAAGATGTCAGAAATAAGGACACTGGAAAACAGCGAACTCATCCTGGAGGTAAGCGATGCAGGCGCAGAGCTATCCCGGATCTATGATAAGAAAAAGAAACGAGAAGTACTCTGGAATGCAGATGCAAAGTACTGGGGACGCCATGCCCCCTTACTGTTCCCCTTTGTCGGAAAGCTGAACGGCGGCGTCTATCATTATGAAGGAAAAGAATATGCCATGAGCGCCCATGGCTTTGCGAGGGACAGTGCATTCACCCTGGTGGAGCAAGAAAGTACAGCGGTGACCCATTGCCTGAAGGCATCAGAGGCGACGAAGGAAAATTATCCCTTTGATTTCGAGCTGTTTGTGACGCACCGGCTGTTTGAAAATCGGATCCGCGTGGAGTGGACCGTAAAAAATACCGATACAAAGACCCTGTATTATTCCATCGGCGGTCATCCGGCCTTCTTTGTCGATGACGTGATGGGCAGTCAGCTTCTGTTCGAGGGAAAGGATCAGCTTTCCTGTACCGGCATCGATCTGGCGAGCGGGACAGCGGACGCGGAGCATCCGGTGACCCTTGCCCTTTCGGAGCATATCTATACCATCGATGCCCACAGCTTCGATGCGGATACGATGATCTTCGACGGCAGCCAGGTCAAAAAAGTTACCCTTCTGGAGGCGGACGGCACGAAGCGTGTCACCCTCCTTTGCCCGGATGCCCGGCAGGTGGGGATCTGGTCCCCGGTAGGAAAGGGCGCGCCCTTCCTCTGCCTGGAGCCCTGGATCGGCCGCTGTGACAATAAGGGTTTTACCGGAGAGCTGAAGGACAAATACGGAGAACAGAGCCTGGAGGCAGGCAAAACCTTCGAGACGGCATATGAGATTATCGTGGAAGAATAAGGAGGCGGCTATGAGAGCAGCGAGAGAATTATTAAAGGATCTGAAATATGAGGTGCTAGGCGGCAGCATTGACGTCAATATCAGTGAACTGGTATACAATACAAAAAAAGTAAAGAAGGAGTGCATGTTTGTCTGCATCAAGGGTGCAGCCTTCGACAGCCACGACGTCGCAGGGGAGGTAGCTCAGAACGGCGCCGTCGTCATCGTAGCCGAGCATCCGGTGGAGGTGCCGGAGGGGACGGCTGTGGTCCTGGTGGAGGATACCCGGTATGCCCTGGCCTTGATTTCGGCCGCTTATTTCCATTATCCGGCGAAAAAACTGAAGGTCATCGGCATCACCGGCACCAAGGGCAAGACGACGACGACCTTCATGATCCGCTCGATCCTGGAGCATGCAGGGATCTCCACCGGCCTCATCGGCACCATCGAGGTCATCATCGGGGACAAGCATATCCCGGCTCACAATACGACGCCGGAATCCTATGAGATTCAGGAATATTTTGCGCAGATGGTCGAGGCAGGCTGCAAGGTGGCAGTCATGGAGGTCTCCTCCCAGGGACTGATGCTACACCGCACCGCCGGCATTCTCTTTGATATCGGTATTTTTACGAATCTGGCTCCCGATCATATCGGAGAAAATGAGCACGCAAGCTTCGAGGACTATATGGAATGTAAGAGCCGTCTCTTCCGCCAGTGCAGGCTTGGCATCGTCAACGCAGACGACGCTCATGCAGAGGATATCCTGAAGGGACATACCTGCGAGGTGGAGACCTATGGCTTCTCGGAAAAAGCAGATCTGCGGGCTTCGGATCTGAAGCTGGTGAACCGTCCGGGCTTCCTCGGCGTAGACTACCATGTATCCGGCCTTCTGAATTTCGATGTAGAGATCGATATGCCGGGCCGCTTTAGTGTATACAATTCCCTCGTGGCCATCGCGGTCTGCCGTCATTTCGAGATCCCGAAGGAGGATATGCTGGCAGCCCTAGAGGTGGTGCAGACCAAGGGTCGTATCGAGAAGGTAAAGGTCTCTGATGATTTTACCCTGATGATCGATTATGCCCACAATGCCATGAGCCTGGAGAGCCTTTTGACCACCCTGAAGGAATATCAGCCGAAGCGTCTCGTCTGCCTCTTTGGCTGCGGCGGAAACCGTTCGAAGCTTCGCCGCTACGAGATGGGAGAGGTCTCCGGACGGCTGGCGGATCTGACAGTCATTACCTCAGACAATCCCCGCTTCGAGGAGCCCCAGGCGATCATCGATGATATCCGGATCGGCATCTCGAAGACGACCGGAAAGTATGTGGAGATCATCGACCGCAAGGAAGCGATCCGCTATGTGATCGAGCATGGCGAGCCGGGGGATGTCATCGTACTGGCCGGAAAGGGGCATGAGGATTATCAGGAAATCTGCGGTGTGAAGCATCCGATGGATGAGCGGGTGCTGATCGCAGAGGTTTTGGAGGAGTTAGGCAGAAAGTGAAATTTGCCAATATCATCGTAGACATTTCCCTGGAAAAGCTGGATCGGACCTTCCAGTACCGGATCCCGGAGGAGCTTACAGATACGATCCGGGAAGGCATGCAGGTGCTGGTTCCCTTCGGAAAGGGCGGCAGAACCCTGAAGGGTTATGTCCTGGAGCTTACGGATACCTGTGAATGGGACGAGGAGAAGCTAAAACCGATCCTAGGAATTGCCGAAAAGGGAATTCCCCTGGAGGGGCAGCTCATCGCCCTGGCCGCCTGGATGCGGCGAACCTATGGCGCCACGATGAACCAGGCCTTGAAGACGGTACTTCCGGTCAAAAAAAGTGTACAGGAAAAAATTTCCAGAAAAATAAAGCTGGCGGTCTCAAAGGAAGAGGCGGAGGCCTTCTTTACGGAAATGGAACGAAAGCACCAGAGCGCCCGGGCGCGGATCCTGCAGGCACTTTTGGAACGCGGCGAGCTGGACTACGGAGCCGCCCAGAAGGAGCAGGGACTGACCGCTGCTACCGCCAGGAAGCTTACGGAGCTTGGTCTGATTCGGATCGAGACGGATACGGTTTTTCGAAGTCCGATCCGGGCAGAGGAAGGCAGGACGCCGCCTCCGGTTCTCTATCCGGCGCAGCAGGCCATCGTGGAGGATATCGAAAGGCGGCTGGCAGCAGGCGACAGGCGGCCTTCCCTGATTCATGGGGTCACCGGCAGCGGCAAGACGGAGGTCTATATGGAGCTGATCGCGAAGGTTCTTGCCGAGGGGCGGGAGGCCATCGTGCTGATTCCGGAGATTGCCCTGACTTTTCAGACGGTGCTGCGGTTTTGTAGACGCTTCGGGGCAGAGGTCTCGGTCATCCACTCCAAGCTCTCCGCCGGAGAGCGCTACGATCAGTTTGAGCGTGCCAGACGGGGGGATGTCAAGGTCATGATCGGCCCCCGTTCGGCTCTGTTTACGCCATTTTCGAAGCTTGGCATCATCGTCATCGACGAGGAGCATGAGGGCAGCTATAAGAGTGAGAATGCGCCCCGGTATCATGCCAGGGAGACCGCCATCGAGCGGGCGAGGATGGCCGGCGCCTTCGTCGTTCTTGGCTCAGCAACCCCTTCCGTGGACTCCTATGCCAGAGCCAAGGAAGGAAGCTATGTCCTCTACGAGCTGCCCAGACGAGCCGGAAGCCGGAGGATGCCGACGACGGAGATCGTTGATCTCCGGGAGGAGCTTCGCCTGGGCAATCGCTCCATTTTTAGCGCCAGACTAAAGGAGCTGATGGAGGAGCGCCTGAAAAAGGGAGAGCAGATTATGCTCTTTTTGAATCGCCGGGGTTATGCGGGCTTTGTTTCTTGCAGAGCCTGCGGACATGTGATAAAATGTCCCCATTGCGACGTGTCCTTATCCTTGCATGACGGCGGCCGAATGGTCTGCCATTATTGCGGCTACCAGACGCGGGAGCCGAAGAAATGCCCCTCCTGCGGCTCCGCCTATATCGGCGCCTTTCGGGCAGGTACCCAGCAGGCAGCGGAGGCGGCTAAAAAGGCCTTTCCGGGAGCGAGAGTTCTTCGGATGGACTTCGATACGACGAGGCAAAAGGGCGGCCACGAACGGATTTTGGAAATATTTTCCAAAGGCGAGGCGGATATTCTGGTAGGAACCCAGATGATCGTAAAGGGACATGATTTCCCAAATGTCACGCTGGTGGGGATTCTGGCCGCGGATCTCTCCCTCCATGCAGGAGATTACCGGGCGGCGGAGCGAACCTTTCAGCTTTTGGTGCAGGCGGCAGGCCGAGCCGGGCGGGGCGAGAAGCCCGGAACAGCCGTGATGCAGACCTACAGCCCGGATCACTACAGCATCGAGGCTGCTGCGGCGGCAGATTATCCGGCCTTCTTTGAAAAGGAGATGGCCTATCGGCGGATGATGAGCTATCCCCCGGCAGCGCATCTTTTGGCTCTGTATCTGATGTCGGAGGATGAAAAGGCCCTGGAGAGGGCAGCAAAGCGGCTGAAGGAATGGGCCGATGCCCATGCAGATCCCGGCATTACCGTCATCGGGCCGGCAGACGCGGGAGTGATGAAGGTAAAGGACGTATACCGGAAGGTATTATATCTGAAGGCGCGGGAGCTTTCGGATTTGACAAAATGGAAGGAACAGCTGGAGGCAGAGCTTCCTCATGAGGCAGGGCTTTCGGCTGTCAATATACAATGGGATATGGATCCCGTACATCCTTTTTAAAGGAGCAGATAGGAAAGGAAGGAAAAGATGGCAATCAGAAATATCAGAACCCTGGGAGATGAGATTCTTCGGAAGCATTGTCGGGAGGTCAAGGAGATGACCCCGAAGATCGAGGAATTGATCGACGATATGTACGAGACGATGTATGAGGCAAACGGCGTCGGCCTCGCAGCGCCCCAGGTCGGGATCCTGAAACGGATCGTCGTCATCGATACGGGGGAGGGTCCGATTACGATGATCAACCCGCGGATCGTGGAGACCTCCGGCGAGCAGGAGGGCAGCGAGGGCTGCTTAAGCGTGCCGGGCAAGGCCGGAAAGGTCAGACGTCCGAATTATGTAAAGGCTGAGGCCTATGATGAGAATATGGAGCTCTATGAGATCGAGGCCGAGGAGCTTTTAGCCCGGGCCATCTGCCATGAGCTCGATCACCTGGACGGAAAGCTGTATGTAGACCTGGTGGAGGGCGACCTCGTGGACGTCGAGACCGGGGACGATGAGGAGTAAATAGGATGAAAATCATTTTTATGGGAACCCCGGATTTTTCCGTGGGGACATTGGAGGCACTCTTGACGGCCGGGCATGAGATTACCTTGGTAGTCTCGCAGCCGGATAAGCCAAAAGGCCGGGGGCATGAGCTCATGCCTACCCCGGTAAAGGAAGCGGCCTTAAAGCACGGTCTGCCGGTCTACCAGCCAAAGAAGGTGCGGGATCCGGAGGTTATGCAGAAGCTTCGGGAGACCGAGGCGGATGTGATGGTGGTCATCGCCTTTGGACAGATCATTCCGAAGGAGATCCTCGAGATGAAGCGCTACGGCTGCATCAATGTCCATGCCTCCCTGCTCCCGAAATACCGCGGTGCGGCCCCGATCCAGTGGGCAGTCATCGACGGCGAGAAGGAGAGCGGCGTGACCATCATGCAGATGGACGAGGGGCTGGATACCGGCGATATGCTTTTAAAGGGAAGCCTGGAGCTTACTGCGGACGAGACCGGCGGCAGCCTTTTTGATCGGCTAAGTACGCTCGGCGCAGAACTCTCTGTCGAGGCCCTTGAAAAGATGGAAAAGGGCGAGCTGAAGCCGGAAAAGCAGGGAGAAAGCCCGACGGCCTATGCGCGGATGCTGACCAAGGAGATGGGATGCTTAGACTGGTCGCAGAGTGCCGAAAAGCTGGAGCGGCTGATAAGGGGATTAAATCCCTGGCCCAGCGCCTATACCAGGCTTGGGGACAAGACTCTCAAGATCTGGTCGGCAAGGGTTTGTGAAAAGCCGGAAAGCAGCGTCTCCTGCGGGGAGATTTTCCGCGTGACCAAGGAAAGCTTCCTTGTAGCCTGCGGAGAAGGAGCCCTGGAGATCACGGAGCTTCAGCTGCAGGGAAAGAAACGGATGGATACGGGAGCCTTTCTTCGGGGCTTCCATCTGGAGCCGGGCGCCAGGCTTGGTTAAGCCTATGCCCGCGATTTAAAGGAGTTGTTGAATGATGCCTTATGGATATGGCTATGGTTACGGTTACTATTTTGACCCCACGTATATTTTGATACTGATCGGTGTCGTGATTTCCCTCTGGGCTTCTGCCAAGGTGAAATCGACCTATTCGAAATACAGCCGGGTACGCAGTATGTCCGGTTTTACCGGTGCCCAGGTGGCAGAAAAGATTCTTAAGGCCAACGGGATCTACGATGTCCGGGTCGAGCATGTTCGCGGAGAGCTGACGGATCACTACGATCCGAAGAATCGGGTGCTGCGCCTCTCAGATGCCGTCTACGGCTCTGCCTCAGTGGCGGCTCTGGGCGTTGCCGCCCATGAGTGCGGCCATGCGGTGCAGGATGATAAGGATTATTTCCCGCTTCGCTTCCGCAATGCCCTGGTGCCGGTGGCAAACTTCGGAACCCAGGCGGCCTGGCCGATCATTCTGGTAGGCTTGCTTTTCGGAAGCTCGTCGTTTTTGATCAATCTCGGAATCCTCTTATTTTCCCTGGGTGTCCTCTTCCAGCTGGTGACTTTGCCGGTGGAATTCGATGCATCCCGCCGGGCGATCCGGATCCTGGGAGAAATGGGAATTCTGTACGGAGATGAGATACGGGATACGAAGAGAGTTTTGAGCGCAGCGGCGATGACCTATGTGGCAGCGGCAGCGGCTTCGATCCTATCCCTGCTTCGTCTCCTGATACTCTTTGGAGGAAGAAGAAATCGTGACTGAGAAAATCGATCTCCGGGCTCTGGCTCTGGGGATTTTACTGGAGGTATCATCGGAGGCGGAGTACAGCCATATCGCTCTTCGAAATGTCCTGGATAAATACCAATATCTGGAAAAACAGGAGCGCGCCTTTCTGACCCGCCTCGTGGAGGGAACCCTGGAGCGCCGCATCGAGCTGGACTATATCATTGATCAATTTTCCAGCGTAAAAGTAAAGAAGCAAAAGCCGGTCATCCGGGAAATCTTAAGGCTTTCGGTCTATCAATTGCGCTATATGGACAGCGTGCCGGATTCGGCGGTCTGCAACGAGGCGGTAAAGCTGGCAAAGAAAAAGGGCTTTCAGAGACTGACAGGCTTCGTCAACGGCGTACTTCGAAATATCGCAAGAAACCGGGACGCCATCAAGCTTCCGTCAAAGGAGGAGCCTCTTTCCTATCTCTCGGTATGCTATTCGATGCCGGAATGGATCGTGGAGGAATGGCTGGCTCTCTACGGCTTTGAAAAGACAGAAACGATCCTACAGTCCTTTTATCAAAAGACAGCCCTGACGATTCGAACCAATCAAAACCGCATCTTGCCGGAAAAGCTGCAGGTGAGACTGGAGGAGCAGGGGCTTACCGTGCGGAAAGCGCCTTATGTCGAGGGAGCTCTTGTCATCGAGGGCTTCGATTATCTCGGCGCTCTGCCGGAATTTCAGGAAGGTCTCTTTCAGGTACAGGATGTAAGCTCCATGCTGGCAGCGGAGGTTACCGGAGCCGGAAATGGGGATACCTGTATCGATCTTTGTGCAGCACCCGGCGGAAAAAGCCTGTACCTGGCTGAGATGGTAGGGGAAAAGGGTCATGTGGATGCCCGGGATCTGACCGAATATAAGGCAGATATGATTCGGGAGAATGCGGAACGATTAGGCATGACAAACCTTACGGTATCGGTAAGGGATGCCCGGATCCTCGATGAGGACGCAAAGGAAACGGCAGATATCGTACTGGCAGATTTGCCCTGCTCAGGCCTCGGAGTTCTGGCAAAAAAAAGCGATATCAAGTACCGGATGAGCAAGGAGCAGCAGGTTGAGCTTCAGAAGCTGCAGCGGGAGATTCTGAAGAATGCCGCATCCTACGTAAAGCCGGGCGGAATTCTGGTCTACAGCACCTGTACGATCCACCGAGGGGAAAACGAGGAGCAGGCAGCGTGGTTTCTTCAGAATGCCCCCTTTGAGGCGGTATCTCTCGACCCTTGCCTGCCACAGGAGCTTCACAGCGAGACGACAAAGCAGGGATATCTGCAGCTGCTGCCGGGCATCCATGCCTGTGACGGCTTTTTTATCGCGAAATTCAGAAAGACAGCGACATCATGAATATGGAACGAACAGATATCAAATCCCTGACCCTGGAGGAGCTGAAGGAAGAGCTTCAGGCGCGGGGAGAAAAAGCATTCCGGGCGAAGCAAATCTACGACTGGATGCACGGAAAGCTGGCCGGAGGCTTCGAGGAGATGAGCAATCTCTCGAAACCCCTGCGGGAGCTTTTGAAAAAGGAATACGACTATACGACCCTGGAGACGATGGAGGTACAGCGCTCGAAGCTCGACGGCACCTGCAAGTATCTCTTTCGGCTTTTTGACGGCAATGTCATCGAGAGCGTTCTGATGCGTTATCATCACGGCAACTCCGTCTGTATCTCGTCTCAGGTAGGCTGCCGGATGGGCTGCCGCTTCTGCGCCTCGACCATCGGAGGCGTGGTGCGATCTCTACGCCCCTCCGAGATGCTGGAGCAGATCTATCAGATCCAGAAGGACAGCGGCGAGCGTGTCTCGAACGTCGTCGTGATGGGAACCGGGGAACCCTTAGATAACTACGAAAATTTGCTTCGTTTTCTTCGGCTTTTGACGGATGAAAACGGCCTGCATATCAGCCAGCGCTCCGTGACGGTCTCGACCTGCGGCATTGTGCCCCGGATCCGGGATCTGGCAGAGGAAAATCTAGCCATTACCCTGGCCCTGTCCCTCCATGCCGTGACCCAGGAGAAGCGGGCAGCCCTGATGCCCATTGCAAACAAATACCCCCTGCCGGAGGTTCTGGAGGCCTGTGCCTATTATCATCAGAAGACCGGTCGGCGGATGACCTTCGAATATAGCCTAGTGGGTGGTGTCAATGATCATCCGGAGGATGCGAAGGCCTTGGCAGCTCTGGCGCGCCCCTTAGGGGCTCATGTGAACCTGATTCCGGTGAATCCCGTGACGGAGCGCTCCTTTGTCCAGCCAAAGAAGGAGATCATTGCCAATTTCAAAAAGGAACTTGAAAAATATGGTATAAATGTTACTATTAGAAGAGAAATGGGCCGTGATATCGACGGCGCCTGCGGCCAGCTTCGCAGACGTTATCAGAAAAGCGGAGAACCCGGAGAGGAGGAAGCAGATGCTGAAAGCCTGGGGCATGAAGGATATCGGAAAATGCCGTGAGATCAATCAGGATTATATCTTTGTATCGGAGAAGCCGCTGGGCAATCTCCCGAATCTCTTTCTCGTAGCAGACGGTATGGGCGGCCATAAGGCCGGGGATCTGGCCTCGGAATATACGGTCGCAAAGGTGGAAGAGGCAGTTCGCAGCAGCAGACAGACCATTCCCTATCAGATCCTGAAGGGAGCCTTCCAGTATGCGAACCAGAGGCTTCTCGAGAAGGCAGAGGAATCTGAAAATTATGCCGGCATGGGGACGACGCTGGTGGCAGCGACGGTAAAGGATGACATGGTCTATATCGTCAATGTCGGAGACAGCCGCCTTTATAAAATCGGTGAACGGATGGAGCAAATTACAGAGGATCATTCCCTGGTGGAGGAGATGGTCCGTATGGGAGAGATCTCGAAGGAAGAGGCCAGGAACCATCCGGACAAGCATATCATTACCAAGGCCATCGGTGCAGCCGAGACGGTGGAGCCGGATTATTTTGATACGGATCTGGAAAAGGGAGACTGTCTCCTGCTCTGCTCGGACGGCCTGACGAATATGGTATCGGATCAGCAGATCCGGGAGATCGTAGACCTGCGTACAGACCTCGAGTCCTGTGCAAAGGAATTGATTCGCGTGGCAAATCATAATGGCGGAAAGGACAATATTTCCGTCGTCTTGATCGAACGAGTATAAACAGGGACTGAGGTTTAGTTGAGGTGAAAATATGGTAAGAATCGGAATGTTTTTAGGAGACCGCTATGAGATTCTGGAAAAAATCGGATCCGGCGGTATGGCGGAGGTCTTTAAGGGAAAGGATCATAAGCTGAATCGCTTTGTGGCGGTAAAGGTGCTGAAGGATGAATTCGTAGAGGACAAGAATTTCGTCCGCAAATTCAAGGAGGAGGCCCAGGCTGCAGCAGCCCTGGCTCATCCGAATATCGTCAATGTCTATGATGTCGGTGACGAGCAGAATATCTTCTATATCGTTATGGAGCTGGTAGAGGGCATTACCCTCAAGACCTATATCGAGAAAAAAGGCCGTCTGACGGTCAAGGAGGCCACCAGCATCGCGATTCAGGTGGCAGCCGGTCTGGAGGTCGCCCACAACAATCAGATCGTACATCGGGATATCAAGCCCCAGAATATCATCATCTCCCGGGACGGCAAGGTGAAGGTGACGGACTTTGGTATTGCAAAATCTGTCTCCTCGAATACGAATACGGCAGATGCGATGGGTTCGGTGCACTATACCTCACCGGAGCAGGCCAGAGGCGGCTATAGCGATGCGAAGAGTGATATCTATTCTCTGGGTATCGTTATGTATGAGATGGTGACGGGCCGGGTGCCCTTCGACGGCGAGACGACGGTGGTCGTGGCCGTGAAGCATCTCCAGGAGGATATCGTCTCTCCGCGGGTCTATGCCTCGGACGTACCGGTAAGCCTGGAGCATATTATCTTAAAATGTACCGAGAAGAGCCCGGATCGCCGCTACGGCAGTGCAGCCGAGCTGATCGCTGATTTGAAGCAGTCTCTTTTGACACCGGATGTCAACTTTGTGCGGGAGATCGTGGCGGACGGCGCGAAGACTGTCGCCATCACCCGGGATGAGATCTCGAAGATCAAGCGGGAGACCGGCCGGGTAGCCATTTCTCCCGAGGATGCAGAGTCGAAGTATGCTTATCTCGATCGCCTGAATGCCAGGAATGAGGAGCCCTACGAGGATGAGGACTACGAAGACGGCGAGGAAGAAGACGGCGAGTATGAGGACGAGGAGTACGACGATTACGAGGATGCGGATCGGTACGACGACGAATACGGAGACGAAGACGACGGGTATGAGGATGACGAGTACTACGACGACGAGGACGAAGAGCCGAGCTTTTTGGAGCGCCGGAGACAGAAGAAAATAGAAAAAGAAAAGATCAAGAATAAGAAAAATAAAAAGAAACAGCAAAAGGACGAGGACGGCGGCATGCTGGCGCCGAAGATGGAGAAGATCATGACCATCGGCGGCATCGCGGCAGCTATCATCATCGTCATTATCCTGGGTGTCATGATTACGAAGGTTCTGGGACTTGGCAAGAGTTCAAAGGATACGAAGACCGATGATACCGAGATTGCCGATGTATTGGACAGCGAGGTAGAGGTGCCGGATCTTCTGGGCATGAGCTATTCCGAGGCAAAGGAAGCTCTGAATAAGGTTGAGCTTGGCATCAAGCTTGGCGAGACGAAGTCGTCGGATACCTATGAGGCAGGCCAGATCATCAGCCAGAGTGAGGAAGCAGGTTCGAAGGTCGATCCGAATACCACCATAGTCGTCGATATCTGCGTAGACGGCGAGAAGGTAGAGGTGCCGGATGTCACGGGCTATACCCAGGCGAAGGCGGAGAGCACCCTGAAGGGCTTAGGCCTTTCCGTAGACGTCTCTGAGGTAACCAGTGACGATGTGGCAGAGGGCAAGGTTATCTCGACCTCCCCGGCATCGGGCAAAAAGGTAGACAAGAGCAGCGTCATCAAGGTCGTCGTCAGCAAGGGCAAGGAAGCCGATCAGCAGATCGAGGTACCGACCCTGACGGGACAGACCGAGGCGAAGGCGAAGGAGCTTCTGAAGTCCGCAGGCCTCACCTCCGGCACGGTAACGCAGGAATACAGTGACAGCGTCGAAGAGGGCAAGGTCATCAGCCAGAGCCCGAAGGCCGGCAGCAAGGCAGACAAGAACAGCAAGGTCAGCTACGTCATCAGCAAGGGCAAGGAAAATACCGACGTCTATATCGGCAATGCAGAGAAAAACGGCAGCAGCGAGAGCGCGGTAACCAAGTATCTGACGGATAAGGGGCTGAAGGTATCCCGCAGCGAGGCCTACAGCGATACGGTATCCAAGGGCGATGTCATCTCTTATAAGCCGGGCAATGGCTCCACGGTAGCGGCAGGCAGCACGGTAGAGATTGTAGTCAGCATCGGCAGCGAGCCTGTCAAGACAGCAACCGTGCCGGGGGCAGGAGATTCGCTTGATGAGATCACCAATCGAGGTTTCCAGGTTGGAGACAGAAGCTACGAATACAGTGACAATATCGCAAAAGGCAAGATTATATCTTGCAGTCCGAACGGTACACAAAATGTCGGAACAAAGATTAATGTAGTCATCAGCAATGGTGTATGCGCACATCCGGAGGTTGATGCTACAGGAAAGTGTACACAATGTGGAAAGACCGGCCTGACACCTACCGTTCAGCCGTCTACGGACACCACCAACACCACCGACAACACCCAAACCCAGCAGTAACCCATGCAAGGAAAGATTATAAAAGGAATCGCCGGCTTCTACTACGTTTACGCAGCAGGAGCCGGTCTCTATGAATGCAAAGCAAAGGGAGCCTTTCGGAACCAGAAGATCAAGCCCCTGGTGGGGGACGATGTCTCCCTGGAGATTCTGGATGAGGCCGGAAAAAAAGGCAGCATCGCAGAGATCCTGCCGCGGAAAAACGAGCTGATCCGCCCGGCCGTGGCGAATGTCGACCAGGCCCTGGTGATCTTCGCGGCCGCGAAGCCCAGTCCGAACTTCAATCTGCTGGATCGCTTCCTGATCCTGATGCAATACCAGAAGGTACCCGCTATCGTCTGCTTCAACAAGCAGGATCTGGTAGAAGAGCAGGACTTAAGCCTTCTGCGGGATACCTACGAGAGCGCGGGCTATCCGGTCCTCTGTATCAGCGCCGAGAAGGAGGAGGGTCTTTCGGAGATCCGGAAAGCTCTGCAGGGAAAGACGACCACTGTCGCCGGCCCCTCCGGCGTCGGAAAATCCTCTCTTATCAACCGTCTGGCACCGGAGGCGCGGATGGAGACCGGCGATATCAGCCGGAAGATTGAGCGGGGAAAGCATACGACCAGGCACAGCGAGCTCTTTGCCCTGGGAGAGGATACCTTCCTCTTCGATACACCGGGCTTTAGCTCCATCTATCTGCCGGAGATGGAAAAGGAAGAGCTAGGCTGGTATTTTCCGGAATTTGTAAAATATGAGCCCTTCTGCCGCTTTCAGGGCTGCTCCCATATTTCGGAGCCCCATTGCGGTGTCAAGGAAGCCCTGGAGGAGAAGAAGATCAGTCCGATTCGATACGAAAATTACCGGCTTCTCTATGAGGAGCTGAAACAAAAGAGGAGGTATTAGTTATGCTGAACAAACTGTCTCCGTCGATCCTGTCGGCGGATTTCGCTGCCCTGGGGGAGGATGTAAGAAGGGCGGAGGAAGCAGGAGCCGAGTATCTGCACATTGATGTGATGGACGGACATTTCGTGCCGAGCCTGTCCCTTGGCTTTCCGGTCATCGAGGCGATCCGGAAGAAATCCGTGGCCGTCTTTGATGTGCATCTGATGATGGATAATCCGGATGCCTATATCAAAGCCTTTGCCGAGGCCGGCGCCGATATCCTGACGGTGCATGCCGAGGTATGCCCGCACCTGAACCGCACCATTGCGGCCATCAAGGAGAACGGCATGAAGGCCTGTGTGGCCCTGAATCCCTCGACGCCTCTGACGGCCCTGGATTATATCCTGGAGGATCTGGATATGGTGCTTTTGATGACGGTAAACCCGGGCTTCGGAGGTCAGAAGTATATCGAGAGCTGTACCGGAAAGATCCGGGAGCTTCGAAAAAAGATGGAGGAACGGGGGCTCGAGATCGATATCGAGGTAGACGGCGGCATCAAGCTGAGTAATCTTCAGACCGTCCTGGATGCAGGAGCAAATATCATCGTGGCAGGCTCTGCGATTTTCGGCGGCGACATCGAGAAAAATGTTACAGACTTCCGGAAAATGATGGGGGAAGCATGAAAACAGGCATTATCAGTGGGGGCAGAATCGAGCGCGATTTTGTCCTGTCTTATTTAAGGGAAAATAACTTCGATGGGCTCATCGCCGTCGATAATGGGCTGCGTTTTTTCTACGAAAATGATTTGACACCGACCTATATCGTCGGAGACTTCGATACGGCGGCACCGGAACTGGTGGAATATTATCGGACTAGAACCGATATACCGATCCGCACCTACAATCCCGTCAAGGATTCGACCGACAGCCAGATCGCCATCGAGCTGGCTCTGGAGCTTGGAAGCAGTGAGATCCATATTCTCGGCGGTACCGGAACCCGTCTCGACCACGTCCTCGGCAATATCCAGAGTCTGATGTTGGCAAAGAAGCAGGGGGTACCCTGCATCCTGGCAGACGAGTACAACCGGATCCGGCTGATCGACGGAGTGACATACCTGAAAAAAGAAGACCAATACGGAAAATACGTCTCCCTTCTGCCGCTGACGACGGAGGTGACGGGGGTGACACTCCGGGGCTTCAAGTACGAATTGACGGATTATACCTTTACCAGTACGGGAAGTGCAGGCCTCGGAGTCAGCAACGAGATTACCGGGGAGATCGCAGAAATCCGCATAGGAACCGGAATTTTTATCCTGATCGAGTCCGGAGACCGACCAAAATCCGAGGGAAACGCTGATTAAATCAGCATTTTCCTAGAGATCTTATCGGAAAATCTGACAGAATTGCAAGGGAAAAACCGGACTTTGGTTACAAGTGGGTAAGGAATGGAATGGAAAAATACGGAAGAAATAGAGAAGTTGAAAAAAATCCTTGTTTTTCCAGCTGCGAAATTTGTACAGGATCGACAAAAATGCAGAGAAAATGCGCCTTCCGAAAAAAACACGGCAGGGATTGACAAAGGAAAAGCTTGCTGTCATAATACCTGCAACAAAGCGAAATATGCTTGTTTATAGGCCATGAATTCGTATTCAGGCCGGAAGGAGTGGAAAGAAATGCAGACAAAAAAGATTAAGCTGAATGCAGAGGACGTGCAGGAATTTGTACAGGGCGCAAGCCAGTGTGATTTCGATGTAGATGTCTATTACAATCGGATTCTCATCGATGCAAAATCCATCCTCGGTGTCCTGAGCATGGATTTAAACCAGATCCTGACTGTAAAATGTCATGGAGAGAATGGTGACTTTGATCAGGTATTGGCAAAATTCGCAATCGCTTAAGAAAAGAATATATCTGTGATAAAAAAAGCCCCGGCAGACTGCCGGGGCTTTTTTTATTGCACTGCGGAGGAAAGAAAGTCACTGATGCGACCCGCCGCAGGCGGAGAGCTACTCCGAAAAGTACTCCAGAAACTGCCTCGCTGCGGGACTTAAGGGCAGCTGCTCGCTGTGTACCAGAACCAGCTGGCGGCTCGGCAGCTCCTCGGATAATTGCAGCGGAAAGAGATCCGGGGAATGCTTTGGCAGGCAATAATCCGGCACAAAGGCGATGCCGAGACCGATGGAGGCCAGATCGAGGAGCAGGTCATTGCTGGAAAGCTCGATCTCCGGCACCAGATCGAGCTGATGCTGCAAAAACAGGGCATGCAGATACTCACTGGTGGTGCTTTTCCGATCCAGCATCAGAATCGGATAGTTCAGAAGCTCGCGAAAGGTGAGACGCTGATGCTCCAGGCTGAAATAGTTCCGGTTAGCGATGAAGACATCCTGAAAGGAGTGAACCTTTGTCATATGTCCGGTATTGCCCAGGCGGGAATTCGGATAATTGCTGAAGATCAGATCCACCTGGCCGCTTTCGAGGAGATCGACGCAGCCGATGGAGGTATGGTTCGTGACCTTGATATGGATGCCGGGAAATTCCTTATGGAAGCGGCTTAAATAGGGCACGAGAAAGTATCGGCAGATGGTATCGCTGGCGCCGATGCGAAGCTGGCCGCCGCCCAAGGAGCCGGCCTCCAGAATCTGGTTCTCACCGCGCTTGATGAGTTGGATGGCCGGCTCGATATGGCGAAGCAGGATTTCCCCTTCGGGCGTCAGCTGTACCCGCTTCGTGCTTCGGATGAAGAGATTCTGATTCAGCTTCTTCTCCAGCACCTTGACAGACTGGCTGACGGCCGACTGGGAGATAAAGAGCTGCTTGGAGGCCTCCGAGAAGCTTAGGGTAGTGGCTACATGATAAAAAACCT
Source organism: Alistipes onderdonkii (assembly GCA_963621925.1). Lineage (GTDB taxonomy): Bacteria > Bacillota > Clostridia > Lachnospirales > Lachnospiraceae > Laedolimicola. The sequence continues at coordinate 2,430 of CAVFGF010000003.1, read as the reverse complement.
TATAGAGCTCATAGTTGATATCCATTACAAAACCTCCGGTACAGAAGCCTTTGCCGCAACCGTCTTTCTTCTTCGAAGATAGACGGCACCGCCGACAAGCAGGAGAAGAGTCGCCAGGGAGATGAGATCTCCGATCCGATAGAAGAGGGGCATTTCCATGCGGATCGTGAGGCTGCCCTCTGCCGTATCCGGCAGGGCCACCCGAAGCCGCAGAAGCTCCCCGTGGCTGGTGGCAAGGAGATTTCCCTCGCTGTCATAGGCATGGAGATAGGGGTAGTAGTAGATGGGCACATCGATATAGGCTCCCTCTCCGGCCGCATTCTGATAGCTGCAGGAAAGATTCGTACCGTTTCGAGAAGCCTCGGTCACGGTGACACCCTCCGAAGCCTGGAAGGCCGTATCCTGGGCATTCATGAGGCGGACGCTGACGTGAGCTCCGTTGTCACTGATGAGATAGAGCATATCCGTATCGTAGGCATGATCCATCTGGTTGTCCCAGTCGACGAAGGTCGAGGCGCTGTTGGAATAGTCACTCATATATTTCCCGGAGGTATAGACGAGGAGTACCCCCATCAGAAGGCAAAGCATTTTTCGCTGCTCGCGATTCTCAAAGAAATAGTAGATGCCCACGGCCGTCGTGACTCCGAGGAAGAGGCTTGCAAAGGGCAGAAAGCGCGAAGCAAACTGAAACCTTTCGACGAAGACATTGAGGATCCCGATGCGCTGAATGGCTTCCCAGGGGAAATAAACGGAGGAAGCATAGAGGGACAGGCCGCCCAGGACGAGACACCAGGCTCCGAGCTTTTTATGAAAGGTATTTTTCGGCTCCTTCCGAAAGAGAAGGAGGACAAAGAGCAGGATGCCGATGAGCAAAAGGAGCCCGATGGAGAAGGGCATGGAGCCGGAGAAGCTGGTTCTTCCCAGATTGTCCGCGGAAGGGTTATTTAAGGAGAGATCGAAAAACTGCGCCGGATAGACCGAGTAGGCATAGAGATTTCGCTCTTCGTCCATGACAAACATGGAAAAACGCATATGATCCAGGAAGGGCAGGATGTACCATAGATTCAAAAGCAGAGTGGAAACTCCGGCCAGAATAAGATGAATCAGGCGCTCCACAGCCTTCAGCCGTCGAATATTCCAGAGAGCAAAGAGGATACAGTAGCAAAGGGCGATCTCCGTGGAGACGACATGCGACTGGAAAATTCCGGTAAAAGCAATGACGGCGATCCACCATTTTCTGGAATTTCCGAGAAACAGCTGATACATGCCGAGTAAAAGCAAGGGAAGGAAAATCGTCGCCAGGACCTCGCCGAAGGCTGCCCGGGTATACAGGTTGATGAGCCGGTACATGGACAGGGTATAGAGAATGGCCGTAAGGAGACCGATTCGGCGGGAACGGGTCAGCACAGAGAAGGAATAGTAGGCCACATAGGCAGTGGCGAGGTTTGCCATGAAAACCAGAAGATGCCAGCAGCCGATGGGGGAAAGTCCCAGGCGGATCAGGAGTGCAAAGGGATAGAGAAAGAATTCCGAATACATCATCGGAACGCAGTAGCCGAAGCCCCTGGCCATATGGCTGTGGAAGCGAACCGGAAAAGTTCCCTCAGCGAGATCTTGCGCCAGGTTAAAGATCCGTCCGTAATGAAAGTACATATCGTGGCCGGTCGAAAGCCAGGCAAAGCAGGTGGGAAGGGAGGACCAGAGCACCGCAAAGAGGAGCAAAAAGAGAGGCTCCGTGCGAACCTTGTATTTTTTACGGTAGAAAAAGAACAGGACAGAGGCGAGGACGACCAGCCCAGCATAGATGTAGGGATCTCGGTAGAGCCCTCTCTGGGACAGGAGATAGACGCTCTCGAAGGTCATGGGCGTCTCTGAGTTTACCCGAAAGACGATGCTCTCGGCAAAGTCCTCGATGGTGAAGGTCAGATGAATGTTCCGGCCGTCGGTGGGAACCTCGGAGGAGGCCAGGACTTTTCCGACGGTATTGTCGGCATTCAGATAATTGGGATCGTAGACGTCGACGCTATTGCCCGCCTCCGAGGAGGTGACATTGAAGGTGACCTCATAGGTACCCTGACGGAAATAATGACTGCCGGTCTCCAGAGTGAAAGAGCCCACACCGGCCGGAACCGTCAGGATTCCTTCGTCAGTACCAAAGGTGCCGATGAGCTCCTCCGGATAATTCATAGAATCCATGAGGAAGGTGCGCTCCGTATAATCCTGGAAGGGCATAAGAAGCAGAAAAAGGACGAGAAGGAGGGTGATGAGACCCTGCATTTTCCATTTTTCGAGACGTTTCATAAGCGTTACTCCTGATTCAAACAATTTTTCTTTCATTATATCATAGAAATAAGGGAAAATCTATTAGATAAAGTTATAAATGAATTTAAATCTATTAATTATACTTATGGAGTCCTTTGTGGTATGATC
>CAVFGF010000002.1:0-59364 GCA_963621925.1 Alistipes onderdonkii | reverse complement strand
ATGCAGGCTTGGACGGTTTCCGCACCGGGCACCCTAACGTTTTCGCCGGCATGTAACTCCCACACGGCACGTCATGATCGAGTGTGTACCACCAACGAACCCCCGGGTGACAGTGTACAGCTGTCGAATGAACGCAAGCTGTCTTTAGAGGCCGGGAGCGACATCAACAAATTCGCAATGGAAGTGCTGTTCCGCGTCCATGCAGCTGCGGGCACACACCCCGGGCTACTTCCTTCTAGATTTCCATGTGGGAAGTTTGAGCTGATTATTTGTAAATCAGCGCCTGCGTCGTGGCATCCTCCACATTCTCTGCGTCGATCCAGTAATAGGACGGCTCGATCACGGAGACATTCTCTAGGCCTGCGACGGAACGAAGCGCGGATACCATCGCCGTATAGCCCATGCCGAAGGCATCCTGAGCCATGACGCCGTACAAGCCTCCGTTTTTGACGGATTCGACAATCTTCGCGGAGGAATCAAAGCCCACTGCCACGACACTCTGTCCCTCCGGCGCAAACTTTGTCACCACATTTCCCAGCACCCGGGTCACATTCTCGTTGGTTCCGAAATATCCCTTCAGCTCCGGATGATCCGCCATGACGGCAGCGACGATCTCCTCCGCGCTGCGCTCGTCTTGGTTTACATAAGTAGTCTCGACAATCTGTACATTCGGATGATTCTCCTCGATCTCATCCCGGAAGCCCTTCTCCCGATCAATTCCAGTCTCGGTCTCGGAGCTGTGTACCAGCAGCGCTACCTCTCCGGAGTCCCCGATGGCCTCACAGAATTTCGCTGCGGCATCTCTGGCTGCCTGATAGTTATCCGTCTTCGTCTCCGTCTCAATCAAAGAATTCTCGATACCTGAATCCACAGCAAATACCGGTATCCCGTTTGCCTCGGCCAGCTCCAGCTGGGTCTTTCCGGAGTTGATATCGTTATAACCTACGATCAAGGCGTCCGGATTTTTATCCAGCATCTGATCAATGATGTCGATCTGCTCGGCCACATCCTCCCCGGAGGGTGCATCATAGGTCACCTTTATCTTCGCACTGCCGGTATAACCGAGCTTTTCGTTCAGATCCGTCACAGCCTGCTCAGCACCCGCGCGAACGCGCTTCCAGAAGCTGCTGCCGGAGTCCTTGCCAATCATCGCGATGGCGGATCCTTCCGGCACGGTGATGTCCTCGATCGACAGATAATCGATCCCGTCTGCCTCGATTTGAAACAGCTCCTTAAAATTCGACGGCACCGTTTCTTCCTCCGTCTCGGCTGCCGTATCAGAGGTATCCGTCGTTTTCTCGCTCTCCTCCTCCGTCTTTTGTTCCGTCTCCTGTGTCGTCGTTTCCTGTGTATTCTCTGCCTTCTGCGTCTTCTCTGTGCTTTTTTCTCCTTCCACCGCACAGCCCGTCAGGACACCGGCGATACAGAGAATAGCAATAAACTTTTTCGTCATATTCTTCTCCCCAAATTTACCAAATACCATAAAACCAATCGCTCTGAATCGGTACAAAGTATAACGTAAAAAGGGATATGCCGCAAGACATATCCCCGAAAATCACGAAAAGTTCAACAAATTTTCACATACTTAGTTGATGACAACACCCTTTTGCAGCATGACATTTGCATAGACTGCACTCTCACCGGTGGCAATGATCGCATAAGCCTTCTTTGCCTCCTCATAGAACTGGAAGCGCTCGATATTGCCGACGCAGGCTGCGCCGCGCTCATCATGCTTTGCGACGATCTCCTTATAGGTATCCCAGATCGGAGTTTTGACCGGGTCACCCGGCATGACCTCCATCAGATTCATCGGCTTTTCTACATAGCTGTCCAGCGGCATGACCTGCAGGATGGCATCCAGAAGCTCCGGCACGCCGTGCCCGTCACAGCGAATCACGATGGCATCCTTTCCCATGGATTCTGCCGGGAAATTGCCGTCTCCGATGACGATTCGGTCGCTGTGGCCCATCTCGCAAAGTACTTTCAAAAGCTCAGGGGATAAGATACTCGGAATTCCTTTTAACATAAGCTTCTCCTTTTAGAAAGGGCACACCAAACGGTGTGCCCCTGTCATTTTGATTTGGTTTTCAGATAAACTGTCTGAATCGATTACTCGTACAGGTTCTGAGAAATCTCTGCATCCTCGCAGTTGTCTGCGGTATACCACTGGCATCCTGTGTCGGTATCTACGACTGCGGAAGTGTTGCCTGTAGCTGCATCATAGAGAAGCTGAACCAGGGTCTCGCCCATAGCTACCGGAGCCTGCGTAATGGAACCAAGAAGAACGCCGTCCTTAACTGCCTGAATCTGAGCTGCGCCGGAGTCGAAGCCTGCTGCAACGATCTTGCCTTCGCCGGTACCGCACTTGTTCAGGTTCTCATTTGCGGTGATGATAGCGTTTGCAGAATGCTCGTTGGAACCATAGATTGCGATGGTGTCTTTCTCATTCATCAGAGCGGTTGCATCTGCTGCAGACAGCTCAGAGGTAACGCTTGCCGGTACACGAACGTCGATGACTACGTCAGCGCCGTCGGTCTTCTCAGCCTTGGAGTCTGTGATGTACTTGTCATTTCCGATAACGGTTGCGGTCTTGCCGTCAGCTACTGCCAGCTCTGCGAACTTATCAATGAAGCCAAGGCCTCTGTTGATAACAGACTCAGAGGTAGCATCCTGTGCTACGACACCGATACGTACTGCAGAAGTTGCGGATGCGATCTGATCCTTTACTGCCTCGTAAACCTTCTCTGCTGCCAGCTCACCAGCTGCATAGTTGTCTGTAGAGCAGTTAGCCAGTACGGATCCTTCCGGAGCTCCCGGAACACCGGAGTCAAAACCGATTACCGGAATACCGCTGTCCATAGCCTTCTGAAGCAGATCCTTTACGGACTCGGTATCCAGAGCTGCCAGACCTACTGCGGACGGATTTGCATTCAGAGCACTCTCGAGCTGCTGAACCTGCTGAGAAATATTGGACTCACTGTCCGGACCTACGAAGTTAACTGTAACGCCGAGCTCAGCTGCCTTATTCTCAACACCCTTCTTTACTGCCTGCCAGTACTGATGCTGCAGACCCTTGGAAACGATTTCGAAAGATAAGTCACCGGCTGCTGCTGTGTCAGCTGCTGCCGCATCGTCCGTGCTCTCCTCGGTGGTCTCCGTGGTGTCGGTGGTCGTGGTTGTGTCGGTGCTGCCGCCGCAAGCGGTCAGACCTACTACCATTGTCGCTGCAAGAATTCCTGCTACTACCTTCTTTTTCATGTAAAATCCTCCTTTTTATTTAAGTTCTCCTTATTGGATTCTCTTTTATATGAACTGCTCGCCGCAGTACACATCTCCCTTTTCTTTTACTGACTACTTGTCCAGCTTCTTATTCTTCAATACGTCGATATAAACGGCTACAATCAGTACCAGGCCGATAATGATCTGCTGGTAGTTCGCCTGCAGTCCGATCAGCGGAAGTCCTGTCTGCAGAACCGACATGATGAAGACTCCCAGGATCGTACCGGAGATACTTCCGGAACCGCCGCTCATCGAGGTTCCTCCGATGATAGCTCCGCCGATGGCGTTCAGCTCGACGCCTGCGCCGCCGCCCGGTGCCATGGACTGGAATGCTGAGCTGTATGCCAGAGCTGCCAGTCCGGTGAAGATACCGGAGAAGATATAGGCCATTGTCAGATACTTCGGTACATTGATACCGGAGAGGCGGGTTGCCTCTTTATTACTGCCGATCGCGATGATATAACGTCCGGTACGGGTCTTGTTCAGCACGATACTCATTACGAAGGCCAGAATCAGTACCCAGAGGAAGCCTAAGGGAACCTTTGTCTCTCCTACGGTCAATTTGAAGAGGCTTCTCGTCCAGCCGTTGGCTGCTGTTGCACCCGGCCAGGTCACGCTGGCACCGCCGGTAGCGATGGCTCCGAGACCTCTGGCAATCATCATGGTACACAAGGTTGCCAGGAAGGGAGCATGTCCGCCCTTCGAAACGATGAGTCCGTTGACGATACCCATAATCAGTCCACAGACCAGGGTCACCAGGATACCTACGATAACCGGCATATTCTGACGTGTAATCAGATAGCCGCCAATCAATGCATAGCAGAACATACCGGTTCCGATGGAAAGGTCTACGCCTCCGGTAATCAGGCAGAAGGTTACGCCGATTCCAAGGAATGCCAGGTAGTATGTGTAGTCCATGATACTAAGAAGTGTCGAATACTGCCGGAATGAGGGGCTTACCGCGCTGAAGAACGCTATCAGGGCAATCAGCACAATCACGACGACAATTTTCTGTACACCAATCGCTTTCACAAGCGGATTGTCTGTAAAAGCATTTCCGTTTTTCTTGTCTGTCATTGTCTTATTCCCTCCTAATTTCTAAGCGTTGCCGCGTGCATGATCCGCTCCTGTGTGGCTTCCTCGATACCCAGTTCGCCGGTCTTCCGACCCTCACACATGACTACGATACGGTCACTCATTCGCAGAATCTCGGTCATCTCCGATGAAATCATGATGATGGATTTTCCCTGTGCCACCAGCTCGTTCATCAGATGATAAATCTCGCTCTTCGCACCTACGTCGATACCTCTGGTAGGCTCGTCAAAAATCAGGATGTCGCAGTTTCTTACCAGCCACTTTGCGATAACCACCTTCTGCTGGTTTCCGCCGGACAGGTTGACTACCAGCTGATCGACGCTGGGGGTCTTTGTCTTCAGGGCTTCTACGTATTCCTCGGCTACATTCTTCTCCTTCTTCTTGTCGATGAAGATTCCCTTCATGAAGTTCTCCAGGGAAGCCATCGTGGAGTTCTCAGCCACTGTCTTGTCTACGACAATTCCGTAGCGCTTCCGATCCTCGGAAAGATATCCGATACCGCACTTTACAGCATCCTGCGGAGTCTTGATTTCTACCTTCTTTCCATTGACATAGATATCGCCGCTCTCCTTCGGGTCTGCACCGAACAGGGCTCTCGCTGTCTCGGTACGTCCGGCTCCCATCAGTCCGGAGAAGCCTAAGATCTCGCCCTTATGAAGCTCGAAGCTTACATCCTTTACCATTCTTCCGGCATTCAGATGCTCTACCTTCAGAACCACCGGGGCATCCGGAGCAACCTGGCTCTCGGTCTTCGGATCTTCATAAATAACACGGCCTACCATCATATTGATGATGTCGTCCTTCGTAGAATCCTTAGTAATCAGGGTTCCTACGTAGCCGCCGTCTCGCATGACCGTTACGCGGTCTGTGATAACCTTGATCTCATCCATACGGTGAGAGATATAGACGATACCCAGCTGCTTTTCGCGCAGGTCACGAATAATCTTGAACAGTTCTTCAATCTCGGACTCCGTCAGCGCTGCGGACGGCTCGTCGAAGATGATAACCTTCGCATCGTGGGAAATCGCCTTTGCGATCTCGCACATCTGCTGCTTTCCGACGGTCAGGCGGCTCATGGTCTCCTTCGGGTCGATATCGATACCAAGCTGATCGAACAGCTTCTTCGCTTCTTCATTCATCTTCTTATCGTCGATGAGCTTTCCGTTCATAAACTCACGGCCGATAAAGATATTCTGTGCCACTGTCAGGTGGCCCATCATATTCAGCTCCTGATGCACGATGACGATACCTGCATCCTGCGCCTCTCTCGGATTCGTAAACTCAACTTCCTTGCCTTCGTAAGTGATGCTTCCGGAATCCTTATGGTAAATACCTGTCAAAACCTTCATCAGAGTCGACTTGCCGGCTCCGTTCTCACCCATCAGGGCGTGAACCTCACCCTTGCGGACCTCGAGGTCTACGTGGTCCAGAGCATGTACACCGGGGAACGATTTGTCGATTCCCTTCATGGTTAAAATTACGTCACCCATTTTTCGCTTCCCCCTTCCGATTAATTGCGTCTGCGCCGGCTTCTAAGGTCAGCGTAAACAACCACCAGTACGATGATACCAGTAATGATATACTGATAATTGATCTGGAATCCCATAGCCAGGATTCCTTCCTGCAGAAGGGCTATAATCAGAACACCGATAAAGGTTCCTGCGATGGATGCCACACCACCGGTCATGGAGGTACCGCCCATTACGCAGCCTGCAATGGCCTCGTTGTTGAAGGTATCGCCCAGACCCGGCTGAACCGTGGTATAAGCTCCTACATAATAGATCGCTGCGACTCCTGCCAGCAAACCACAGATAATGTAGGCCAGCATCTCCCATTTCTTTGTATCGACACCGGAAAGGCGAACCGCCTCGCGGTTGCTGCCGATGCAGAGGATATATCGTCCGATTTTTGTCTTATTCAGAATAATGGAGCAAAGCACTGCACCAATCAGTAAAGAGATAAGGCCGGTCGGGATATCGACACCGTTCACCTTCATCTTTACCAGGCTGCGGAACCAGCCGTTTGCGTCTGTCGACTGAGGCCAGCTGACGGACTGGGTCTTGGTAAATACAGAGCCGACACCCTTCGCAATCATCATGCTCGCCATCGAGGTGATGAAGGAGGGAAGGCTTGCGTATGCTACCAGAAAGCCGTTGAAGATACCGAAGATGGTTCCCACCAGGATGCTTACCAGAAGACAGGCCGGAAGCGGAACTCCCTTCAGCGTCAGCAGATATCCTGCAATCAGTGCCGAGCAGAACATCACCGGTCCAATCGAGAAGTCGATGCCTCCCGTCGCAATTACAAAGGTTACACCAAGTGCAAGAAATCCCAGGAAATAAGCGTAGTTCAAAGCACTTACGATTCTGGCATAGCTCACAAAGCTTGCATTTGTCTTAATCAGCGGCGTCGCGATGGCAAACAGGATATACAGCACTACCATGACACACAGCAGAACCAACGTGTTAAAGCCAATCTTCTTGACGAACGCATTTTCTTTTATCTTCTCCACTTTCCTTCCTCCTAACTTCTGACTGCCCCCGTTGTCTCACCCCATAAGAGACAAAAGGAACGAACAAATAGTTGTCAATCTTGTCCGCTCTGTCAATCTACACACATTATAGAACTCCGGTTTGAGGAATTGAATAGAAAATCTTTTTGGAAAGGTTGAAAATATTCTTTAACTCAACGTAAATACGGCAAAAAATTACGATATCCAACACAAAACAAAACTCGCACAGTTTTGACACGCTTTCAGCAGCGTCTCCCTAACTATGCGAGTTTCCATTTTATTTTCCTACCGGGAAAAGCAGCTTCTGGTTTTCCTCGGTATACATCGTCTCTTTGGTAATCAGCTCGGAGCCGGAATCCTGCGTCGCCTCGAAGTTCTCTCCCCGCACAGCCTTCGCCGCCGTCTCGATGCTTAAATATCCCATATTAAAAGGCTTCTGCACCACCAGGGCATCGAAAACGCCGCTCTCCAGGTATCGTATCTGCTCGACGGAGCTGTCGATACCGCCCAGATGGATCGAGGCAGTCCTTCCCAGCTCCTCCAGGGCTCTGGCTGCGCCGACTGCGGAATATTCGTTCAGCCCCGCAATAAGATCCATCTTCGGATACTTCTCCAAAAGCTCCTCCGTGAGGGCATAGGCTCTCTCGGAATCCGAATCACAGAAGACAATCTCCGCCACCTGCTCATTTGCCTCGCCAAGACCTGCCCGGAAGCCCTCCTCGCGGCCTACCGCCGTCGAACTGCCCTCGACATGGCCGATGATGCCGATGATGCTGTTCTCCTTCACGAATTGCTTCATATAACTTCCTAGCTTATAGCCGGCCTCGTAATTATCGGTGGCCACCACGGCGCAGCCCAGTTCTTCCTTCATCGTCGAGTCTGCCAGCACCAGCCGGATACCGGCCTTCTCGATGGCTTCGGCATACCTTACGGTAAGGTCCGTGCTGCACGGACAGAGGACGATGGCATCCGGCCTGCTCTCGATGGCCTCCTCGATCATCTGATTCTGGGCATCGATATCCCGCTCATTTTCCGGTCCCTCCACCGTAAGCTTTACATTATATTCTTCCGCCGCCGTCTCGGCGCCCTGGTAGACGGAGGTCCAGAAATCGGTATCATCAAACGCCTTCTGAATCAGGACGATCTCCAGGGTACGCGTCTCATCCGTCCTTTTCTTCCAGTACAAGAGGCTTCCGAGGGATACTACCGACAGGATTCCGGCCATCAGAAGAAGTCTTGCCTTTACTCTAGTCATTTTCAACCGCTGCCACATCCTTTCCGGCCGGAATCACCAGGATCGCCCTGGTTCCCTTCCCCGGCTCACTCTCATAGCGCAGGCCGTATTCTGCTCCGTAGAAGAGATGGATCCGCTCATTGACATTCGAGACACCGACCCCGTTCGACCGCGTATCCCGCACGTGCTTCTCGAAGATATGCTCGAGCGTCCCGGCATCCATGCCGCTGCCGTCATCCTCGACCTCCAGCTGAATCAAGCCCTCCCTCCGGAAGCCACGGATCTCGATCCTTCCTTTTCCGGTTTTATATTTGATACCATGGTAGATAGCGTTTTCCACCAGCGGCTGCAGGAGGAGTTTTACAATTTTTTCCTCCTCGATTTCCGGCTCGACAACGATGGAATACTCGAGCTTTCCCTTATAGCGCATCTTCTGGATCGTCAAATATGCCTCTGTGCAGTCGATTTCCTCCCAAATTGTCACCAACTCCTGCTCATTGCTGATGGTGCGGCGCAAAAGCTTCGCCAGGGAGGAGGTCATCGTCACCACCTCTTTATTTTTCCCCCACTCTGCCATCCAGATGATGGAATCTAAGGTATTGTACAGGAAGTGGGGGCTAATCTGGGACTGAAGCACCTTCAGCTCGTATTTTCGCTTGGCTCGCTGCTCCTGCTCGCTTTGCCGCATCAGGTTCTGGATTTCTCCGGTCATGAGCCGGAAGCTCCGGGTCAGGGAACCGATCTCATTCTCCTCCCGGTTTTCCGGCATCGCATGTTCAAAATTTCCCCGCTCCACCTCTTTCATCGAGCGCTCCAGACTCTTGATAGGGCGCGTGATCTCATTGGACAAGAGATAGGCCAGAAGCAATGCGATGAAGAAAAGCACCAGCGCCATGATGACATAGATCAGCCTTGCCGCATCCGTTCCCTCCATCAATTCCGCCACATCCGATACGCCCACGACGGTCCAGCCGGTGACCTCGGAATGGGAAATGGTATACAATTTCCCGTCATCCGTCAGAAGGGAAGAAACCTCGCTGTCCATTACCTCCTGCAGAAGCTCCTGCTTCATGCCGCTGTAGATGAGCTGCTGCCTCGGATGATAGACGATACTGCCCTCCCGGTCAAGAATATAGATATATCCCTTATTTCCGAGACTGATACGCTCGCAGAGCTCCCGGATTGAATTGTAATTCAGATCGACAAAGCAGACGCCGCAGATCCCCGGATTCGCCTTGTTCGTGATACTTCGGCTCAGGGTTACGACCCAGTCATACTGATCCTGCACGGCATTCTGGACATGGGACGAGGAAAGGGCGGCCTGCCCCTCCTGACGGATGGCCTCCTGATACCACGAGAGCTCCTTCACATTTGTATAGGGATTCAGGCTGTCTTCCCCGTCATTCAGGATCGCAGCCCGATTTTCCGGCAAAAGGCCGATATTCGTGATATCTCCCCGGGCATCCGATACGGTCTTAAAGAGGGTCAAAATCCGCTCTCGCAGAGCCTCTGCGCGCTCCTCGCTCAGATTTTCCGTAAAAAGATAGTCCCGGACATCGTAATCATTGGAAATGATATAGGAAATATTTCCCATATAGCTCATATAGGAATCGATGTCGTGATTCACCTGACCCACCAGCTGGGAGGTATAGGCCGTCGAATTCTTCAGGACGGTATCCTCGGTATATTGCAGCGAAATCACAAGAAAGGTAAGAAGAGCAAAGACAATCAGGATACTGAAGGCCACGATGATCGAGGTGCGGATGCTTCGAAACCGCATCAGGAGGTTTTTTTTCATTTCCTTCGCTTCTCCTTCGCATACTCCGTCGGCGTCTTTCCGGTGGCCTTCTTGAAAGCCACGCTGAAATAATGGGGATCGGAAAAGCCTACCTCCTCCGCCACCTCATAGGCGCGTTTGGAAGTATTTTCCAATAGCTGTTTCGCCTTTTCCATCCTCTTTCTGGTCAGAGCCTCGATGAAGGTCTCGCCGGTATGGGTCTTGAACATGGTACTGAAGTAGCTCGTGCTCATCGCCAGGTAGGTGCAGACGGAATTCAGGGTAATGTCTGACTTCATATAATTCCGTTCGATATATTCCATCGCCTTGGCCGCCTGCTTTTTGCCATAGCTGTCCCGCTGCTCATTCAGGTAGCGGGAGATATGCTCACAGATGGCAATGATATCCGTCGACATATCCCGGAGCCGCTCGTAGGTATAGAGCCGGTTCATCAGCTCCTTTTCTTCTTTGTAGATTTCGGTTTCCTGATCCTCCTCCAGATTCGCGCTGTTTACGACGCTAAGCAGGAGATTCTGCATATAGATAATGGCTCTGGTCTGCTTGGTTCGGCGCTCCCGAAGCTCCTGGGCGAAGCCCCGGACCTCGGCCTCGATCTCTTCCGAGTTGCCTCCCCTTACCGCGCTAAGTACCCGCTCGGCCCAATGCGGTACATCTACCGGCGCGCTCTTGCCTGCATCGAGCATCCCGGAATAGAGGATTCTGGAACCTCCCAAAAGCCATTTCAGCTCCAGGGCTGCCCTGGCCTTCTCGAAGGATTGGTAGAGCTTCGTAAGGTCTGTCATCTCTTCGCCGACTCCCACGGTCGTATCGATCAGGAGCAGCTCCTTGATGGTCTGCCGGATCTCGGTCATCGCCTTTTCCATCTTTTCCTTCAGCTCCTGCCCTGTCTCTCCCCAGAAGACAATGACGGTCCGCGCATCGATATTCTGGAAGACGACACCCTCGCCCTTTTGCTCCACCAGCTCCTGGGTGATATTGAAGATGGAAAAATAAGCCAGCTCGTCCCGCATGCCCGGATAGCGGCTCAGGAAGGGAGACAGATCATCCCCCTCGACAATCGCCGTATTATAAAATGAACCCGGCAGAGAGACATCCAGTTCCTTCATTTTCTCTGTCAGGTTCTCCTCTCGCTCGTCGCCCCGTACCAGGCTGTTCAGAAAGCGGCCGCGCAAAAGAGGCCTATTACTTTGATAGGCTCCCTTTAATTTTTTTAATGTAATTTTCTCGCTTCGAGCCTCCTCCAGCTGCGTTCTCGCCTTTTGAAGCACCTCCATCAGCTCCGCAGGCGTAATCGGCTTCAGGATATATTCCATTACCTGATAGCGCACGGCCTGCTTGGCATACTCAAATTCATCATATCCGCTGATAATGATGGTCTTCGTATCCGGACAATTCTCGTAAATATACTTTGCCAGCTCGATCCCGTCGACATAGGGCATACAGATATCGGTCAGGACCAGATCCGGCTTCTCCCTCCGGATCACCTCCATCGCTTCCTGTCCGTTCTCACAGCTCGCTGTCAATGTAAAACCCAAATCCCCCCAGGGAATGTTTTCACCGATGGCTTCCCGGGTCAGCGCCTCGTCATCCACCAGCAATACCTTATACATTACCTCGTCCCCCATTCTGTAAAGCTAGCTAATCCACTGATTGATCAGGCTCATGATCCGGTCGAAAAAGCGAGTAATAAAGTTCCCCACCTGCTTCGTGTCGAGCTTGTCCAGGTCGAGACCCATGCTCTTCAGCTTGCTGTAGATCTCCGTCGCCTGCTTCGAAAGGGCATCCACGTCGATATCCAGCTTGCTGATCTTATTCATCAATTCCACCAGCTGCTGCACCTGGGCATCCGTCAGATTGATATCAAATTTTGTCATCGCATCACGGATGATTTTTTCGATATCGGCGTCGCTGCTTACATTATTTTCCAAAATCTGCTGTTTGACATAAGCGACGATATCCGAGGCGGTCTCGGAATCTCCCAGCACCTCCCCCAAATCACCGGTCACCACCAGCTCATTGACAGCCGTCTCCAGGGCATCCTCGTCCACCTTCGTATCATTCATCTCGGCATAGCCCTTGACCGCGCCGATCAGGGCTGAGGTGCCGGAGATATTCGACGGAGCCGCCACATAGACGTTCGCATCCTCCAGGCCTGCCGTCAGCAGAGCATTTGTATACATATCGATGGTGCAATAGCTGATATTGTAGGTCGTCACGTTGAGCCCGGCGCCCTCCTCGGCCGGACGGATCAGGACAGAGGACAGGGCCCGGCTGCCGATGACATTGGAAGAAAGGTAGGAATCCAAATATTCGTGTTCCTCCGCATTCGTAATCTGTATCACATCATAGTCTCCCAGGTCACTCTCGCTGATGCCAAGAAGGGACAAAACCGTCGCCTTCTGCGCGTCGCTTAAGTCTGCCCCCAGAGCCAAAATCGGCTTTTCATCCGCCGCCTGTGCCGTAACCCCAAAGCCAAGCACCAGGGTCATGGTCAGCATCCATGCCAGTAGTCTCTTTGCTCGTCTCATGATTCTTTTCCTCCCATTTTGTTGCGCGGATCCCTCATCCGCACATAAAGCCATGCGTAGAGATCCCGATAGACCAAGGACCGGTCTGTCTCGTTCAGGATCTCATGCCTGTCATTTTCATATAAAATCCAGGTAATATCCTGCATTCCCACTGCCTCGAAGGACTTTCGCACCTGCTCTACCCCTTTTCCGAAATTTCCCACCGGATCCTCAGCTCCCGATGCAAAGAGTATCGGCAGATCCTTTGGCATCTTCCGAAGCTGCTCGGGATTGGACGCATCCTCGATACTCCGAAACAGATTGTAATAGCCATTCAGGGTAAAAAGAAAGCAGCAGCGCGGATCGGCCAGATAGGCATCGACGATCTGCCTGTCCTTGGTCAGCCAGTCCCGCTTTGTCCTGGCATCCGGGAAGTGCTTATGGTAGCCACCGAAGGCCAGCTTATCGACAAAGGGCCAGCGGTAATGCCAGCCGCGAAACTTCGCCACTGTCCGGCAAAGCTTCTGTCCGAAGCGTAAGGCCGGGAGCGGCTGCGTGCCGGTACCCATGATGATCGCTCCTGACAGCTCTTCGCCAAAGCGGCAGAGATATTGGCGGAGCAGGAAGGAGCCCATGCTGTGCCCCAGGATAAAATAGGGCAACTCCGGATAACGCTTTGCTGTCTTTTTATGTAAACCTCGTACATCCTTCAGGAGAACCTCATTGCCGTTCTCCTCGGCGAAATAACCCCAATCGTCCTTGCTGACCACGGAGGAGCCGTGTCCCAGGTGGTCATTTCCTACCACGAGGAAACCCTTCTCGGTCAGATAGGTCGCAAAGTCCTCGTAGCGCTCGATATACTCGACCATGCCGTGGAAAATCTGCAGCACCGCCTTTGGTTTGCCTTTGTCCGCTCTCCATTCGACTGCGTGGATTTTCGTCCGGCCGTCGCCGGACAGATAGGTAAATTCCCGTTTTCCTGCCATTTGTTTATTCCTTTTATAATAAAAGCGGGGACCTCACAGCTTCTTCCGCGCACTCCCGCACGGAGACTGCCTGAGATCCCCCTCTTCATCTCTGCCTTTGAATGTTTGTAACTGTTCGGTATCTTCACAGTTACGAATGATCATAATGCTTATTTGCCGCTCAGCATCGTCTCGGCGAAATCCTGTATCGCCTTTGCTGCCTGCTCATAACTCATCTGGGTGGTATTGATACACAGATCATAATTCTGCATCTGCTCCCACTCCTGACCGGTAAAATACCGGTAGTAATCGCGGCGGTACTTATCGGTCTTTGCGATAAAGCGATCCGCGCTCTTCCAGTCGACCTTCTGACGCCGCATCTCTTTCTCGATGCACTTTTCCCGCGATGCGTAGATATAGACGCGCACCAGTCCCGGCTTATCCCGAAGTACATAGTCGGCAGCCCGGCCGATTACGACGTAATTGGACTGATCCGCCAGCTCGCGGAGTACCTTTGCCTGATAATTGAACAGGTTATTATTTGAGGTAAAATCTTCTTTTTCCGGCGGAATCAAGCCTCCGGTATAGACCTTCTGGGAAGCCCGAAACAGAAGGCTCTGCTTCTGATCCTCGTCTGCTCTGGCGAAGAGTTCTTCGCTGATGCCGCTGTCGTCTGACGCCAGCCGCAGGATATTCCGATCGTAGAGCTCCACGCCCAGATTCTTTGCTAGTATTTTTCCGATAGAGGTCGCTCCGCTTCCGCAGGTTCTGGTGATTGCAATTACAAATTTATCCATATACAAGCCTCCTCTTCTCTCCGCTTTCGGGTCTGTTTACACACGAAACAGCGCCGTTTTTGTTACCTCTATTGTAAATTTTTTTCGGTCTTTTGTCAATTACTACCTTTCCGGTTCAGCTTGTCAAACGCCTCTCTCTCTGCTATGATCAGACTGACCGGCAGGCGGACAGCGTTTTGTCCGGTGTTGCCTAAGAGAACGCTTTGAACAGCGTTTTCCTAATATAAAAAGAAGGGAATACTTCTATGATAAAAGCGATTATATCTCGATGCTCCAAGCTTTCCGGGGGGCGGGCTGTAGCCTTTGGCCTCTGCACAGCCTTTTTTCTGTCCCTGCTCCTGGAAATCGGCATCTTTCATTTTTCTTATCTGACTCAGAGCTTCGGAGACTATCCGGAGACAGGCATTGACCTTACGAATTACGAGGGCTGGAACGGTGAGGCTCTGGCTCTCCTGCCGGACAACCCTTCCGTCTCCTTTGACGGGCTTTCCCTCCCGGTACGCAGCGTCACGATATCGATGGCCGGTTCCTCCGGCGTCATATCCGGCATCGTCTCTCTCTGCGATGAGGCCAGTAGCGTAAAGACTACCGCTGCCGGAAGCTTCACGGTCAATCCGGGCGGGCAGATGAATACCTTTACGGTTCCCGTCAAAAGCCACGGTAATCTCACTCGCCTGCGGCTGACGATTTCCGATGAGCTGACGGAACCGGTCTTTTTGCTTTCCGTCACCCTGAATGCAAGAGAGAGTCTTTCGATCCATTGGCTTCGTGCCCTGATCCTGACCGGCCTCCTTGCCGCCCTCTTTTTCAGTCTGCATTTTCGGCTCTATGCCCAGGATTTTCAAGCCGGCAAGCGCAGTCACCGGCTCTTAAACCTCTGTGTCCTAGGGCTTTGTCTCGCCATCTCTGCCTCTGTCTTTTACGCGGAGGATGCGTCCCATACGCTTCTGCGCTCTTACCCTTCTCTCGAGGAAATCCGCTCTTCGGATATGGTCGTAGATGCCTATATGCAGCAGCTGGATGCCTTCGAGAAGGGACAGCTCTCACTTGACCTCGACGTCAATCCGGAGCTTACAAATCTTTCCAATCCCTACGATAAAGGGGAACGGGATAAGAATCAGATCTCTTATCACTTTGATCGCGCCTTTTACAACGGGAAATATTATTCCTACTTTGGCCTCGCTCCCCTCTTTATGGTCTACTATCCGATCTATTGGCTGACCGGCATGCTACCTACGACGGCCTTTGCCGGAACCTTATTGGCCGGCTTTGCCATTCTTTGCATCTTTGCCGCCATACAGGGGCTTCGAAGACTCTATGCGCCCCGCGTGAATCTGCTTCTTTATCTTGTCGGGGAAATCGCTGTCCTGGGCGGCAGCTTTCTCTGGCTTTTGCAGGCCTCGGCTTCCAGCTTTTATTACCTGCCCCTTCTGGCCTCCTTTGGCTGGCTAGCAGCCTTCGCGGCCTTCGCCTGCTATGGCACCCTCGCGGAAAAGCAAGGAAGACGAATTCTTCTTTTTGCGCTCTGCGGATGGTCCGTCGTGATGCTGGTGCTGTCGAGACCCAATGCGGTCCTTCTCGCCATCGCCTTTGTGGCTCCGCTGTTTCTGCAGATTCTCTTTGATAAGAAGCGCCCGGCAAAGCAGCGTTTTCTGGAAAGTGCCCTGCCCTTCTTGATTCCCGTTCTCATCGGAGCCGTCGGAATCATGTATTACAATGCTGTCCGGTTCGACTCTCCATTTGAGTTTGGTACCGCTTATCAGCTGACAGAAAGCGATATTCGCTATAATTCTGTCACCTTGAACCTCCATCATTTTGCTTCCATGCTCTATCATTATTTTGGAGAGCCCTTTGTATACAGCGAATTTTTCCCCTTCCTTCGCTTTACGACGGAAAAATGCGTGGATTTCGGAAATTATCTCTATCAGGAATACAGCGTCGGCCTACTGCAAATGCCTCTGAGCTTTGGTATCTTCCTGCTGCTTCCGCTACTGTCCTCTAAGGCGGCCGATAAGAAATTGCTGCTGAAAAAGCAAACCGGTGTCCTGATTCTATTGGCAGCTCTGGCGCTCGGCTACCTGGATTTTCTGCTGGGGGGCATCCATATCCGGTATGTCTGCGATCTGACGCTGGCCCTTAGCCTGCTGGCCTTCTTTCTCGTGCTCGGTCAGATTCACTTTGACGGGACTCGGTCGGCACGGATCCTGTATGTCATCGTACTGTTCCTGCTGCTGGTGACCATTGGCCGGGGGCTTTTGGTAATTTTTTCAAATGAAACCAACGATGTCCTGCTGAAAAATCCGGATTTCTACCTCTATGTAAGCCGGATGTTTCACTCTATGTAACACCGGTAACGCAAGCTACCGTTAGGGAAGGCTGAATCAATCCGTATTTTCTTAGGGAAACGCTGATTAAAGCGATTGACGAACAGGAAGAGGAATGCTAAACTGGTTTTGTATTTTAAAATGGAAATTTAAGGAAGGGAGAATTCTTTCATGGATGCAAAAACCACAAGTATTATCGCGTATATTACCTGGATTGGTCTCATCGTAGCCTTTTGCGCAGGAGACAGAGAGGGTGCAAAGTTTCATCTGAATCAGGCTCTCGTCATCTGGCTGTTCAGCTTCTTAAGCCTCATCCCCTGTATCGGTTGGATCTGGGCTATCTTCATGCTGGTATGTTGGATCATGGGACTCATCGCAGCGATCAACCAGGAAGAAAAGCCTGTACCGCTGATCGGCGGCATTCACCTGGTAAAATAAGATGAAAAGCAGAGATTACGCATTCTTTTGCAGTCTGGCTGTCGGAGTGATTCTGGCAGCCGGACTCTTTTTATATGAAATATGGGGAAAGGACAGCTGGATTTTCCCCGCCTGCCCTATTTACCAATATCTGGGAATCTGGTGCCCGGGCTGCGGCTTTACCAGAGCGGTAAGGTGCCTCCTTGCCGGAGATCTCTTCCAAAGTCTCCGCTGGAATCCGATGCCTCTTTACAGCATCACGCTGTGGTGCCTTTTTCTATGCGAAGAGGCCAGAGAGCGAATCCTTCCTGTCCAAAGAAGAGTACCTCTCACCCTTTGGAAGGGAGGGATTCGCCTCGGCCTCCTGATTTGGATCCTATTTACCTTATGGCGAAACCTCTAATTATTAAGAAAGCGCTGATTAAATCAGCATTTTCTTAGATATTCAGTAGCTCACTGTAAGCCTTCAGCGCGCCGTCTGTCTCATGAGCCAATACCTTCTTCGCCAGCACCTTGCCCAGCTGTACGCCCTCCTGGTCAAAGCTGTTCAGGTTCCATGCAAAGCCCTGGAACATGATCTTATTCTCAAAATGAGACAGCAGGGCTCCCAGGGTCTCCGGGGTCAGCTGATCACCTACAATGATACTGGAGGGACGGCCGCCTGCGAAGTACTTATTGCGATTCTCATCCTCTTTGCCGCAGGCGAAGGCTACCATCTGTGCTACTACATTGGCGCAAAGCTTCTGCTGGCTGGTGCTACCCTGAATCTCTACATCGCTGCCGCACTGATTGTTCTTGAAGCCGATAAACTGAAGCGGTACGATATCCGTTCCCTGATGGAGAAGCTGATAAAAGGAATGCTGGCCGTTGGTTCCCGGTTCGCCGAAGATCACCGGCCCGGTCACATAGTCTACCGGCTCGCCAAAGCGGTTGACGGATTTTCCGTTGGACTCCATATCTGCCTGCTGCAGATGGGCCGGGAAACGGCTCAGAGCCTGGGAATAGGGAAGGACAGCTGTGCAGCCCATGCCAAGGACATTGCGCTCATATACACCGATCAGAGCGTCCAGCATCGCCGGATTCTCGGAAAGTTTCTCATTCTTTGCAAGCTTGTCCTCTGCCGCTGCGCCGGCGAGGAACCGCTCAAAGACCTCAGGACCGAAGGCCAGGGACAGAACCGCGCCGCCTACGGCTGAGGTGGAGGAATAACGGCCACCGATATAGTCATCCATAAAGAAGGCTGCCAGATAGTCCTCGCTCTTTGCCAGCGGTGAGGTCTCGCTGGTCACTGCCACCATATGCTTCGAAGCATCCAGGCCTGCCTTTGCCAGAGCATCCTTGACAAAGGACTCATTGGTCAGGGTCTCCAGGGTCGTACCAGATTTCGATACCAGGACGAAGAGGGAATGGGCGAGATCGATAGAAGCCAGAACTGCGGCTGCGTCATCCGGATCCACATTGCTGATAAATTTCGCTTCCATTTTGAAGGTATCATGCTGCTTTGCCCAGTTCTCCAGCGCCAGATACATCGCCCGGGGACCTAAGTCACTGCCGCCGATACCGATCTGTACGACAGTCGTGAACTTCTCGCCGGCTGCGTTCGTGATCTCACCTGCATGAACCTTATTCGCAAACTCCGCTGCCTTCTTCTGCTGCTCGACATAGAACGCGCGCTTGTCCACACCATCCGCTACCACTGCGTCGCCCAGCTGTCCGCGGGTCAGCTGGTGCAGAACCAGACGCTTCTCTCCGGTATTGATGACCTCGCCGTTATAGAGGGCTGCGAATTTCTCCGTCAGCTGCGCCTCATCTGCCAGCTGCGCAAGAGCCTCCAATACCTGATCGTCTACTGCCTTTGCCGCATAATTATAGATCATACCCTCTGCCATGGGCACACTGTATTTCTTCACGCGCTCTGCCCCGCTCTCGCCGGACATCACCTCTGCCAGATTTACTTTTTCCACATCCTTCAACGTCTGATAAGCCTTCAGAGTATCCAGATTTTTCCATTCTATCATATCGTTTCTTCCTCCATTTCCGTGATACATATTTGAAACCATATTGTACCATATCAAGGTCCTCTTATCTACCCTGCAAAACTTTTTTCATTTTTTTTTAATTTTCACTGGACAAGTTCCGTTCTTTATGGTATTATATCATTTGTTGACGGCAAGTCAAAAAGCGGCGTGTGGCTCAGCTTGGTAGAGCGCTACGTTCGGGACGTAGAGGTCGCAGGTTCAAATCCTGTCACGCCGATGATTAAAAAGGAATCCTTTTCAAGGATTCCTTTTTTTTGCTTGGCTCTGAACAATTACTTTTTCTTTCTTGCCAGCGGCCGGAAGATCGTCACTCTCCCGATAAAGCAGATCATCTGTACCAGAATCACGCCTACGCTGATGCCGATGCTGTCGATGGCCACGTCCCGCTTCGACGGACCGCGACCCGCCACAAAGGACTGGTGATACTCGTCCAGGGCCGCGAAGCCCACGCAGAAGCTGCCTGCCAAAAGCAGCAGCCAGATACCGCGTACACCATATACATACAGCGGAAAGGACACGGATACCGCCAGCAGAAAGTATTCGGTCATATGAGCCAGCTTCCGCACCGGATGATGGATTCTCTGGATATATTGCGCCTCCTCCTGCGCGCTCCAGTGCAGACCAAAGCTCTCATTGGCCGTCTCGATAATGATTTCACTTACCTTGTAGCTCAAATTCCCCGAGGTCGTTCCATCCTGGGCGGAAAAGCTGAAGATCAGATACATCATCAAAAGAGCCGGGATGAAGGACAGGGGTTTCAGAAGTCCTCTTAAAATTGCTTTTATCATAATGCGGCTATCATAGCATGGTTTGCTGCGGCTGTCCAGAAAGTGGGCGGAATCTTAAGGGAAAAATCAGATTTTACCCCACCTGGGCGCAGCCTGCCTCCGTGCTCTCGTAGGTTTCCTTGATTTCCGAGAGGACGCTTCGCATACTCTCGCAGCCGGCGCTTAGCTCCTCCAGCTTTTCTCTCTGCTTTCGAAGCTTGCTGTCGATCACGACCTTCCCGAGAATTCCATCGAAGCTTACGCCCTCCAGGCGCTCGATACAATCATTCAGCCTGTTTTTTATGTCCGCCAGGTCATCCAGGCCTTCCGCAAGGCCCACACTGCTGACCCGGATATAGCAGGAGCCCACAGGAAGCTCTGTCTCCACCGTTCTATCCCCTCCGTCCTCATTGATCTTCACATTTTCACGTTCCTGTGCCACCCTGCAGAGAAACATCAGGATCGCTTCGATCTCTTCATTGGTCAGCGACATTCCGAAAAGCTCCTCCAGAGCGCTTCTTACCGCATCCGCAAGCCAGCCCGGAAGGTTGGAAAAGAGCTTTCCAATCCCCCAGGAAAGGCCGGTCACGATACTTAGAACCGGTTCAAACCACCACTCCTCCATGGCATCGGAAAAGCCTGTGATAAAATCACCGATCTCATCCTGCATACCAAATTGCTTTAAAACTTTCGCAATCTGGTCGGCGAATTCCGGCTTGGCCTTCTGATACTCCAAAAGATAGGCCATGAGATTCGCCATGCGATCCCGGTTGCCGTCACTGGTAAGGATCTTCAGAATATCCGATTTTAGATCCGTCGAAATTCCCTGATCCTTCAGATAAGTCGCGGTTCTTGCCACATCCCCAAACGCCTCCAAGATCTGCTGCTTATCCTCCCTCGAGAGCGTACGCAGATATCCGTTCAGGAACTCATCCACCGCCGCCATCTCCTCCGGCCGACTGGTCTGTTTCATTTGATATTTGCCTTTAGCATCGAACTCCAGCATGGATGCCGGGTAATGATTGGCAATGACGTCGTCAATCGCCGTTCCCTCATAAAAGGTTTGCTTTCCGACAGAATTCAAAAGCAGGTTTACATAATCATAATCTTTGATATGATTCTCAACCTTCCCCTGATTTCTTGCAATCTGATCCCCATAGGCTTCCACGAATTCATCGGAAAAGCCCTGCCCGTCAAAGGAGATGCAGCGGTCTACGGAATTGTCCATGATGGTGATATATTGTGCCTTATTTCCGCCCTTGGAATGGCCGGTGACCGTCACGCTATCATAGGAATCCAGGTCGAGGGACTGATACCAGGAGAGGGACTCCTCCTGAGCCGTAGAGGACACCTCCGATCCTGCCGTAAAATTATCCTTCCACTCATCGCTTCCGGTGCCTTGAAAGAGCACCACCGCTTCATTCGTGGCCGGATCGTGCAGGAGAACATTGTTGCAACCAAGCTCTCCCTTAAAGGTCTCCATGATCTCCACCTGACAAAGAGAGGGGTCGCTTCGTATCGCCTCCAGCACCTCCAGAGCCTGGAAGCTCTGATTTTCAAATTCGGCTCGTTTGCTTTCACTTGCAGAGATCTCTGCCCAGATGCCGTCGGCGATATCCCCGATGGTCGTTTTCCCGTTTGCCTGATAGCTCGAAAAATCCCGGGTATAGATCAGGGTATTCAGCAGTAATAATTGTTCTGTACTCAGACTCATTTTTCTCTACCTCCTGCCCTTATCTAAAAAACATGGATCCACTTTCCGTAAGCTTCCTCCCCGGGTCCGAAGCTGATATAGTAGCTGCCCCGGATCCGATGACCGCGAAAAACTTCTTCTAAGGACGTTAGTGCTTCCTCACACGCCTCCTCTGTCCGTCCCTTCGCCTCCAGGGTCACTTTCCCGATGGCAGTCACTTCCTCCTCGCCCTGCAGGGCTTCCTCGAGGGAATAATCCGCTGTATAGGCCTCGCCGTGGAGCTCCTGAAGCTTAGACTCTGCGTCCAGAACCTCTTCTCCGGCTTCCGCCAGAGCTTCTCTTATATAGTCCTCATAGGCCGTCTCTATCAGGAAATTGTAGTAGCCGTCCTGAAGCTCATATCCGTCCTCGTTCCGCTTCACCCGGATCTCAAACTCGATATCGCTCTCTTCCCCGGCTGCAGCGGAAAAGCTGTCGTAGGTGTCCGTCACTCCCTGGGAAAGACTGCAGTCAGTCAGGGTAAAGGTCTCCTTGGGATATTTTTTCTCCAGGTAGGAAAGAACAGCCTTTCGCTCCTTCAAAACCTCCTGATCTGCACTGGTCAGTGTTCCTGCTTCGATGCGTGCTCTGTCAAAGCCTGCCGATACCAGCAGATCGATTTCATTTTCCGATAATGTCGTCCCTGCCATCTCCTCCGTCTTCCCTCCTGTCTTTTCTGTACAGCCTGCCAAGATTCCCCCCAACAGCATCAGACTGACTGCCAGGGGCCAAATTTTCTTTCGCATCATTTAGGAAACCACATCCCCGGGCAGCGCTGATGCGTCACTCTGGTTTGCGTTCTCCGCCTCCCGATAGATCCGAGCCATCTCGCCTAAGTCGGAGGCATGCTCCTGCACCATCCTTGCCAGCTTCTGTACATCATCCTCCAGCTGCTTTCCCTGGGTTCGATAGGAGGTGGCTGCCTCGCCCTCCCAGATGCTGGAAAGTCCGTCTACCAGGGACATCATCTGAGTCGTCAGATCCGACATTTTTGCACCCTTCTCGGAAAATTCTCCCGATGTGGTCTCCAGCTGCTCCGGTGTTACTCTTAAGGTTCCTTCCATAATTTTCCATTCTCCTTTCATTTCGGGATATGAGGCTTAATAGGTCCTGGTCGATGCCAGCTCCAGTGCCTGCGCCTCTGCCTTCTCATACTTTGCCGCGATTTCCAGCAAAGCTGCCACATACTTGTCAATCAGGGCGCTGAAGGCCGTCATTTGGCTTTTATCCTTATTGAACTCAGTATGGAAGCGATCCTTTGCTTCTCCGTCCCACATGCCCATCAGATTTTGCTCGCAGCCCTCCAGCTCCGATACATTGGTCTTGTAGCTGCTGTTCAGATTCGACAGCTCGTCTGCCTTTGCCCGCAGCTGTGCCGCGGATACACGAAATTCTGCCATGTCTTTTCCTCCTTAATGATCATAATTTCTTATTTGCGCAAGTCTATAGGCGGCCATCTCTGCCTCATACAGACGTTTTGCCATTTTCCTTGCTGCGTCGGCGATCTCCAGAATATTTTCGGCCCTCTTTCCTACTCTTTCGCCTAGATCCTCGCCCTTCTTCCGGTAGACCCCGGATGCCTCGCTCTGCCAGGAGCCCCCAAGCTTCGTCAGAGCCCCGTCGAGCTCGCCTGCGGCAATCTGCTTCAGCTCCCCGGCAATCTCCTCCAGCTCCTGCACCTTTTTCAGAGCCTGTTCATAATTGAATCGAATCTCGGATTCTGATGCCATCCTTTTTCTCCCCCTATGTCACTATATCACCGGGCAGATCTGCACTCGCTGCGCCGGCCTCCTTCTCTGCTGTCTCATAGACCCCGGCCATCTGTTCGAGGTCGCCTACATCCTCCTGTAAACGCTTCACGGCCGTCTCGATCTCTTCTTTTTTCTGTGAAAAATAATCCCGGTGGGCATCCGCTGCGATGCCGCTCCAGTAGCCTTGCGTCTGCTGCAGGATTTCTTCCAGATTTTGGAATGCATTTTTCATCCTTGTGACCTTTTCTGCCGCCTCCGCAGCCCTTGCGCGCAGCTCGTCGGTATTGACTGCCAAAGCATCCGCCAGTCCCAGTGCCATCCTCTCACCTTCCTTCTAGAATGAAATACTTGCGGCCATTCCTTTCACTGCTTCCTCACATCTTGCATAGTCCCGGCAGGAAGCAGCCATACAGGCATACAATCGCTCGACCTTCCCGATGACCTCCTCCATCAGCTCCTGATCGGCGCTGATCTCTGCCTGAAAGGCCTCTTTTGCGCTGCCGCTCCAGGTGCCGTTCAGTGCATCCAGGCTTTCTGTCATTTCCTTCAGACTTTTTTTCAATTCCTCTGTACCCTCCTGCATCCGGTTGACTGCAGTTTTCAGGGCACCGGTTTCCACTTCCAGATTGATATCCATCCCTTTTTTACCCTTCCTCCTTTCAAATCAACATCAGCTTGCTTCCGGTTCGGATTCCCTCCTGCTCGAGGGTCGAATCGGCCGGGAGGATCCGACCCTCTTCAGGGCTGCATAGCAGCAAGGCTCCTCCCTCTTCCCGGTCGTTCTCCGTCATGACTGGGAAAAACATGCGTCCCAGTTCTTCCAGTATTTCCCAGATATACCGATACTCATCCAATTTGCATTCGCAGGTCTCGTTCCAGGCCGTCACATAAACATCTGTTAAAATCATGCTTCTCGCCTCACCTCCGTTGGATTGCCCAAAACCCTTGGCAGGATCACCTTCCTGCTCTGTCCGTTTTCATCGGCAGGCAGCCAGCCGCTTCCGGGCTTCTCTGTCTTGCTTTGCTCCGCATAGGGAACGCCGTCAAACCGGAAGATCCGCTGTCCGCTTAAGTTTCCGCCCAAGTGAATGCCCGTCTCCCAGGCAGTCATATTTTTATAGAGCTTATAGCCTGACAATTTTCCGTGATCCTCCGGATTCAGGCAGCCGAAGAAATAAAAGCCATGATCCGCACCCTTCTGCGTAATATTTTCCAGATAGGCGCCGATACTGCCCCGTCCCTCGATGGAGCGGTATGCCAGCTCCACAAAGGCTGCCAGGTCGCTCATCAGGATAAAGTACTGAGGCAATCGATTCATCTCTTCTGCCACCTGCTCCTCGTCAAGACCCTGCGCCATCAGCGCATGCTTCTTTCCGTTTCGCTCCCGGAATACGGGAATGGTATCCTTGAAGAAGTCATAAACCTGCTCTTCGCTGCCGAGATAATCCTCTACCAAATGCTCCGCCTTCTCGTAAGCCTTCAGGCTGCCGTCCAAATCGATCAGGCAAACCTTTGCATCCGTCTTTTTCGCCGCCCCATCGAGCAAAAGCCTCAGGAGATTCGTCTTTCCGCTTCGGCCGCGACCCTGGATCAAGTAACAGAAGGTCTGATAGAGATCGAGCCCACAGACAGAGGCATCCGCTTCCAGGTACCCCAGCGGCAGCCATCTCCTCGACTCCAAAAGCTCCGGATAGCCATCGCTCTCCCGGAAGGCCTCCAGGGTCGGCTTCTCCGGAATCTGCGGAATCCGTCTTGCCCGCCTTCCCTGCCAGCTTTTCGCCTTTTCCAGGCAGAGGGCTTCGATTCCGGCTCCGAGCTGATAGGCATCCGCGGCCTCGAAGGCCAGGGCCGTCTGAAACTCCAGGACACGGTCGCCGCTTCGGCAAAGCCCCCGACCCTTTCGATCCTTCTCCGGCAAAATCTCGATCCGCGAGGTATGCAGCACCTCCGCGTATTTGAACTTATCGCTCATTTCCAGAGAAATCATGGTCTTCATATTGTCAGCTATCCGGCCAGGCAGCTCCGAGGCACCGAAGCCTGCTGCCGTCACCACGAGAAAGATGCCGTAGCTTAAGCCTTCTCTTGAGAGGCGAAGCAGCATATCATCAAAGCGTCCGCCGGTCTTTTCCCGGAAGTTTCCGATATTATCGATCACCAGCAAAATCGCCGGAACCGGGTTCTCCTGCCCGTGAGCCTGACGGTACTGGCTGTAATTGCCGCCGCCGAAGAGCTCCTTTCTCTCACTCAGTATCTGCGAAAGGAGAGAAAACAACTTTTGTACCTTCTCTTCATCGGTATCCACCGCGATGCCGCCCGTATGGGGCGCCTGTTCAAAGGAGAGAAGCAGGCGGCTGCTGTAATCCAGGATATAAAATTGTACCTCGTCGGCCGTATACTTCTTGATCAGGCCGTAAAGCAGAGTCTGGAGAAAGGTACTTTTTCCAGAGGCCACCATGCCGCAGACGGCCAGATGGCCGCCCTTTGAAAAGGATACCGTAAATGGCCTCTGGTCCTGGTTGGCTGGATCGTCACAGAGTCCCACGGCTGTCTCCAGCCGCCATTCTCCGGATGCCTTTTCCGTCTCCGGAAGGCTGTCCAGATACAGCTTTTCCGGTAATACCGGCAGCCAGAGGGCTGGATTTTTGCAGCAATGGGTTCCCAAAGCGACCTCCTGCAGATAGGCGGTAATAACCTCCAGCTGGGTCTTTTGTTTTCCATTTTCTTCCAGTTTTCGGTTCTTATTTTTTCCGGATAGCAGTTCCTTTCCGGTCCTCGACAGTACTACGGCCGCCGGCTTCCCTGCCGACTCCTCGCTGTAGCCTGCCCCGCTGTAGCCGGACTGGAAGAGCTCATAGATCTCGTCGCTTCCTACCTGTAGATAGCCCCGACCAGCCTCGGTGATATAGGCAGCGTCCGGTTTGTGCAGCATATCATTGCTGTCTTGGCGATCCTGTACCCGCAGGCAGAGACGAAATCTCGAATTGCTCCAGATATTGTCATCGACGGTACCGCTGGGCTTCTGGGTCGCCAGTATCAGATGCACGCCCAGACTTCGTCCCACCTGGGCGACGCTTATAAGCTCCTTCATGAACTCCGGCTCCTCCCGCTTCAATTCCGCGAACTCATCGATGATGATGAGAAGGTGGGGAATCGGCTCCTTCGTCTGATGCTTCTTATACATCCGGGTATAGGCATTGATATGGTTGACTCCGTACTCCGCCAGCAACCTCTGTCGTCTCCGGTTCTCGCTCTTGATGGAAATCATCGCTCTCTGCACCTGATTGCCGGACAGGTTCGAGATCTGCCCCGCCAGGTGCGGCAGGCCGGTAAAGAGGTTCGCCATGCCGCCGCCCTTGAAGTCGATGATAAAGAAGGCCACATCCTCCGGGCTGAAATTCAGCGCCAGGGAGAGAATATAGGTCTGCAGGGTTTCGCTCTTTCCGGAGCCTGTCGTACCTGCCACCAGGCCGTGGGGTCCGTGGTATTTTTCATGCAGGTCGAGATAACAGAGGCTTCCGCCCGCCTTTTGTCCGATAGGCACCCGCATCGTCTCGTAATTTCGGCTTTTCTTCCAGCGCTCCTCCACATGAAGCTCCGAAAGGCTGGCTGCCCCGTAGAGTTCCATAAAATCCAGGGATACCGGAATCTCACCGTTTCCGATCTCCTCCTGCACCTCCACCTTGTGAAGTCTCGATGCAAAGCGGCGCAGCTCCTCATCCTCTACGGTCTCGATCACCAGATCCTTACTTTCCTCCTCCTGGTTGTAGATATGGAAGATTTTGGAGGCTTTTCCATCATGGACAATGATATTTTCGCAGCTGTTGGGCAAATCCTCGTAGCGCTCTGCCAGAAGCACCGAGGAAACTCCGGCCTCCTTCCCGGGATAATAGACGAAGCGCTCCAAAAGCTCACCGTCCAAAAGCTCCGGGTCATCTACAAAGATCACAAAATGCGGCAGGGGCGCCCCCTTCTTATTCTCCTGCTCCAGTCTCGCCTGCAAAACCTTGGACATCTCGTAGCAGATATCCCCCAGCTCCCGCTTATTGCCCGCGATCAGCCGGGTCTTCTTATCCTCCAGCCAGACATGGGGCAGCCATCTGGCAAAATCCCAGTTTTCGGCTCTTCCCTTGGTCTCATCGAAAATGATGACCAGCTTCACATCGGTATAGCAATGATTTGCCGCGATCTGGGCAATCATATTTTTGCAGACCGCATAGGCTCCCTGTTTTCCGCCTCCCCCGACGATTCCAAGACAGCCTCTTTCCCGTATACCGACGCAGATCGGCACGCCTGTCAGCCACTGGTAGGTATCCCGGATCAGGGCCGGCTTTTCTGCCAGATCGTCCCGGATCAGGGTAAACCGCTCCTTCGGGATCTGAATCGGTACCTGAAAGGGTACCGTACCTGTGCCCAGCCGCACCCAGAGGAAATCCGGCTGCCTCTCATTGTGATTCCAGAGTCTCACCTCATCCTCGCCGAAGCGGCAGCATTCCTGGCCAGACAGGTAGGTATTCAGAAGAATCCGGCGGTTCTCTTCATATTTTTTCCGGATCGATTCCGTGATCTCGATGAGATAATTGCCGTAGGTATTGTAGCGAAGCTCGGCCTGCTGCTCCTCTTCCTTCCCCGCATAGCGGATATTCGTCAGAGCCCAGAAGACGCCCAGGGCTCCCGAGGTCAGAGCCGTCAAAATGCCGGCAAACATCGAAAGACCCCTGCCGCTTCCGCTTGAGCCCGCTG
The DNA here is from genome assembly GCA_963621925.1 of Alistipes onderdonkii. GTDB lineage: Bacteria > Bacillota > Clostridia > Lachnospirales > Lachnospiraceae > Laedolimicola. The sequence continues at coordinate 31,407 of CAVFGF010000002.1, read as the reverse complement.
CCGTCAGGGTCATCATGCAGCCCATCAGCATCGGCAGCGCCATCGTAAGGCTCGGCCCAATCGTCAGAAGGAGCGGTCTCTTTTTCTGGTTCTGCAGAGGCGGCGGACCTTCGATCTCCACGGGCTCGGTCTCGATTTTTTCGATGGTACGGGGCGAGCGCTTAAAGTAAGTTTTTTCCGGCTCCTTTTCCGGCTCTCCACTGCTTACCGGCCGTACCGGCGGAAGGGGATGTAGGATTTCCTCCATCACCCGAGCTTCCCCGGAGACGGTACAGAGGGCAAGGCAGGTTCCGAGAAAGACGAGGCGAAGGCCGAAGAAGGTCAGCTGATCTCCGAAGCTTAAGCCCTCCTGTCCTTGGATCCGGTGGCCGTTTCGGTAGGTGCCGTTTTTGCTGTTGTCCTGGATCCGCCATCCTCCCTCGCTTCGAAATAAGACCGCATGGTTTCCGGAAATATAGCCCTGAAAATCGTAGCGGATATGGTTGTCGTCTGCCTTTCCGATCTGGATCTGATTGACCCCCGAAAGGCTGTATTTCCGATAAAGCGGCGGAAAGCTATCGTTCGCCAGAGCCATCAGGACAATCCTTTTTCCCTGCGCGGTCAGCTCCCATACGTCTCCATCCTGCAGACTTTTCTCTGCTCCCTCTTCTCCATTCTTCCTTTGAAGGGAATATTGTTTCTCTTCACAAAAGCTCCAGGCTCCGTCCAGCACCTCCATGGAAATGCGGACTTCCTCGGAAAGCCCGAAGAGCGCCGGCGCAAGGCTGATGGAATAATCCGCATTGTCCAGGTTCGGCAGCAGAAATTCCTGATAGCCCTTCGCAGCATAGGCCATAATCGTAAGCTTCATTTTCTCCCCCTTAGCGTACTGCTTCAAAGCCTCCGTACGTCTGTACGCGGAAGCGATAAATCCCCAGAGATACCATGTCTCCCGGGTACAGATAGATCTGTTCTCCCGGCTTCAGACAATAGGTTTGGAACAGGGAGCGGCGCACCTTCGTGCCGTTCGCCGTTCCCATATCCTGTATGATCAGGGCCTCCCCGCCGTCACGGATCTTGCAATGCAGTCTGGAAACCCCTGCATCCCGGATACAAAGCCTGTTCTCCTCATCTCTTCCGATGGTCAGGCTGTGGTGCAGGTCAAACAGTGCTCCCAGCAGCGGCTTCGTATCCGGAAATTCCAGATAGAGATAGCGCCGGTTCATGACCTCCCCGGCAGCTGCCTCATTGCTGATGCCCTTCTTCAGAGCCCGCTCCAGGATCGTCTGCTCCAGCAATCGATACAATGTCTTTTTGATCTGCTTCTCCCTCTTCCGCTGCCTTCGGAGCCTGAGACTCCAATACAGAAGCTCGATCAGAAGCAGAAATAGGAACCATCCTGCCATCCCGCGCCGGACTCCTTTCCTTTGTAATCAATGAAGTGTGGTATTGCCGTTGTTTTTCACGAGGCTTGGCTCACCGGATGGCACATTTCCCACCTTTTTTCCATCCTGAATAACGATATTCGGATTGTAATTCCGGTCCCGGCGAAGCATCCGTATAAGGAGCACCAAAAGATGCACAAATACTGCCAGCGTCGCAAAGAATACAAAAATCATCATTTTCTGTTACCTCAGCTGTCCGATCGGGCTTACCGCTCCGTCCTTATACTGGAAGACCACCCATTCCACACCGGTGCCTGAGGGTACATGATACTCCTTCGGTCCTGATTCACCCGGCAGATAGACCTTTACCGTAGCACCGGAGGAGGACATGGTTCCTTCCTCAAGAAAATCTATTACAGAATAGGTAAAGTTTGCATTCGTATCCGTTATGGTAATGGTCTCCGGGCCGTAGCCGTTCCGGTCGTCGACATCCAGCTTACCGATGTCGGCAGCCTCACTGTCTCCGAAGAAAATATGGAAACTTCTTCCATTCGATCCGGTTCCCTCCGCATGGGAGTCCAGGTCGGCGGGATTACTGCCCCAGGTCAGGACGATGCGGATCTCTCCGGCTGCCAGCTCCGGCGAGAGGACGATATTCTTTCCGGTAACGGTCTGTCCCTTGATGACATCGAAGTCCAGATATTCTGTAATATAGCCGGCTGCACTGACCTCCGCCGTATAGCTTCCGGCCGCGCCCGCATAGTTATAATTGCCGTCGGTGCCGCTTTGCAGCTCACTGATAACTTCGCCGGTCTTTCGTCCTCTGGCCCGGATCTTTAAGGTCGCCTTCATGCCCGAGCCCGTCACGGCATCCTGTACATAGCCGCTGGCGGTTCCGTCTGCCTCCTCTTCACTACCTTCGTCCTTCGAGCGATTCAGAGGCTCCAGGGCATTCCAGGCCGTCTCGGAGATGACATTGCCGTCGGCGTCGGTCTCCATCGTCAGCCGACACTTCTTATACTCGGCGCTGACATAATATTTTCCTGTATCCGAATTCTGAAAGAACTTGATATCCTCCCCGAAGAGTTCGGTTAGCTTTGCCTTACTCAGAGCAAACTCTTCGCCTTCGGTGGAAAAGAGGCTGCGAAGGCTGGTATGCTGTACCTGGTTCGGCTTCGCCGTCGCCACCGGCATCTGACCGGCGCTGTCCAGAACCTTTTCCTTTTCCAGGTCATAATAGATCGCAGAGAAGCCCTGGGACTCGTAGGAGAGGATTACCTTCTTCCCACTGACCTTGGCGGAGGCCGGTGTCCCAAAATCCCGATAATACTCGGTATAAGTATAGGAAGCGACGCGATCGAAAATCGCATTTTCCACCGCTGCCCCGGCGCCGGCTTCCTCGATCTCGTCGGCTGATAAGAGCTTCGTACCGCTCTTTCCGTCCGTCGTTCCGATCAAGGTCTGCAGGGTCGACATTTTTGCCTGCAGGGAATCCGTGGATGCCGCCTGCAGACCCCTGGTCAGCACTGCATTGGCCTGCTCATAATCTCCTGTGCCGATATAGAGTGTGGCCAGATTCAGATAGGCGGTATCCTTTTTTGCATTGATCTGAATCGCAGCCTCATAGCCTGCGATGGCGCCGGTATAATCGCCCGATGAATAGTGTGCATTCGCCGTCGAGATGGCGGACTTATATCGCTGCTCCTTTACCCCGGTAAAGAGCAAAATGCCCACAAGAATGATGGCCGCCAGGCCTCCTACGATTCCAAGTCCCAGCAAATAACGGCCGCGAAAGCCTTTGTTCTCCTCCATAGTTACTCCCCACTCACTTACTTTTCTTTTGTCAGTTCCAGCAGCTCCGAAAGCTTTTCGTCGTCTGAGGCTGCCCCTGTATTCTCGTACAGCTTTTCGGCTTTTTCCGCCAGGCTCCTGGCCTCGCTTAGATCGCGCTCGGCAAGAGTCTTTTTCATTTCCTGGTTGTAGCGCAGGATCCCTAAGGTCAGATAGACCTCATAGCGCTCCGGATAGGTACTCTCCATTCCTCGAAGGACCTGGATTGCCTTTTCGGTCTTTCCGCAAAGGCACCAGGCGCTGACCAGATTCAGCTCGTCCGTAAAACCCGCACAGCTTTTAGCCGCCAGCCTCTCGTAATAGCCGGCTGCCTGCTCGGCATAGGTTCCACTGCCTGCCTCGCCCTTTTCTGCCTCCAGGAGGGAAAGGCTGGCCTTTCTTCGAAGGGTGCCCGTATCCTCGGGAAGCGTCTCATATAGGGCTGCCGCCTCGCCGTACTTTCCTTCCGAGGCCTTGATCTCTGCGCGGATCTTCGTCAGCTCCTCCTCGGAATCTCCCAGAGCCTTTGCCCTTGTTAGTGCTGCTTCTGCCGCCTCGTATTCCCCCAGATAGGCCAGGGTAATGGCCAGTTTTCTCTGATATACGGCCTTTTCCTCACCCTCCAGAAGCTCCGAAAGATAGAACCTTGCCTCGCTGTAGCGCCCTTCCCCGACACAGGCGTCGACGAGCTTTTCCCGGATGCTTTCGTAGGCGCCGGGTAGCTTTTCGAGGGCACCGGCCTCGGTATTGCAAAAGCTGACGGCGCTTTCATAGGCTTCCTCGTACTCGCCCTTCTGACACAGGGCAGCCAGGTAGGTATCCTCCTGCTGAATCGCCTCTCTGGTTTTCTGGTTTACATAACTTTTGTTTCGGTAGAGCAGGATGCCAAGAGCCAGGATCATCATGCAGACCGCGCCCAGCATTCCGTAGAAGACGATCCCCAGGGTCTTTTTTTCTGCCCGGCTTCTTGTCTCCCACTCGATGGCGCGCAGGAGCTTGGCGGCAGTCGCATAGCGCTTTTCCTTCTCCGGCTCCTCCATCCTTCTTATGATTTTCCAGAGGTTGTCCGGATAATTGCCGCCCTCCATCAGCTCCGCAAAGACGACGCCCAGGCTGTAGATGTCCGAGCGGCCGTCGACGGCCTCCATCCGGCATTGCTCCGGGGAGGCGTAAGGGAGGGTATAGCCCTTGACGCTGCTTTCGTCCTCCGCCAGGGAGACGTTGAAGTCGATGAGGCAGATATGGCCCTCCGGCGTTACCATGATATTTGCGGGCTTGATATCGAGATGTAGGATTCCCCGCGCATGGAGGTAGCCTAAGACCTCGGCGAGCTCCGAAAGCCAGAGGAGGATCGTCTCCTGCCCGAAGCCGTAGCCCTGCTTCAGATAGTATTGCAGGTCATGACCCTCGATATATTCCATCACGGTATAGACATCTCGTCCGATCTGCAGGAAATCGTAGACCTGGGGCAGGTAGCTGTGATGCAGCTTTTTCAGGATATCGGCCTCGCCGCGCTCGTTCAAGACGCCGAGGAAGTTTTCCCGGATCCTTTTGACGACGACATATTTCCCCAGGTTCCGGTGCCAGGCCAGGTAGATGACGCCGACGCCGCCGGCCCCCAGCTCTCCTAAGATCTCATACGTCCCGCCCAGTATTTCTCCTTGTTGCGGCATCTTTCGTACTCCTTTATGCATACTTTCTGCCCGTGCGAGCCGGCAGGAGCCGTCCCCGGCGGGGTGCCCGCAGCTGCTCGCGGCGGAACGTGCTTCCATTGCGAATTTGTTGGCATCGTCCCCGAACTCTTTAGACGGCTTGCGTTCATTCGACAGCTGGACACTTCCGCCCGGGTGTTCGCTGGTTCCGGCACACTCGATCATGACGTGCCGTGTGGGAGTTCATGCCGGCGGAAGCTATAGATTGCACGGGTGCGGAAACCGTCCAAGCCTGCATGACTGCAGCTTTAGACAAGAGTAGATGGCGCGTTTTGGAGCACCCGTGCATAATATACTTAGCTGGAGCCGGCATGTTACTCCCACTAGGCTAAGGAATCCTAGAGTGTGCGGAACCAACGGACACCCGGGCGGAAGTGTCCATCTGGCGAATGTACACAACCCAAGAGTTCGGTTACGACGCCTAACAAATTTACGCAATTCCAGCAATGTTCCGACGCGAGCAGCTGCGGGCGCCCCGCCGGGGACGGCTCCTGCCGACTCGCACGGGCGAAAAATCTCATTTCTTTACAGAAAGCCGCCGCAACGATTTTCTCGATAGCGGCGGCTCCTTTCCGGCGTTTGGCCTTAGCCCTTCGCCTGTTCTTCTTCCTCTTCTTTTTTCTTTCTCTTGGCAATCACGAACCAGATCAGGCCGCCGCCCAATACCAGAACGCCTGCGCATACACCGTAAAACAGCGGCTTATTCATATAGAACTGCACCAGGAGGTTCGAGGTAATCAGGAAACGGATCTCCTCTGTCGTTTTCTCATTGCCCGCCGCATCATAAGCGGTGACGGACATGGTCTGCCAATGGTTTGCACTGCCTGCGGTCACGATGAGCTTTCCGTCGCCCTTCTCGACATCGGCAGCACTGTAGGTGGTCTCCTGACCGTCAATGGTCACCTTGACCTCCTTCAGTCTTACATTATCCTCGATATCCAGAGTTACCTTCCGCTCATTCTCGCGGTACTGGCCGTTGTTCTCGACACCGGAAATCAAGATACTCGGGCTGGTCTTGTCCATAACGAACTCGATCTTCTTGCCCTTGGTATTGTTGTCCGAGGTATTGGTCGCCCGGTCCTCGGAATAAATCGTCAGAAGGTAGGTTCCTTCCTCCTCGAAGTTCTCCTTGTCCAGGGTATAGGTATACTGCTTCCAGCTGACCTCGGAACCGCTTTCCTGTACCTGATAATCGGTTCCCTCTTCCATGGTTACCAGCTGACCGTTGCGGTTGTTCGTGATCTCCTTGAATTCCAGCGTGTCGACGTTGGTTTCCATGACGACGAGATCCTGCGCCTCATTGGTATAATATTTTCCATTTTCTCCCACCAGCTTGTCGGTATCCTCATCGAAGGTATAGACCGAACCGAAGCGGTTGACGGAGAAGACTACGCTGTCTTCGCTGGTATTTCCTGCCAGGTCGGTGACGCTGGCCTCCATGGTATACATATCATCCATATCCTGGGTATGGGCAAAGTCATTCAGCTTCAGCTCCATGCCGTTGGCTGTCTGGGTCCGGCTGCCGTTCATCTCGACGATGCCGTTCTTGAATCCCTTCATGGAAATGGATGCGCCGTTGACATCGTTGTTGGTATCGCGGTAGCGGATACCCGGCCTCACGACGTCGTTGTTAGCGGAATAATTTTCAATGTCAAAGATTTCCAGCTCCGGTGCGGTCTGGTCTACGACAAAGTGCTCGGTCTCGTAGTCCGCAAAAAGATTGTCTGCCAGATCCTTGCCCTCGATATCGAAGGTATAATCACCGTCAGCCGAGAAGGTCACCCGAGCGATATGGTGGTCGCCGTTGGTGGTCCAGCCGGACAGGGCCGGTTTGCCGGTGGCATCGCCTGCCGCCGTGATCAGGACATTCACCAGGGCTGCGTCAAAGTTGTGCTCCAGCACATCGATGGTTGCGGTCCGGGCCTGCGCGTAATAGTAACCGTTCAGATAGGAATTGTTGTCCCAGGTTACGGTATATTCCGGCTTGGTTCGGTCGATGGTAAAGTCATCTTTGCGGGTATAATCTGCCTTATTGCCTGCCAGATCCTGGAAGCTCAAGGTAAAGGTATAGTCTCCGTCGTCGCTGAATACGACCTTGCAGACGTGCTTGGTATCATTGCCGCTGCCGGAGGTGCTCCAGGAGCTGATGGACGGCATCTTACCGTCGGTATTGGTGATCTTGAACTCGACATCCGCCGGATCGAAGTTCCGCTCCGTAATGGTGACGGTGGCGGTACGTACCTGGTTATAGTATCTACCGTTGATCGGGCTGTTCAGGTCGTACTCTACCTGGATCGTCGGCTTCGTGATATCGATGTTGTATTTTTGCTCTACCTGACCGGTACGTCCGGTATTGTCGGTATAGCTTGCCAATACCTGTACGTCGTTCTGGTCATTGTCCTTGCCTGTGAGGGTCATCTCCTCCTCGTACTTGTAGGTGACGTTCTTGGTCGGAGCGGCACTTAAGTCGGTGCCTGCCTCTGCGGCATAATCCTTGGTTCCGCTCAGCTTGCTGCCTGCCGTATACTTCCAGTTACGAAGGCCGGAGTAGCTATCCTGCAGGGTCAGGCGGAAGGCTACATCGGTATTGTAGTAGTCTACACCCTTGACGGTACGGCTGGGCTTCGTAATCGTCGTTACCGTAGCGCTGCCGCTGCCGGCATGTCTGCCGGACTCCTCTACGACATGGTTTCTGGTCTGAGATGTGCTGTTGGTGGACCAATCCCGTACCTCAGCCTTCACAGTGCCCTTGAAATCCGAGGTTTCCAGAGGAATCGTGACCTCATAGCTTCCGCTGGCTGCGGGCTTTACTTCTTTTGTCTTCGTCGTTACCTTGCCGTTCTCATCCGTTACCGTAAAAATAATATACTGGATACCGGCTGTCGCATCCTTGGAGGAAGCGGTAATGGTCATCTTCTCCTTGCTGAAGAACCAGCCAAAGGGCAGATAGTTGATGGGATCCTTGATGGAGTAGCTGAACTCCAGACTCGGCTCGGTCTTGTCGACGGTGGCCAACTCGCTGTCGATCTCCGTCCGGTTTCCTGCCAGGTCGGTATAGGCAATCGGGAAGGTATAATTTGCCTCGTCGCTTAAGGGCAAGTCTACCTGCCAGCTTCCTCTGGCTGTGCCATATTCGTCGATGGCTTCGATGACAGATTGAGCCTTTGTACCGTCAATGGCAGCTCCGTCGATATCCGTCGCCGTCATGGTCGCCAGGACATCTTTTAGCTCCTTATAGCGGATATTCTGATCCTTGACCAGTACGCTCAGTACGGTATCTTCGTTATAATACTTTCTTGCGCCATTCTGGTTGACTGCGTCTACGCTATAGGCGGTGGTCAGAGCCGGTGCGGTGGTATCGAGAATCAGCTTTGAGCTGGTATATTTGCCGTCCGTCACGATTCCGCCCTCTACGGTATCGCCGGCGGTCATTTTATTTTTTGCCGTATCCTGATAGGAAATGGATACGTAATAGTCGCCTTCCTCCTCCAGAGTCAGGACGCCAGTATAGATATTGCCGGACTTCGTAAAGGTCATATCCTGCTTTTCGCCATTGACCGTCAGGAGATAATCTGCTGCCTCGCCGTTGTCCTCCAGCATTAGGTATTTCTCTGTAATCTTGACAGTTAGTTCTACCTTACCCTCTGCAGCGCCATAGTAAGCGGTATATCCGTCACCTGCCTTGGGCTGCTTCTCGGAAATGGTCTTGCTGTCGCCGTCGGTTACCTGATAAGCCTCGTTGAAGGTAATGTCGATCTTCGGGGCTACATGATCCAGGATATAGCTCTCGGAGGTATAGGTGCCCTCCTCGATCGTAAAATCATAAGCTGTCAGCAGGTTTCCTGCTGCGTCCTGATAGGAAAGCTTCACATAATAAGCATTCTCGCAGGTTTCGGTGCCGTCGAAGCCGAAAGTGTACTCGAAGGAGCGATTACCGGAACCGCTGCTTTTAGGCGTTCTCTCTACATCCAGAGTCTCGACATCCGCGTCCTTATTCGAGCTTGCCATCAGGGTGTCGGCATTTCCGTTTTCGCTCTTTTCATAGACCTCCACCAGAAGCTTTGCACCTTCTTTATCGATATAGGAGGCATTGTCATCCAGGATGAAGGAGACGGTCAGGTCATCTCCCTCTTGATTCTCATATACATCAGCATCGTCAAAGGCATAACCTGTCGATTCATTGACAACCGAATAGTCCAAAAGCTGAGGCGCCCGGTTGTCAATGACGATGGTCTTGCCGGTATAGATACCGTCTGTCACACCGTTGATATTGGCAGCTCCCTCCAGGACGTTGCCCGACGGATCGCTGTAGGCGAGCTGAATCTGATACTCGATTTCCTCTGCCTCTCCTGCCGGCAGGGTAACGTAGGTCGTATAGACGTCGCCATTTTCCTTTGTCCAGTTCTGCTCCTGCTCCTCCCCGTCCGGGAATGTGCTGTCGGTGCTGGCCTTTTTGGAAAGGAGCACGGTAGGTTTGGTCGCGCCGTCCTTGAAGAAGCGCTCCTCGATGGCAAGCTTCACCTGTATCTGATCCTGATAAAAATAGATCTCTTTTTCTGCCACGGAGTTTCCGTCTACGGAAACCTCCGTAAGCTTCGGTGCCACAGCGTCCAGATAAATGAAGTTTCCGCCGCCCTCTATCAGGGCTTTGGTCTGTTTATTTCCGGCCACGTCGGTCATGCTCGTGATCTGAAAATCGCTGATTTTCAGGGTTTCTTCGCTACCGACTGTGATCTTACCTTTATAAACGGTATAGCCCTCGGCCGGATCCTGGGACTGGATCTCTGTTGCATCCGCATCGCCTTCTCTAAAGGCTTTGAGGCCCTCTACCTTGGTCAGGGTTTTCTCAGCAGTAGAAAGTGTTGTTTCCTTGCCATCTCCCTCATAAGTCAGGGTCACCCCATCCATGCCGGAGGTGGCATCCTGCAGGTAAAGCTCGAACTCGACCGTATTCTTGCCCCAGATCTTGTTCCAGGTGGTCGTTACCAGGTTCCGGATCTTGCTGGTCCAGGAGCTGTCCGTCTTCGTTCCGACATCTTCATCGTTCTCTCCGGCTGCATCCGTCGCAAACTTGATATAAGCCGTGGTCTCCGGGGCAGTCGTGTCTACCTGTGCCTGCGTCCCCGGAGCAAGCTCCGCCTCGTTACCCAGAAGGTCTGTCACCTTTACTTCCCAGTTGTAGCTGCGGCTGTCCTCGTTCTCCTGGGTGGCAATGCTGTAGACACCATTGTCTTCTTTACTGTCGCTGATACGTTTCCAGTTTGTACCGCCATCGATGCTGTACGCGATGCCGATAACATTAATTCCTACCGAATTCTCACCATCGGCTGCCTTGACATCCAGGCCTACCAGACCGTTTGAATTTTCCTCTGTCTTCAGCTCGGCAGTGTTTAACCAGCCGTCACCATTCTTGTCCTGGGGGAAGGTAATGCTGGTGATCGTCGGAGCGGTCTTGTCGCAGGCTACGTTTACGGACTGGACATTACTCTTGTTGCCGGCATAGTCGGTTACCTGGAAGTAATAGGTTTCGTAGCCGTTCTGCTTTGTCGTCTCTTCGGATACTGCGCAGGAATAAGTTGCTTCCCCATTATCTGTATCTATGGTCTCTGCACCCGACATATCCTGATTTTTGCTGACCTTCAGGATATAGGGAGACTGCTCTGATGCAGAATCGGCAGGTTCCTCGCTGACGGTCAATGGGGCAGTCAGGGAATCGCCGTTGGTCCACCAGATGACAGTTTTCAGATTGCGATTATGGTACTCCTTTTTATCTGTTTCCGGTTCCAAATCACCGATGGAGACACTGGGAGTGTCGGTATCTTGCTTGACGGTGATGTACTGGGACGCGGTATTTCCGGCTTGGTCGGTTACCTCGATAGAATAGGTAAGGGCCTTAGTTAAGCTGATTTCTTTGGTCCAGTTCTCGCCTGCGTTCTTGAGCGGTGTAGTATAGTAATAATTATTCCCCGAGGTGATTTTCAAAGCACTGCTATCGGTGAATCCACTTCCGTTTTCCTGCACTGTTACATTGAGTTTTAATGCTTCCGAATTTTTCCAGTAATATGTGTCGTCAAAATGATCTGGGCAGGAGATCGTGAGCGTCGGTGCCGTCGTGTCGATCTTGCTGACGGTCACTTCTTTCTTGGTAAAATGACCTCCATTACTGACGGCATAGATATAGTAGCTCTTCCCGTTTTCACCAATCTCGTCGTTGACCACGAAGGAAGAACCACTGTTGTCACTTTCTATCTGAGTCAGATTTTGTAATTGATCCGGATGTGCGATGACCTGATTTGACTCTTCCAGCCCCTTCAGAGTACTATTTTCGCCGACTGAATAATAGAGACCATAGGTCGCGCCAGTACTGGTTACCGTTACGGTCTTGGACTGGGTCCAGGCGTTCTCATCGGATACTTTTACCTCACTAATTTCCGGTGTGGTATCGTCGATTTTAAATGAAAACTCGTTCTCTGAAATCTCGTTTGTAGATCTATTCTGTGTATAGATCTTTTTTGGACTTGTATCATTCTGTGTAATTGTTACGCTTTCACCAAAGTCTCCACCCGGCTCTGTACTGATTCCATAACCATCTTTAGCTTTTAACTCCACACTTCCCGGATATACCGCCGGCTCAGTTTCCGTTCTAAGCACCAGCGTAGACTCCGGTTCCACGTAATAGTTCTCGCTCGTCCCGTATGCCACAGTTAAAGTCGCAGTTGCAGTGCCGGTATAGTTTCCTTGTCCGGTGATGGTCGCCGTGTAGGTTCCGCAATCCTTGATCTCCGTTACCTCGGCACTATCCTTAGCCCAGGACAAGGTGTAATCGGTATTCTCCTGCAGTACATTTCCTAAGTCATCCTTGACGGTTACAGTGATATCCTTTTCATTACCGGTATAGATGACGGAATTGCCTTCTATAGCTGTCCCGTTCTTGCTCAGGGTAATGGTTGGCGAATTATCTGTCAGAGATCTCGCATTGACAGTAAAATCTGCATATTGGGTGCTCTGACTGTATACAGTGCTCTTTCCTTGCACAAGGCACCTATAAGTTCCGACATCCTTGATTGATGTAGCTATACTCGAATAATTTGATCCCTTAAGCCACGAAATCGAATAATCCGTATTCGCAGTCAGTTCTGTCTTTTCCGTATTGCTTCCATCACTATTTTCAACATAAGCCTTCACAGTTACTTCCGGAAATTTGATCTCGCTTCCGGTATACTCTGTCTCTGAGCTATTCAACGTCACCTCAAGCTTTGGTATCTCCCCAGCCGCTTTCAGCGAGATATCATATCCCGACCAGCTGCTCCAGAACAGCGCGAAGGCCAGCACCAGGGCCAGGACACGCTTCGCGTCTTTCCAGACTTTCCTTTCTCTCATCACTTTCTCCTCCTACATTGTTTTTATATTCGTATGATATCTACGAATTGCTCCGCTGCTATGCAGCTCCCGCAATTCTAAAACATTATCACATCACTTCTTCTGTATGAATCAGCAGGATCTCCCGCTCGATCCGAAACATTCCCTTCCGGGTCTCTGCTTCTCCCAGAACCTCGGTGGAACCATCCTCCCGCTCTTCGACGGGCGGACTCTCCTGGGTCTGTGCTGTCTCTGTCTTCAGAAGGCTCGTCTCCATTTCCCCGGACGGCTCCTTTAGGATATCCGTAGGCGTCTCCGCTTCCATCGTCTGGGGTGGTGCCGTCGGTATCTCCTGCTGCATCGGCGCCGTCGGAGCCTCCTCTACGACATGCTCGACCTTTCTCGCTCCCGGCATCGCCGGCTGTCTGACGCCCATATCCTGCTTCATTTCTCTGGCTACATAGGACATCGACGAGCGCTCCTTTAAGAGGCGGCCGCTCTGAGCCGATGCGCTCTCCATCTCCCGGACCTTCTTTCGTCTCTGGCTTCCGGAGAGATAGCCGATGACCTCCCGAATATCTAAAAGGAAGAAGACCGTCACCGCGATGACGAGACAAATCACCGCCGCGATGAGGCAGCCCAGAAACAGATGATGATACAGGGCTATTCTTTGGGTAATCGCTTCCATCACTCCACCTCCTGTATCTGGCTTGCCTGTCCGAAGGCCGACTGAATCATCCGATCCGCCTGGGTCAGGGCCTCCTGAAGCCTGTTCAGCTGCTCCTGCACGGCGGCCTGGTTTCCTGCGCTGACGTTACCGAAATCCGTCTGCAGATGCTCCCGGATATTCGCTAGCTGTGCCGTCATCTCTTCCTTCGTGACACCGTCCTTCTTAAAGTCCGCTGCCCGGGAGACGATCTGGGTCGCCAGCTCCAGGTACATGATCAGGGCTGTCCGCTCATTGTCCGTCTCGACGAGATTGCCGGAGGATAAGGATACCAGGTCGTTCCAGTAATCCCGGTAGGTAACGGTGGCATCTCCGGTCTCATCGGCAATACCGATGCGGGAATAATAATTCGAGATGGTATACAGGCGCTTCGCCCGCTCTACCTGCTTCGACTCGAGATACTTCGAGGCGGCTGCCGTCTCGAAATAGCCCTTGGCATTTTTCTTATTGCCCTCTTCTTCGAAATAATAGTAATAGGCGACGCCTGCCTCGTAGGCGAAGCTGTCGTAGCCCTCCTGATTCTTCTTGAAGACCGCCTCGTTGGTCTCATTGCCATTGCCCTCGGCGATCAGGATGCTTCGAAGCTCCTCACTCTCCTGGGAGGTCAGTACATTGTCATCGAGGAAGCAGTCCTTCAAAAGTCCGAGATATCCTTCCTCCTTGCCCGGATCAAGGTTGATGGCCTTTCGATAGTTCTCGATCTCATCCTCCTTGACCGTCGAATTCCTGGCCGCCGTCAGGTAGGTGTCGTAGCTGTTCTTCGTCGTCGAGGTCTCCAGTCCGCGAAAGACCGCGGAGCTAAGACCCAGGACGACGGCCAGCGAGGCCGGCACCGCAAACTTGATAAACTTGCTTTTTTGCTCCTTCCGATAGCGGATATCGTCCAGGAAGGGATGCTCCAGGGCGTACATCAGTTCTGCGCAGGACTGGTAGCGCTCCAGAGGATTTGGCTGGGTGCATTTCTGGATAATGTACTCGAGCCCCACCGAGAGGTTCGGATCCCAGTCCCGGATGGATTTCATCTCATAGGGCGGGAGGCTCGGATTGTGTCCCGTCAGGAGGTGATAGAGAGTCGCCCCCAGGCAATAGATATCTGTCCTGGCATCGGTCTGGCCGTGGCCACCGTATTGCTCCGGCGCCGCATAGCCCCTCGTTCCGAGGCAGGTCGTATCCTCCTGGCTCGACAGCTTGTATTCCCTCGCCGTACCGAAGTCGAAGAGAACGATATTGCCGTCCGGCTTCAGCATGACATTCGAGGGCTTCATATCCCGATAGATGATCGGCGGCTTTCTCGAATGGAGATAGCCCAGTACGTCACAGAGCTGCTTGCCCCAGTCAATGACGCTCTCCTGGGGCTGCGGTCCGTAATCCTCCAGGATCTTGCTGAGGGTCTGACCCTCGATATAATCCATGACGATGAGGAAGGAGCCGTCGCCGTCGATGACGTCGATGATACCTGGCAAATGGGGATGGTCGAGACGCTTCAGCATATCGGTCTCGACGATCAGCCCCTGCTTGACTACATCAAAATTCGAAACGCCGTCCTTTCGCACTTCCTTGATGGCCCAAGTCTTATTGACCCGCTCATTGATGGCCATATAGACGACGCTCATACCGCCCTGTCCGATTTTCCGGAGGATACGGTACTTTCCGTCTACCAATGAACCTATTTCCAGCATCGCTTCCTCCTAATCTACCCGTACCAGGGCTGCCGAGATATTGTCGGTTTCCTGACGGTATTTCACCAATTCCACCAGCTGCTCCAGAGTCTCCTTCATCATCTCCTCGTTAAATAACCGAAACGGATTCAGATATTCATAGAGCTCCTCCTGAGCCAGCACATGGCGAAAGCCGTCGCTGCAAAGAAGAAACATGCTGCCCGGATCAATATTGCCCGTATAGTAATCCGGCACAATGACCTCCGAGGCTCCGATGCACTGAAGAAGGACATTTCTTCTCGGATCCCTTCGGGCCTCGTCCCAGGTCATCCGCCCCTCATCCATCTCGCGCTGGATAAAGGTCTGATCCTTCGTCAGCTGCGTAAAGTTCTCCCGCATCACGTAGATGCGCGAGTCTCCTATATTTACAATATAATAAACACGGTCCACGATCAAAAGCAGGACCATGGTCGTTCCCATTCCCACATGCAGTGCCCGTCCGTAGGCACTGATCTTATCATTTGCCCGGTAAATCAGCTCTTCGATGCTTCTTTGCAGGCTCTCCCTGCTGAGGCCCCGATATAAGAGCTCCGGGAATTCTTCCTCAAACCATCCGGAAAGCATCCGGATCACCGTGGCGCTGGCCAATTCTCCCTTCGCCAGTCCGCCCATTCCGTCGCAGACGGCACCCAGTAAAATTTTCCCATATTCCGTCTGGGCGACCTTGATCAGGAGAGAATCCTGATTGGTATCCTTTTTGATACCCTTGTCGGTACATGTCGCAATTTTAAAATTCATAACCCCTCATCCATGAAATGAAATGATAAGTACTCACAGCAGAGGGCTCTGCTGTGAGTCTTATCCATTTTCGCAGCTGCTCCGTCAGGGAGCAGGCACCCGTTTTCTTAGGAAATGCTGATTAGGTCAGCGTTTCCCTTATCAGATCCGGAACTCGAACTCTTCGTCTGCCAGCTTGATCTTGTCTCCGGAGTTCAGCTTTGTCTCCTCGTTGGCCGCGATCTTATTGCCGTTTACGAAGGTAAAGTTCGTAGAATTCTTGTCTACGATATAATATATGCCGCCCTTGCAAAGAATATTCGCATGGGTTCGGCTGATGGATGTATTATCCGGGATGCAGAAGTCTACCTTCTGTCTCTCCTTACCGATGGTAAAGAGCTGCTTGGTGATCCGGACACTCTCGCCGTTCTTGCGGCGGGTCAGGGTCGCGGTGGGCTGCATTGCGCCGCCTCCGAGGACGCTGGTCTCGCCTGCGCCTGCGCCGAGGACGCTGGTCTCACCTGCGCCGCTGTCTACCGGCATCGTCGCGAAGGTCACAGAGCTTCCATTTCCGCTGTTCGGGGTATACATGGGCTTCGGCGCCGGAGCCGGGCCCGGGGTCGGGGTCGGAGCTGTATAGGGAGCCGGAGCGGGCTTCTTTTTCTTAGATGCCGCGATCACGACTACGATGATGACGATCAGGACTACTACTGCCGCTGCGATGCCGCCGATCAGGAGCATATTCGGTCCTTCGGATTCTACGACTGCCGTGGTCTCCGCTGCATCAGCCGTCACATCTGTCGTCGGAATATCGGTTACATCCGTTGCTTCGGTCTCGGTGGCTTCCGCGCTTTCCGTATCTACAGCGGTGGTATCCGTCGTCTCTGCGGGCTCTGCCGTATCGACCGCGGCACTTCCGTCTGCCTTCTCATAGGTGATGCCGAGAGCATTCAGTACCTCCGCGATCTCATTGATAGCGATGGAGTAGTAGTAATTGGAAGCATTGTCTACGTCGGTATACATGGTATTGACACCGATGACTGCTCCGTTGGAGTCTACCAGGGGTCCGCCGGAATTGCCGTGACCCAGGCTTACGTTATGCAGGACAAAATCGATGTTGTTGACCTGCTGGAATTTTCCGATGATACCGTTGGTGATGGTGACATCATCGCTGGTATAGACCTGATCATCCTGGTTTACGGATGCCGCTGTCGGGAAGCCCAGGGCGTAGATATTCTGGGTCTCTACGAGGCCGGAGCTGTCGCCCAGCTTCAGCGGGGAGCGGTCATAGATCGCCTGGGAGAGCTCCAGGATCGCGAAGTCGGTCTGCTCACTTCCGTTTACATAAGTTGCCTCTACCTCGACGTCACGCTTTACGACTACCTTGACCTTCAGGGTGATCGCATTATTATTGAAGAAATCCACGCCGTAGATCTCGGAGAGCTGCTTCTTATCATCATTGCTCAGACTGACTACGTGATAGTTCGTAATCACGGTAGTAGCTCCGGAGGCTGCACCGATCAGGAAGCCGCTTCCGCTCTGGATCTTGTGCTCCTGGCCGTTGCTGTCTACATAGTACAGCCAGATCTGCAGAACACCTTGTCTCGCTTCTGCTACGGCCGGCGTCGCATCCGCTGCCGACGAAGCAAGTGCCGTCATGCTCATGGACAGGCAAAGGCAAAGAACAGCCAGCCATGAAAGCATCTTTTTCATTCGTTTCATAACATTTCCTCCATTTGTTTTTTTTCGTAATCGAATTTCCATTTTGATTACAGCTTGTTACATATTTATGCAACGATTTCCTATATTTCCTATTCTATGGTTACATTTACCATTTGTCAATTTAT
Source organism: Alistipes onderdonkii (assembly GCA_963621925.1). Taxonomy (GTDB): domain Bacteria; phylum Bacillota; class Clostridia; order Lachnospirales; family Lachnospiraceae; genus Laedolimicola. Next base: position 14,133 of record CAVFGF010000002.1, on the reverse strand, counting down.
TATTCACTATTTGCAAATATTATTTTCCCGCCAAAGCCTATAATGAGAGGATATCAGGGTCAAAAGCTCAGAATGTTGTTTAAGGAAATGCTGATTAAATAAGCATTTCCTTAGGAGTCACTGCGAAGGTGCTGAGCAGGTACCTGTGCAGTTATATTTAGGAAAGGATTTTGCATGTCATCTTACTATGCCCTTGATTCTGGATCCATCGGCAGCCGCATCCGGCTGCTCCGTCAAAAACTTCAGATTACGCAGTATGCTTTTGCCGATATGCTTTTTATTTCTCCTTCTTATCTGGCTTTGATCGAGTCCGGCAAGCGCCTTCCTACCCTGGAGATTCTTGCCCAGGCAGCGAAGCTTGGGCATGTCACGGTGGATTTTCTTCTTTTTGGGGAACTGCCTTCGGAGACCCAGGAGCTGCAGAGCCGCCTGCTGGCTCTGACGGACCGCTATCCCGCAGAACGGGTCGAGAAGGCGCTGGCGCTGGCGGAATTCTATTTAGAGTTGGAAGAAACATAATACTTTTCGCATAAAAAAAGAGAATCCTGTGAGACAGGATTCTCTTTTTTTCGTTGTTGGTAAGTTGACGGCGCCCGGGTGTTCGCTGTTTCTGGCACACTCGATCATGACGTGCCGTGTGGGAGTTCATGCCGGCGGAAGCTATAGATTGCACGGGTGCGGAAACCGTTCAAGCCTGCATGACTTACGTCTTAGACAAAAGTAGATGGCGCGTTTTGGAGCACCCGTGCATAATAGACTTAGCCGGAACCCCATCCCTCTCAGGCGCTCATCACGCTTCCCGCACCGCGTCCTTCATCGCTTTCACGTACTCCCGGATCTTCGGCACGCAGTCCTCCTTGTAGGCTCCGCAGAGCTTCACAATGGCAGAACCCACGATGGCGCCGTCGGACAGGGCGGCCATCTTCGCTGCCTGCTCCGGAGTCGAGATACCGAAGCCCACTGCGCAGGGAATGTCACTTACGTCCTTCACCAGCTTCACCATGGCTCCGATATCGGTGGTAATCTCGCTTCTCGTTCCGGTGACACCCAGAGACGAGACACAGTAGACGAAGCCACTGGCCTCCTTCGCGATCATCTTGATCCGATCGTGGGAGGTCGGCGCGATAAGCGAGATAAAGTCCAGCCCGTACTTGCGGCAGGGACTGTCAAATTCTTCCTTTTCCTCGAAGGGTACATCCGGCAGAATCAAGCCATTGATGCCGACCTCCGCGGCTCTCCGGACAAAATCCTCCGTACCCTTTCCATAAGAAAAGACCACATTCGCATAAGTCATGAAGACCAGTGGAATCTCCGTCTTTTTCCGAATCCGCTCCACCATGGCAAAGATCTTGTCCGTCGTGACGCCGCCTGCCAGTGCCCGCATATTTGCTGCCTGAATCACCGGCCCCTCCGCCGTCGGATCGGAAAACGGAATGCCGAGCTCGATGATGTCCGCCCCTGCCTCCTCGCAGGCATAGACCAGCTGCTCCGTCACCTCCAGGGAAGGATCACCGCTGGTGATAAACGGGATAAACGCTTTTCCGCTTGCAAATGCATCTGCTATCTTTTTACTCATGAAGATCCTCCCCTCTGTAGCGGGCAATGGCCGCACAATCCTTATCACCTCTTCCGGATATCGTGACGACGATGATCTGATCCTTTCTCATCGTCGGCGCCAGCTTTCTTGCATAGGCTACCGCATGGGCACTCTCGATGGCCGGAATGATGCCCTCCGTTCTGGATAAATATTCAAAGGCATCGACCGCCTCATCGTCCGTCACCGGTACATATTGCGCCCGGCCGATGTCATAAAGGTGGGCATGCTCCGGTCCGACTCCGGGATAATCGAGACCCGCCGAGATCGAGTAAACCGGTGCGATCTGGCCGTACTCATCCTGACAGAAATAAGACTTCATGCCGTGGAAGATTCCGAGGCGCCCTGTCGCGATGGTCGCTGCGGTCTCCGCCGTATGAACGCCCCGTCCCGCTGCCTCGCAGCCGATCAGCTGTACATCCGGATCCCCGATAAAATGATAAAAGCTTCCGATGGCATTCGAGCCGCCGCCGACGCAGGCCAGCACCGCATCCGGCAGCCGTCCCTCCTTCTCGAGGATCTGCTGCTTCGTCTCCTTCGAAATGACAGCCTGGAAATCTCTTACAATCGTCGGAAATGGGTGGGGACCCATGACGGAGCCCAGGACATAATGGGTGTCGGCGATCCGGTTCGTCCATTCCCGCATCGTCTCGGATACCGCATCCTTCAGGGTCGCCGTGCCGCTGGTGACTGCATGGACCTTTGCGCCCAGCAGCCGCATCCGGTAGACATTCAGGGCCTGCCGCTCCGTATCCTCCTTCCCCATGAAGACCTCGCATTCCATATCCATCAAGGCCGCTGCCGTCGCCGTCGCGACGCCGTGCTGACCGGCACCGGTCTCCGCGATGACCCGGGTCTTGCCCATTTTCTTTGCCAGCAGCACCTGTCCCAGGACATTGTTGATCTTATGGGCGCCGGTATGGTTTAAATCCTCCCGCTTCAGATAGATCTTTGCTCCGCCGAGATCCTTCGTCATGCGCTCCGCATAGTAAAGTCTCGACGGGCGCCCTGCATAATCATTCAAAAGCTCCGTCAGTTCCCGGTTAAATTCCGGGTCGTCTTTATAATGGTTATAGGCCTCCTCCAGCTCGATGACTGCATTCATCAAGGTTTCCGGAATATACTGGCCTCCGTGGATTCCAAATCTTCCCTTCGACATGTTGTTCCTCCTGTCATCGCCTGTGCGCTTCCGGCACAGGGCAACTTTTTAGCTTTTTTCGTAACTGTTCAGAGCCAACCTTCGTACCAGCTCCACCGCTTCCCGGATCTTCGCCGGATCCTTCTGTCCATCGATCTCCAGGCTGCTGCTTAAGTCCACTGCCCAGGGGCTGACCCTGCGGATCGCCTCCTCGAGATTGTCTGCCCCGAGGCCTCCCGCCAGGAAAAATGGTCTTGTAAGCTTCGGCACCAGAGACCAGTCGAAGCACTCCCCGGTGCCTCCGCCTCCCTGATCGAGCAGCAGATAGTCGGCGCTGCTTTCCAGTGCCCGCTCGATATCTGCCTTTGTCCGAATCGAGAAAGCCTGGATCAGCGGCTTGTCAGTCAGATCCCGAAGCTTCCGGATATAGGCCGCATCCTCCGCACCGTGCAGCTGTGCGAGAGCCAGGGTTCCTTCATTTAAAAGCTCTGCCACCTGCTCTGCCGGTGCATTGACAAAGACACCCACAGCCCGGATTTCATTTGACAGATTTTTCACAAGCCATCGCACCTGTTCCGCGCTTACATTCCTGCGGCTTCTCGGTACTTCGATCACGAAGCCCGCAAAATCGGAACCCGCCTCATTGACCGCCTCGATATCTTCGAGCCGTTTCAGGCCGCAGATTTTGATTTTTGTCATATTCCTTCACTCCTCGCGCCGCCCTCTGCAAAAAAAATGATGGTTTATCTTTTCAGCGGGCTTCCATTCAATCGCTCCAACTCCGCTTTCTTATCTGCACTCCGCATCAGCGTCTCGCCGATGAGCACCGCATCTACCTGATGATCCCGGAGGGTAGCGATCTCCTCCGGCCCCTTGATTCCGCTCTCGGATACGAAGAGCACCTCCCTGGGGGCCAGATTTCGAAGCCGGATGCTATTTTGCATATCGACTCGGAAGGTCTTCAGATCCCGGTTATTTACACCGACGATCCGTGCGCCGATATCCAGTGCCATTTCGACCTCGGCCTCATCATGGGCCTCCACCAACGCATCCAGCCCTAGCTCCTCCGCCATCTGCCGATAATCCCGAAGCTGCGCCTTATCGAGAATCGCGCAAATCAGAAGCACCGCCGAGGCGCCGAAGGCCTTCGCCTGGTAAAGCATATATTCATCGACCGTAAAGTCCTTTCGCAAAACCGGAATCCCGACACCGTCTGTGATTTCCTTCAGATACTGATCCGAACCCTGAAAATAAAAGGGCTCTGTCAGGCAGGAGATGGCCGATGCCCCCGCTGCCTCATACTCCTTCGCAATAGAAAGATAGGGAAAGTCCGGGGCAATCAGCCCCTTCGAGGGGGATGCCTTCTTGACCTCGCAGATATAGGACATTCCCGGCGCCACCAGCGCGCCGTAGAAGCGGCCGCCTGGCGTTCCTTCCGTGATCTTCGCTCCGCTGTTTTTCTCCGCACGAAGACGGTCCTCTGCCAGGGCTCTCATTTCCGACGTGCAGCATTCCCGCTTTTCTCTCTCGATGCGCTCCCGCGTCTTTCCCGCGATTTCCTCTAAGATATTCATTCTGCGTTGCTTTCCTTTACAAATTCTTCCAGTTTTTTCATGGCTGCACCGCTGTCGATGAGCTCCTCCGCCATCCGGACACCGGCCTCCATCGTCTCCGCCTTGCCCGCGATATAGAGGGCTGCGCCCGCATTCAGGCAGACAGCCTGCCGCTTCGCGCCCTGGTCGGTACCATTCAAGATTGCCTTTGTAATCTCCGCATTTTCTGCCGGAGTACCGCCCTTCAGGGCATCCTTTTCGCAGCGGGTATAACCGAACTGCTCCGGCGCGATCTCGTAGGAGGTAAACTTGCCGTCCCGGATCTCGCAGACGGAGGTCGGTGCGCACATCGAGATTTCGTCGAGCTTATCCTGTCCATAGACCACCATGCCCCTTGTGACACCCAGATTTTCCATAACCTGAGCCAGCGGCTCCACCAGGTCGCCGTCATAAACGCCCATCAGCTCCATATTCGCCCCCGCCGGGTTGCTTAAGGGTCCGAGAATATTGAAGACGGTCCGGATACCCAGCTCTTTTCGGATCGGTGCGACATATTTCATGGCGATATGGTAATTCTGGGCAAAGAGGAAGCAGATGTTGATCTTCTTCAGAAGCTCGGCGCTCTTCTCCGGGGAAATCGTGATCTTGACGCCCAGAGCCTCCAGTACGTCCGCTGCTCCGGATTTCGAAGAGGCAGCCCGGTTTCCGTGCTTTGCTACCGGAACCCCGCCTGCGGCAATGACCATCGAGGAGGTCGTCGAGATATTGAAGGAATTCGAACCGTCACCGCCGGTTCCCACGATCTCCAGCACATCCATGTCGTGCAAAAGCTTCACGCAATGCGCCCGCATGCCTGCTGCCGACGCAGTAATCTCATCGATGGTCTCGCCCTTCAGGGAAAGGGCCGTCAGATAGGAGGACATCTGCACCGGTGTCGCCTCGCCGCTCATGATTTCATTCATGACCGCCTCGGCCTCGTCATAAGTCAGATTTTCCTTCTTTGCCAGTTTTAAAATCGCTTCCTTAATCATCTCACTACCTCCATGAAATTTTTTATCATCTGTTTCCCGTCCGGCGTCATGACCGATTCCGGATGAAATTGTACGCCAAAGATGGGATACTTCGTATGCTCTACTGCCATGACCTCGCCGTCCTCCGACTCGGCCGTTACGATGAGCTCCTCCGGCAGGGTATCCCGAAGAGCCGCCAGGGAATGATATCTCGCCGCCGGGAAGGTATCCGGCAGCCCCTTAAAGAGCTTACTTTCTCCGGTTTTGTGTATCCATTTTTTCTTGCCGTGCATCAGCTCCTTCGCATAGGAGACCGTTCCGCCGAAGGCCTCGCAGATGGCCTGATGTCCCAGGCAGACGCCCAGGATCGGAAGCTTGCCTGCAAAATGCCGTATCACAGGGATACAGATTCCGGCATCCGAGGGCTTGCCGGGACCCGGCGAAAGTAGAATCGCCTCCGGCTTCAGGGCAGCGATTTCCTCGATCGTAGCCTCATCGTTTCGAATCACCCGGATATCCGGCTCCACCGACCCCACCAGCTGGTAGAGGTTGTAGGAAAAGCTGTCATAATTATCAATCAAAAGTATCATTCCAGTCCCTCCTGTGCTCTCTCGATGGCCTGCATGACGGCTCTGGCCTTGTTGCAGCACTCCTCGAATTCCTTCTCCGGTACGCTGTCCGCGACGATGCCGGCGCCGGAACGGATACAGATTTCTCCGTTTTTCTTATAGACCAGCCGGATGGCGATGCAGGTATCGAGGTTTCCGGCAAAATCGAGATAACCGATGGCGCCGCCGTAGATGCCCCGCTTCGACTGCTCCAGCTCCTCGATGATCTGGCAAGCCCGGAATTTCGGCGCTCCCGACAGGGTTCCTGCCGGCAAAATCGCATCGACCGCATCGACCGCATCCTTGTCCTCCCGGATAATTCCGGTGACGGTGGAGCCCAGATGCATGACATGGGAAAAATGCTCTACGGTCATATATTTTTCGACCTGGACGCTTCCGATTTTACTGATTTTTCCAATATCATTTCGTCCCAGATCCACCAGCATATTGTGCTCCGCCAGCTCCTTTTCGTCCTTCAGAAGACCTTCCTCCAGCTCCCGGTCCTCCTCCTTCGTCCTGCCCCGGGGTCTCGTTCCGGCCAGCGGGAAGGTGCTTAAATGCCCGTCCTCCAGCTTCGCCAGGGTCTCCGGTGAGGCTCCGGCGATCTCGATGTCATCGCTGGAGAAATAAAACATATAGGGGGATGGATTCGTCGCCCGCAGCACCCGGTAGGTATCAAAGAGGCTTCCTTCAGCCTTCGCCCGCATCGGATTCGACAGCACGACCTGGAAGATATCGCCCTCCCGGATATATTCCTTCGCCTTCTCCACCATGGCTCCGTAGCGCTCCTTCGGGAACTTCGGCTGAATCTCGGAGCTAAGCTTTAGAGGCGGAAATTCCGGTTTTTCTCCGGTGCGGATAAGCTCCGCCAGCTTCTGAAGCTTCCCTTCTGCCTCCCGGTAGGATTCCTCCAGCCGGTCGGTCCGCACCCCCGTGATCAGGAAGATTTTCTGTTTATAATGGTCGAAGGCAATGACTTCATCGAAGAGCATCAGATCCATATCCCGGAAATCCTCCTGCCCGGCATCGCTAAGATTCAGCTTCAGCTCACTGTATTTGATATAGTCGTAGGAGAAATAACCCACGAGACCGCCGGTAAAGGGCGGCAGCCCCTCCACCACCGGGCTTTTGTAATCCTTCAGGATCTCCCGCAGAGCCTCTCCCGGATGGCTTACCTTTCGTACCTCGGGCTTCTCGTCCGCTTCTCCGGTTCGGCGAATCGTTAAGATCCCGTCGGTCAGATTCAGCTCCATCGTCGGATGACAGCCCAGGAAGGAATAGCGTCCCCAGCTCTCACTCTGGCTCGCACTCTCCAAGAGATAACAGTGACGGCTCGCGCCCCGCAGAGTCCTCAGTACTTCTACCGGCGTATAGCGGTCTGCATAAAGCTCGCGGCTGACGGGAATTCGCCGGTAGGCGCCGCCGGCAGCCAGGTTTTTAACTTCTTCCAGTGTCGGATACATAGTTTTCCTCCTATTATAAAATAGCCGCAGTGCGATAAAAAAAATCCCTGACAGATCGAAGATCTGCCAGGGACGAGTTCTTTAAGAAACGATGACCCGCGGTACCACCCTGCTTCACGGTTTTCTCCGTGCGCTTTGCGGAATACTTTTATATTCCCGGCAACTGACGTATGCCCTACGTCGCAGAATACTCGGCCTCGCCTTTGACTGCGCCCTCAGCGGTCCATTTGATATCCTGCTTTTCGATCCGGCTTCCACCTTTTCCGGACTCTCTGGGCGCGCATGAACATCTTTATCTCCGCTTCAACGGTTTAATTCATGAAATTCTTTGTTCCAATCTACCACCTGACTCCGGGTTTGTCAACCCTTTTTTCCGTCATGGGTCAGAACCGCCGCACTGTAGGGCGGCATATAGATCTCGATATTGCCGTCAGCCACCAGGTAATGGGCCTTTTCGACATTGAAGTCCTCCTCCATCGACAGGATTTCCCGACGGAACAGCTCGCCGTCCGGGATCTCCAGCTTCCAGACCGGAATCGTCAGGCGCTCTCCTTCTTCGGTATTGTTGACGATCGTCAATACCTGATTTTCATCCAGAAAGCGGCCGAAGGCGAAATGTCCGCCCTTCGCGTACACCGGCACACCGCTGCCCCGCCGGCAGCACCTATTTCCCTTCCGGATCCGGATCAGCTCCTTGTGATAACGGATCAAATCCTGATCCTCGTGCCCCCAGGGATAGGTTCGGCGGCTGTCCGGATCCGTAAAGCCGCAGACTCCGGCCTCATCGCCGTAATAGATCGTCGGTGCACCGTGCCAGGTCATCATCATGGCAATGGCCTCCCGAAAAACTGCCTTGGAGACGCCCTCCTCCGCTGCCATGCTTCCCAGCTCATCGACCCGGCCCACCTGGTGATTTGTGCGGGTCAGGAACCGGGAATGATCGTGGTTCGACAGCTGATTCATTGCGATCAGATACGAAGGCCCGGTAAAGGCGCAGGATTTCTCCCGCAGGGTATCGACGAACACCTGGGCGTTGTTCATCAGCTCCGGTTCGCAGCCGTCGCTGTGCTTCTCCATGCCCGTCAGGTACCAGGTAATGGGCTCCATGAAGGTATCATAGTTCATGATGGAATCCCATTCATTTCCCATGAGCCAGGTGCTGGCATCGCCGTAATGCTCCGCGTAGATGACGGCATCCGGATTCGCTTCCTTGACATTTTTTCGGAAATCCTGCCAGAATTTGTGGTTAAACTCCGATGAAAGTCCCAGATCTGCCGCCACATCCAGGCGCCAGCCGTCTACATTGTAGGGCGGAGAGACCCATTTTCTGGCAATGCCCATGATATAGTCATAGAGTTCCTGGGAGGTCTCGTAGCTGAGCTTCGGCAGGGTATCATGTCCCCACCAGCCGTCATAATAATGATTGTAGGGCCATTCGTGGGTGTTGTTGAATTTAAAAAAGTTCCGATAGGGACTCTTTTCCGATACATAGGCGCCCTTTTCGTAATCGCTGTCCCCCTCGTAGATCCGCTCTCTGTCGAGCCATTTATTGAAGGAGCCGCAATGATTGAAGACGCCGTCCAAGAGCACCCGCATGCCTCTCTTATGAATCTCCTCCACAAAGCGGATAAAAAATTCATTGCTGGCCTCGAGGTTCTCCTTGCTGACGACGCGCTTGATATACTTTGTCGCCTTCGTATTGTCCAGCTCGCCAGGGGAAAGCAGCTCACCGCCGTCCACCTTGATCACGGTATAATGGGGATCGATATAGTCATAATCCTGGCAATCGTATTTGTGATTGGAGGGGGATACGAAGATCGGATTCATATAGATGACCTCGACGCCCAGGTCCTGCAGATAGTCAAGCTTATCTAGGATACCCTGCAGGTCTCCGCCGTAAAAGCGCCGCACATCCATACCCTCCGGCGGCTCGCTCCAGTCTGCGACCTTCTCGACCTGCTTGCCGATATAACTGTATTCACCGGTCTGTACATCATTCGAGGGATCGCCGTTGCAGAAGCGGTCGACGTAGATCTGATACATGACCGCTCCCTTGGCCCAGTCCGGTGTCGAAAAGCCCGGAATGATCCGGAAAGCATAGCAGTCCTGCAGATTGTCCGTGATACTCAGCTTATTATAAAAAATCCGCTCCTCACCGGAACGGATTTCAAAATAATAAGAGATGGTGTCGGATCCTACTTCCAGTTCTGTCTCATAATAATCAAAGCATGTGCGGGAACAGACCTTTGTCATCGCGATCCGTTCCTCTCCGCTGATAAAATATACGCTGTCTACATTATCCTTCGCTGTTCGGAAACGCAGCCGTACCCGCTCTCCCGCCTTCGGCTCAAGCGGCATCCGGAAGCCTTCCGATTCTTCTACGAAAAGCGCCTGTCGATTGATATTTCCCATAGCTTCTGTCTCTTCCTTTGTTCTTTTACGTTGTTTATTTTATAATATCGGGCTTTGAATTACAAGTTATGTTTTCCTATAAAGTGAAACAGACAGCTTGCGCTGTCTGTTTCAGGAGAAGGTATTTCTTTTACTTATGGGGTGTAGCAAAAACTATATAATGTATTGGGGGTTTTACGATACTTATTATATCACAAAGTCCCGATAAGTGTGCACAAACTTCACAATTTTCACATTCTATTTTTGTGAAATATTCACAATCAGAATCCGTCATTCTGACGAGATACCCTTTTTACAGAGAAACTTCCGTCTCTCGCGCCTCAAAGAGCGCCTCAAATTCCTCCCGGGTAATCTTCTCCTTTTCCAGAAGAAGGGCGGCTGCCGACTCCAGAATATCCCGATGATCCATGATGATGGCCTTCGCCTTGTCATAACACTCGTCCACGATACGCTTGACCTCCGAGTCGATCTTTCCGGCTACATTCTCGCCGTAACCCTTGGTATGGCCGTAGTCGCGGCCCAGGAAGACCTCCTCATCGGAATCGTAGCTGACCAGTCCCAGCTTGTCCGACATGCCGTATTTCGTCACCATCGCCCGGGCCACCCTCGTCGCCTGCTTGATATCCTGGGACGCGCCTGTGGTAATGTCGTCGAAAATCAATTCCTCCGCGATGCGGCCGCCCAGGGATACCTCGATATCCTGCAGCATCTTGCCCCGGGTATTGAACATCTCATCCTTTTCCGGCAGCGGCATCGTATAGCCGGCGGCTCCGACACCGGTCGGAATGATGGAGACGCTGTAGACCGGACCCACATCCGGCAATACATGAAACAGGATCGCATGGCCTGCCTCATGATATGCGGTAATCCGCTTTTCCTTATCGGAGACGATACGGCTCTTCTTCTCCGCGCCGATACCGACCTTGACGAAGGATTTACGGATATCTGCCTGGGTGATATAGGGGCGATTCTCCCGCGCCGCCAGAATGGCTGCCTCATTCAGCAGATTCTCCAGGTCGGCGCCGGTCATGCCGGCGGTCGTCTGGGCGATCTGCTTTAGGTCCACATCCTCTGCCAGCGGCTTGTTCTTCGCATGGACATTCAGGATCTCCTCTCTTCCCCGGACATCCGGTCTGCCTACCATGATCTTCCGGTCGAAACGGCCGGGACGCAGGATCGCCGGATCCAAAATATCGACACGGTTCGTCGCTGCCATGACGATAATGCCTTCATTGACACCGAAGCCGTCCATCTCCACCAGCAGCTGGTTCAGCGTCTGCTCGCGCTCATCGTGACCGCCGCCCATACCGGTACCGCGTCGTCTCGCCACGGCATCGATCTCATCGATAAAGACGATACAGGGGCTGTTTCTCTTCGCGTCGGCAAAGAGATCCCTGACACGGGAGGCTCCGACACCGACGAACATCTCTACGAAATCAGAACCGGAGATGCTGAAGAAGGGAACTCCGGCCTCTCCTGCCACGGCCTTCGCCAGCAGCGTCTTTCCGGTTCCCGGCGGACCCTCCAGAAGCACACCCTTCGGAATCCGGGCGCCCACCTGGGTATATTTCTGCGGAAGCCGCAGGAAGTCTACGATCTCCTCCAGCTCTTCCTTTTCCTCCTCCAGGCCTGCTACATTCTGGAAATTCGTCTGGGTCTCATCCTGGGTCGTCATACGGGCTCGGCTCTTGCCGAAATCCATCATTTTCCCGCCGCTGCCGGCTCCGGCCTGGCGGTTCATCAGAATCATCATGACTGCCACTGCTGCCGCTGCCGCCAGAAGCGGTGCTCCCAGGCTCTCCATCCAGTGGTTCGTGCTTACCGCCTTGAAGGCCACCGGTACATTCCTGGACTCCAGATAAGCCCTGGCTGCGGAGGTATCGCCGACATTGACATCCTGTCTCGTACCGTCCTGAAGCGTCAGCTGCACCGTTCCGGTCGGTGTCGCCTCGGACTGGCTGATCACGGCTGAGACCACCTCGCCGCTCTCTACCGCAGTCTCAAAATCCTGGTAGGTATACAGATTCTCCATATCCATCCGCCGGACATAGCTGCTGAACAAATATACCAGCACCAGCAGGCAGATCAGATAGATTCCGGAAATTCGAAATTGTAGCTTCTTCAAATTTTTTCCTCCTCATGGTCAAACACTTAATCCACAAACTCCAGCACGCCGATATAGGGCAGGTTCCGATACTTCTGGTCATAGTCCAAACCATAGCCCACGACAAACTCATCCGGGATCTTGAAGCCGGTATACTCTACATCCACATCTACGACTCTGCGATCCGGCTTGTCAAGCAAGGTACAAAGGGTCATGGTCTTCGGGTTTCTCTGTCCCAGCAGCTTTACCAGATGGCTTAAAGTACGGCCGGAATCGATGATATCCTCTACGATAATGACATTTTTCCCCTGCAGCGGCTCATCCAGGTCCTTGCTCAAGCGAACCACACCGCTGGACTTCGTCTCGGCACCGTAGCTCGATACCTGCATGAAGTCAAGGGTTACCGGCACGGTAATTCTCTTTGCCAGCTCGCAGACAAAAAATACGCTGCCCTTCAGGATACAAATCAGGTGAACCTCCTCACCTGCAAATCTTTCGCTGATCTGCTGTCCCAGCTCTTTGATCTTTGCGTCTACTTCCTCTTCGGGAATCATAACTCTGATTTTCTCAGCCATGTTCATTTCCTCCGCTTATCTCTACTTTTAAAATACGTTCGGTGTCCTCTGTCACCTTGTATGCCTCACTGATTCGATATCCCGGGATCCATAGGATATGAGCCCCGTCCGCCAGAAGCATAAGCTTTTCTCGCTCTGCTGCCGGTATCTTCTCATCGATCAGATATGCCTTTAGTTTCTTCCGTCCATGTTCCCTGTTGATTTCCAGATAATCCCCGGCTTTTCGCCCACGGATCTCCAGACAGTTCCTTATTTTATCATAGTCAAACCATTTCGTATATCTTTTTTCCGGAATAAATGCAAGTTTTTCCCGGGTCAAAATGTCAAATTTCCATTTTTTTCCATCTATTGTCACGCTTCCCGGGATCGTCGGGCAGATTTCGCCGGAGGGATTCTTCTCTGAAGGCTTCTCTTTTTTCTTTCCGCTGCTCGGGAAAATGCGAATACCGTCATACTCCCGTCTCGCCCGTCTTCCGCCCGGCAGATCCAGGCAGGCTCCGGTCTGTTTCGAAAAGAGCTCCCGCAGCATCTCGATATGGAATCTCTCGACATCCTTCAGGCCTCCAAGCTCCGCCAGGCAGCGGCGCAAAATTCGCCCTGCGATCAGCGGATCCTGCATCGAAAGGGCTTTTTCGAAGAGAAATCTGGCCTCCTCTTCTTCCCGCACGGCGAGGCGATAGCCCTCCCGGGTGCATCGTTCCAGAAAGTCCTCCACCTCGCCGAGCTCTGCCGCTGCCTCCGCCACATGACGGATCGCCCTTTCATTGATATTCTCCCGGGCAGATTTCAGAATCTCTCCCCGAATCCGGTTTCTCGTATATTCCATGCTCCGGTTTGTGCTGTCGGTCCGCCAGGGGATTCCCTGCTTTCTGAGCCATTCCTCGATTTCTTTCCGCTCGACGCAAAGCAAGGGGCGAATCACTCGATCCCGCACCGGCCGCATGCCCGCAAGCCCGCGAAGTCCGCTTCCGCGAAAGAGCTGAAAGAGCACCGTCTCCGCCTGATCCCCCGCATGATGGGCCACCGCAATCCGAGCGCCGCCTAAGGCCTCTGCTTCCTCGGCGAAGGCCTCGTAGCGACAAAGACGCCCGGCCTCCTCGATCGAGCGATGCTCCCGAAGAGCCCGCTCCCTTACATCAAAGGAAAAGACGCGAAGCGGAAGCTGAAGCTTTTTGCACAGCTCCTCCACGTAGGCCTGATCCTCGTCTGCTTCCTCTCCCCGCAAGCCATGGTGGACATGCACGACCGAGAGGGAGGCTCCCTTCTCCCGGCAAAGCTCCCTAAGAAGATACAGCAGACAGACCGAGTCCGCGCCTCCCGAGACCCCCGCTACGATCCGGTCCCCCGGACGGATCATCTGATATTTTTCCGTAAATGCCCGTACACGTTCCAGCATTTTTTCACCTTTCTTCGTTATATCGCACATGCTTCCCACTTGAAAGTATGAAAGGAAGTCGCCCGGGGCGGGGCCGCACAGCTTCCCGCAGCGGATATTCACTGAAATTGCGTAAATTTGTTAGGTGTCGCTTACCGCCTCTAAGTTTGTGTACATTCGCAAGATGAACAGTTCCGCCCTGATGTCCGCTGATTCCGCACACTCTAGGATTCCTTAGCCTAGTGGGAGTAACATGCCGGCTCCAGCTAAGTATATTATGCACGGGTGCTTCAAAACGCGC
>CAVFGF010000001.1:0-88639 GCA_963621925.1 Alistipes onderdonkii | reverse complement strand
ACTTCGTTTGAGCCGGCATTTACTCCCACTAGGCTAAGGAATCCTAGAGTGTGCGGAATCAACGGACACCCGGCGGGCAGTGTTCATCTGGCGAATGTACAGAAACTCAGAGGCCATGAGCGGCACCTAACAAATTTACGCAATTCCAGTGAATATCCGCGTCATGCAGCTGTGGCGTCCCGCCCCGGGCGACGCCCTCATCGACTTCAAGCGGGAAGTGTGCGCTTCAGTTCTCCTTCAGCGATACCACCGGGGTGCCTGCAGGCACTCCGAAGGTAGCACTTAGATATGCATTCAGCGCTTCGTTTTCCGTATCGAAGGTAAGCAGCGCATCATAGCCCAGTTCCCGGGCAGTTTCCACCACTTCCCCGATATCCTCGCCGTCGGCCAGGACATGGACATCCACGGTCGGCGTATAGAGAGCATATTTGACCAGATGATAGGTATAGCCGGCATCATCATCAGGAATATAGACGAGGCAGGCACTGCCCTGCTCGAGATGATAATCCCGAATCAGAGCCTCGATCCGGTCTCTGGCCGTCTCCCCGGAGCTTCGAAGAAGGATCTGCGGATTGGCACCGAGACGCACAAAAACAGCGAGAAACAAAAACGTAAAAATGAAGGATGCAGAGAGCGGAACCTTCTCCATCCACTCCCCAAAGGCATACAGGGCAACAGCCATGCAAAAAATGGCAATGGAGCCATAATAGCGGGGATAACCAGCCATGACAAGGGCCTCCCCCTCAGGCATAGAGAAGAGATACATGCACAGATTCCCCAGCTGGTAGGCGAGATAGACCGCGGCGAGAAAGATACCGAGCCTAAGGATACGGGGACGGGGCAGCTTTTGGATGCGGGCATAAAAATAGGTGAGAAGCAAAAGCAGCAAAAGCAAAAGAATCGCGCGTCCGTGCAGCACCTGGTTCAAAAAGGCCTTTGTAATCTGCGGAATCGTACCGTCGGCAAGCTTCTCCTGCAGGTTCGCAAGATAAACCGACAGGGACATGCTGTGGGGTGACGACTCCGAAGAGGCAAATACATAGGAGACGTGCCGGTTCCAGACCAGCAGCGAAAAGAGAGAAAACAAAAAAGTGGCAAGATAAGAAGCCTTCTGCCGCCCTGTCGCCTCCTTTCGATGCCGGAGAGCATAGACAAGAAGCTGAAGGGCAAGGATTGCAAAAAAGAAGATGCCGGAATTTTTGATCAGGATGACGGCAGCTGCGGGACCGATGCAAAGCCAGGGGGAAGCCTCCTCGTCCTGCAATTCCTTCCGAAGAAGCAGGAAGGCAAAGGCGCCGGCCAGGGGAAGCAGGGTATCCACATAGAGACTGTCCGGTGTCGCGATATAACTCAGGAAAAAGAGGGAGGCACCGAGAAGCAAAAGAAAGCCAGACATCCATTTCCTACGAATTTCGGAAAAAATGGGAAGGATGAAGCTTAAGGTCAGCATGGTCTGGGCAAACATCTGACAGCCCTCCGAGGTGGAGACAAGACGGCTGACATAGTAGACAAAGACAGAGCTTCCCAGGGGATAGCCCTGAAATAAAATGATGGGATCCTGCCAGGTCGGAAATCGATCGGTCAGGAGCATTTGCTTGACGACGAGAGCCCAGTGGGAAAAATTGTCATAGCTGGTAAAGAGCTGACCCTTTAAAAGCAGCAGAAAATAAGCACAGGCTGCCAAAAAGAAGACAAGAAGCGGCGTCAAAAAATCCCGGTATTCCTTGCGAGAGCGAAGGGAGAGGAGAGCCAGAACAAGTCCTGCGAGAAAGAGAAGCGGGACTGCGAGAGACAAAAGGTTCAGAATACCGGCAAAAAAGAGAAAGAGGATTTGCCAGGTAAAGACCAGAGCCGGGAGAAAGTCCACGGAAAGCCTGGTCTTTCGGTGCACAAAGGTCAGATAGCCGAAGGTTGAAAGGGCGAAGAGCAAAAGGCGCAGGATAAGAAGCAGAGTATTCATAGGAAGTTCCTCCAGAAATTATTGAACCGTAAAAATATAGCGGCGCTGGATCCGGTAATTGAAGAAATAAAGGATCGTGTCCACCACAAGCTTAATGACAGTTTTCGGGATCGGCAGGAAGGAGAAGAGACTCACCAGGCCTGCCGAACAGAACATGACGACGACGCAGAGAGCATAGTACTTGGGCAGGGTACTGGCGGTACTTCCCTTATCCTCAAAGACCAGCCGGCGGTTGCAGGCATAATTGACCAGCGAGGAGAGAATCCTGGCAAGGACAGTCGCCTCCAGAATCTGGAAACTTCCGGCCGGAAGGAAAAATAAAGCAATCGTGAAGGCGATGAGATCCACGAGGGAGGAACCTAAGGAGGATAGCGCATATTTCAAAAAGGTACCGAGCAAAATCCGATAGATCTTGACGGAATCCACCAGGGGATTGAAATGAGATTCTGCATTGTTGTCAAGGTAGACGGTCTCGATCTCGACGGTCTCGAAGGGAATGCGGGCGATGGCGGCATCTGTCAGCATATTCATCTCATATTCGAAGCGCTCGCCCCGAAGCTCGGCCATCCGGGGCAAAAGCTCCCGGGGAAGACCGCGAAGTCCGGTCTGGGTATCCTGGATTCGGACACCATAGAGCAGGTGAAAAAGGGCACTGGTCGTACGATTGCCAAAGCTGCTGCGAAGGGGAATGCCGACTTGGTGGAAGTTCCGGCAGCCGAGAACCAGGGCTGTTTTGCCTTCGCTTTTTAGCTCCTCCATCCTTTGGTCGAGGCGCAGGACATCCTTTGGCAGATGCTGGCCGTCGGAGTCTGCGGTAATGACGCCGAGCCCATCCAGGTCCGGATTTTGTAAAATATAGGAAAAAGCATCCTTGAGAGCCCGCCCCTTTCCCATGTTCACGGGATGGGTGAGGACGGTGCACTGGGGATATTCCTTCAAGGTCTCAAAGAGAGCCTTCTTTTCCGGCGAGCTTCCGTCGTCGATGAGAAGCAGGTGCGCTGCACCGGAGGCAATGAGCTCCCGGACATAGGGGACAAATTCCTCCGGGGGATTTAAAGCCGGGATGACGATAATATTTTTCATAAGAATACCTCATTAATATACAATCGATAAATGCAGGGTCTTGACACCGTACCACTTGGCGACGGCCTCATTGCGATAGTCACCGGTATCCTCTGCCGAGAGCTCCTGCGGATCGAGGAGAGTGGGGCATACGGAAAAATTGGGAACCCAGACTTCCTCGGCCCCCTGGCTCAAAAGGGCGATGCGGTTCAGACTTTCTTCGTGATAGCTTCTGGCGTCCCCTCGTAAAATGGCATCCGCGGCCGAAAGACCGGTGATCTCATTTTTATCGGAAAAGCAAAGAAGCACCAGGGCAAAGCCGGCGAGAAAGGCCAGAAGACTTTTCCTTCGCCCCCTTCGAAGAGAGGAAAAGAAGGAAAGAAGGGCCTCAATCAGTCCGAAGCGGCGGCAGCAGGCCGTAATCCAGCCCGTGAGATACAATAGATTCAGAAAATACAGCAGATAAAAGAGCATCCGCATAATATTCAAGGTACGGCCGAAGATATAGGTCTGTCCCATCGAATAGAGGGACGGGGTATAGGAGGCAGCCACCAGGCAATAGGAGAGTCCGATGACGACCCCGGGCAGCGGAAAAGAAAAGTCGCAGCGACTTAAGCCTACAGCCAGGAAGGGCAGGAGCAGGACGGTAAAAAAGAAGAGATAGACATTCGTCCAGTCCCGGAGCCCCTGAAAGGCATAGAGAAAGGAATAATAAATGGCTTCGATGGGACCCATGGAGTCCAGCTGCGCGGCCATCCGGGTGGCATTGCCCGGAGCCAGGGCGCTGACGGCAAGACCGACCAGCATCAGGCCTAAGGGCAGGAGACAAAAGAAACCTCTCTTTTCCTTATAAAGAAGGCAAAGAAAGAGAAGAAAGCAAAGGAGCACCGGAGTCAGGAGAGCCGTTACATAGTTGGCACCGCCGATGACGATGGCGAGAAGACAGGAAAGCAGGAAATAGATGCATCTGCTCCCGCGCTTCGTTGCTTTCAAATAAAGCAGGATAAAGGACAGAAAAAAGAGCATACAGCTGTGCATAAAGGCATAATGCAGGGCGCCGTTGAACCAGTAGAAGGCAGATTTTCCCTCGTCGAGTACATGGATCGAGAGGAACAGAACCGCCAGGGCGAGAAGCTGCCAAAGACTCTTGCCGATTTTCAGATAATAAGTAAAAAGGGTACGGATCAGGAGCCAGGTGCTGCCGCAGAGCATCCCCAGCATCAAAAAAGTGGTCAGAGGATAGAGCCGCTGGCTGAAAACCGCCGGCTGCAGGGACATCAGAAGGATCGAAGAATAGGTGCCCTGCCAGGTCATATAATAATTGTAGGTATTCTTCACGGCCGCCTGAAGGACGGCGAGGAGGGAATGGGTCTCCTTCCAGGCCAGATGCGCTGCCAGACCGTAGGCATAATCGTCGCCCGCCGGATGAGAATAAAAGGCCAGGGCGAGAACCGGAACGATGCTGAGCAGAAACAGGATCCCGAGAAGTGCGGCAAGACGTGCGGAAAGAGATATATTTTTCCAATTTTCCATTTGCTTTTTTATCATCAAAACAGATACCTCACAGATTCCAAATATGAAATCATTGTAACGATTCCGCAAAGCCTTGTCAACCGAGGAGAAAGGGGGCGTCGAACAAAGTCTTGCCCTCGACGCGGTTTAATGCTATACTACAGATAATTATGAATAAAACAAAATCGGAGGATTTTTTGAACATGAGAACCTATCTTGTGACCGGAGGAGCGGGATTTATCGGCTCCAACTACATTCACTATATGTTCCGCAAGTACGGCGATTCGATCCATATCATCAACGTCGATGCCCTGACCTATGCGGGAAATCTGGAGAATCTGAAGGATATCGAGGATCGTGAGAACTATACCTTTATCAAGGCAGATATCCGTGACCGCGAGGCCATCGAGAAGATTTTTGCGGAGTATGACATTGATCGCGTCGTTCATTTTGCGGCAGAGAGCCATGTAGATCGAAGCATCGTGAATCCGGAGATCTTCGTAGAGACGAATGTTTTGGGCACCCTGGTGATGCTGAATGCGGCAAAGAAGGCCTGGGAGCTTCCGGACGGCAGCTTCAAGGAGGACAAGCGGTTCCTGCATGTTTCGACGGATGAGGTCTATGGCTCGCTGGAGGAGGGAGATACCTATTTCTATGAGACGACTCCCATTGATCCCCACAGCCCCTATTCCGCCAGCAAGGCCTCCTCGGATATGCTGGTGAAGGCTTATTGGGATACCTATCACTTCCCGATGAATATCACGAACTGCAGCAATAACTACGGTCCGTATCAGTTCCCGGAGAAGCTGATTCCGCTGATTATCAACAATGCCCTTCAGGGCAAGAAGCTGCCGGTCTACGGTGACGGAAAGAACGTTCGCGACTGGCTCTATGTGGATGATCATGCGAAGGCTATCGACATGGTACAGGAGAAGGGCCGCCTCGGCGAGCGTTATAATATCGGCGGACATAACGAGAAGCAGAATATCGAGATCATCAACATCATCCTCGAAACCCTGCAGGAGATGCTGCCGGAGGGCGATCCGAGAAAGGCACTGGTCAGCAAGGATCTGATCACCTATGTCACCGATCGCAAGGGACACGACCGCCGCTATGCCATCGCTCCGGATAAGATCAAGGAAGAGATCGGCTGGTACCCGGAGACCATGTTCAAGGACGGCATCCGACTGACGATCCAGTGGTTCTTCGAGCATGAGGACTGGATGAAGAACGTTACCAGCGGCGATTATCAGAAATATTACGAGGACATGTATAAAAACAAATAGGGAGAATACTTATGAAGGGAATTATTCTGGCCGGGGGTTCCGGAACAAGACTGTATCCGCTGACAAAGGCGATCTCGAAGCAGATCATGCCGGTCTATGACAAACCGATGATCTACTATCCGTTGTCGACCCTGATGCTGGCAGGGATTCGCGAGGTGCTGATTATCTCGACCCCGCGGGATCTGCCGATTTTCGAGGAGCTCTTAGGAGACGGTTCCCAGCTTGGCATGAAGATGAGCTATGCCGTGCAGGAGAGCCCGAGAGGACTGGCGGATGCCTTTATCATCGGCGAGAAATTCATCGGCGATGACCGGGTAGCCCTGGTACTCGGAGACAATATCTTCTACGGCCAGAGCTTCTCGAATGTCCTGAAGAATGCAGCGGAGCGCGAGAAGGGCGCAACCATCTTCGGTTACTATGTCAAGGATCCGAGAGAATATGGAGTGGTAGAATTCGACGCCGAGGGCAAAGCTCTCTCCATCGAGGAGAAGCCGGAGAAGCCGAAGTCGAACTATGCGGTTCCGGGTCTCTATTTCTATGACAATGACGTGGTAGAGATCGCAAAGAATGTAAAGCCCTCTGCCCGGGGTGAGATCGAGATCACCAGCATTAATAACGAGTATTTGCGCCGGGGAACCCTTCGGGTCGAGACCCTGGGACGCGGTTTTGCATGGCTGGATACCGGCAATCACGATGCGCTTCTGGACGCCGCGGACTTCGTGGCAGCCTTCCAGAAGCGCCAGGGCATGTATATCTCCTGCATCGAGGAGATCGCATACCGCCGCGGCTTTATCGACAGAGAGCAGCTGATCGAGCTGGCACAGCCCCTCTTAAAGACTGCCTACGGTCAGTATCTGATCGACGTGGCAAATGGGTTATAAAAGGAGAGTAAAAAGATGGGAAAGATTACAGTAGAGACCTGTCCGATCGAAGGTCTGAAGGTGATCACTCCGACGGTATTCGGCGATGAGCGCGGATATTTCATGGAGACCTACAATTATAATGATTATAAGGCAGCAGGAATCGATATGACCTTTGTTCAGGACAACCAGTCCGCCTCGAAAAAGGGTGTATTGCGCGGCCTGCATTTCCAGATCCACCATCCGCAGGACAAGATCGTCCGGGTCGTAAGCGGCGAGGTATTTGACGTGGCGGTGGATCTGCGGGAGGGCTCTAAGACCTACGGACAGTGGTACGGTGTCCTGCTTTCCGCAGAGAATAAAAAGCAATTCTTCATTCCGAAGAATTTCGCTCACGGCTTCCTCGTGCTGTCGGATTATGCGGAGTTTGCCTACAAGTGTACAGATTTCTATCATCCGAATGATGAGGGCGGCCTTTTATGGAGCGACCCGGAGATCGGCGTAGAGTGGCCGATTCCGGAGGGAATGGAACTGACCATTTCTGAGAAGGATCAGAAATGGGGGACGATTAAGGAGTTGAAAAAGTAGATGAGTGACGGTATACAGCTGACAGCAGAGGTATTTATCGATACCGGGAAGGATTTTCGGCCGGAGGACTCCCTGACGGTGCCCTATTCCTGTACCCCCGGAGAGACGGTGACGCTGGATTTTGATCTGACAGGCTTTGAGCATACCTGCGGCTTTCGCTTCGATCCGCTGCTGGAAGAGGGCAGCATGGTAAAGCTTCAGGAGCTTGCCCTGACCTATGAGGACGGGGAGACGAAGGTGATCGATCCGGAGCGGATCAAGACCAACAGCGATGTGGACTTCGCCCCGATCTTCGTCTATCTGCACAACGATCCGAAGTTCTTTGTCGACGAAGCTCTGTGCCTGAAGCTTCAGGCAGCGCGGGTCAGCTTTCAGATTCTGGAGCTTGGCAACGAAAAGAGAGCCTATTGGCAGGAAATCAAGAAGCACAGCGTCTCAGAGAAGGAAAAGACGCAGCTTCTCGGTAAGCTCGATATCGCGATGAAGGAAAGCCATGCCCTCGAAAAAGAGAATAAGCGGCTGAAGGTGGAGGCTGAGGATATCTATTCCTCCGGTATCTGGAAGCTGCAGCACGATGCAAGAGGCCCCTTCAAAGTCATCTTCGGAAAGGGAAATATCCTGACCTTCGTGGCAGCTGTCTATCTGGCTCTTTGCAGTGAGCTCTTTCTCTTTAATAATGCTTATTATTCCACACCGCGGCCCAATGACCAGGTGCTTTGCTTTCACTTTCTGCGCTTTGGCATGGTCTTCCTGGGAGCCTTCGTGCTTCTTGCCGTGATCAACCGTGTGATTCAGAAAGGATATCGCCGTGAGCTTGCTTAGTGTCTTTGTGAAATACAGAGCCCTCATCAACCAGCTGGTGATGAGGGATATCAAAACCAAATATCGGCGCTCCGTATTGGGGCTTTTATGGACGGTGCTGAATCCTCTTCTGATGATGACGGTGCTGTCTATTGTATTTTCCTATTTCTTCTCCCGCTACGGAGATGTGGACAATTTCCCGGTCTATCTTTTGTGCGGTCAGGTGATCTTCAATTTCTTTAATGAATCCACCAGCATCGCCATGGGAAGCATCGTCCACAGCGGAGAGCTGATCAAGAAGGTCTATGTGCCGAAGTATCTCTTCCCGATTACGAAGGTCATGTCCAGCGGCGTCAACCTGATGTCCTCGATGATTGCCCTGGTGATCGTGATGGTGGCGACCCGTTCGAAGGTAACGCCGACGGTTCTTCTTGCGGTTTTTCCGCTTTTGTATGTCCTGCTCTTTTCGACGGGTGTCAGCCTTTTCCTGTCTGCAGCAGCCGTAAGCTTCCGGGATTTGATGCATCTCTACAGCATCCTGACGACAGCCTGGATGTACCTGACGCCGGTGATCTATCCGATGTCGATCCTGGACGGAGCCCCCAGATGGGCCGTCTTTATCATCAATGCTAATCCGCTGACAGCCTTTATCAAGATCTTCCGGGCCGTGGTACTGGACGGGGTGACCGCCCCCTGGATCCTGCATGTCCAGAGCATCATCTGGTGTGCCATTGCCCTGGTGATGGGCTCATGGGTATTTAAAAAATCGCAGGATCAGTTTATTTTGAAGATATAGGAGAGCAGTATGAAGTTAGAAAATGCCATAGAGGTCAAGGACGTATCGATGTGCTTCAACCTCTCCAGAGAAAAGGTAGACAGCATCAAGGAATATGTGATCAAGGTCTTGAAGCATCAGCTGTTTTATGAGGAATTCTGGGCACTGAATGACGTCAGCTTCGAGATTCGAAAGGGAGATTCCGTCGGACTCATCGGCATGAACGGTTCCGGAAAGAGTACAATGCTGAAGATCATTGCAGGTGTCTTAAAGCCGACAAAGGGCATGGTGGAAACGACAGGAACCATCGCCCCGATGATCGAGCTGGGTGCCGGCTTTGACCATGACCTGACCGCCAGGGAAAATATCTTCCTGAACGGCGCGCTGATCGGTTACTCCCAGGAGATGCTGGAGGAGCGCTTCGATGATATTATTTCCTTCGCAGGCCTGGAGCGCTTTGTGGATGTACCGATCAAGAATTTTTCCTCCGGTATGCTGGCGAGACTGGGCTTTTCCATCGCGACGATTGTGGATGCGGATATTCTGATCATCGATGAGATTCTGTCCGTCGGCGATTATCAGTTCCAGAATAAATGTAAGAAGCGTATCCGGGAAATGATGGATCGCAATACGACGGTGCTCTTTGTCTCCCACAGCATCGAGCAGGTCAAGGAGATCTGCAACAAGGCCATCTGGATTGACCGGGGCCATGTGCGGATGATAGGCGAGGCCGAGGAGGTCTGCGATGCCTACGAGGATCCGAACGCAAAGGAGTAGATATGGACAAGCAGGAACAAATGGATTATAAAAAGCTCTATGAGGCAGAGCGGGAGAAGACTGAGGTTCTGGTCAGCAAGATCGAGGAGTCGGAAAAGGAAATCGAGGAGCTGACCTTCAAGCTCGACCGCATCAAGGGCAGCTTCGCCTGGAAGATGGCTATTCCCCTTCGAAAGGGTCTTCATTTCTATGAGAAGACCAGAGATCGCCTGACGCGCTACGGTTCCATTCCGGGGATCATGCGGAAGGTTCGCAGCAAGCTGCAGGAGCGAAAGAATATGACGCGGCACGGCACGGCAAGCTTCCCTTCCGCAGAGGAGGCGAAGCGCCAGCGGGAGACGGTCTTTCCGCATATGGTCAAGTTTAGTATCCTGACGCCGCTTTACAATACGCCGGAGAAGTTCCTCCGAGAGCTTCTGGACTGCGTACAGGCTCAGACCTATCAGAACTGGGAATTCTGTCTGGCCGACGGCAGCGATCACGAGCATGCTTATGTTGGGGAAATTTGTAAAAAATATGCCGAGTCGGATCCGCGTATCAAGTATCAGGTGCTGGATCACAACGAAGGCATCTCCGGCAATACGAATGAATGCCTGAAGATGGCCTCGGGAGAATATATCGCCCTTCTGGATCATGACGATATTCTGCATCCGGCGGCTTTATATGAATATGCAAAGGTGATCAACGAAAAGGGCGCAGATTATATCTATTGCGATGAGATTACCTTTGAGGGCGACAGCATCGATCACATGATCGTCCTGCATTTTAAGCCGGATTTTGCCATCGACAACCTGCGCGGCAATAACTATATCTGTCATTTTTCCGCCTTTTCGAGACAGCTTCTCGATGAGACCGGTGTCTTCCGGAGCGAGTATGACGGAAGCCAGGATCATGACATGATTCTCCGGCTGACGACGAAGGCAAAGCTGGTATATCATGTGCCGAAGGCCCTGTATTACTGGCGTTCCCATAAGGCCAGCGTGGCGCAGGACATCAACGCGAAGACCTATGCGGTAGACGCGGCCAAGCGCGCCGTACATGACCATATCCGGGATGTCTACGGCATGGACGTAAAGGTGGAGAGCACCCGGGCCTTTCCGACCATTTTCCGGATTCGCTATCCGCTTCTTGAGCGGCCGCTGATCTCCATCGTGATCCCAAATAAGGATCATATGGAGGATCTCTCCCGCTGTGTGGAGTCCATCGTCAATAAGTCCACCTATGAAAATTACGAGATTGTCATTGTCGAAAATAACAGCGAAACCAAGGAGATCTTCGATTATTATAAGGCTCTGGAGCACAATCCGAAGATCCGGATCGTCAAGTATGAGGGTGAATTTAACTACGCGAAGATCAATAACTTCGGTGTAGGCTTTACCAATGGTAAATACGTCCTTTTGCTGAACAACGACATGAAGATCATTACCAGGGACTGGATGGAGGAGCTTTTGATGTTCGCGCAGCGGCCGGATGTGGCAGCTGTCGGCGCGAAGCTCTACTATGCGGACAATACGATCCAGCATGCGGGCATCGTCATCGGTCTCGGCGCGCACCGCGCAGCAGGCCATACCCATTACAAGGATGACAAGATGCATCTGGGCTACATGGGACGTCTGTGCTATGCGCAGGATGTGACGGCAGTGACCGGCGCCTGCCTTCTGGTCAGCCGTGCCCAGTATGACGAGGTAGGCGGTCTGGACGAGGAGTTCCGGGTAGCCTTCAATGATGTGGACTTCTGCCTGAAGCTTCGCCATGCAGGCTATCTGAATGTCTTTACTCCTTTTGCGGAGCTTTACCATTATGAGTCGAAGACCCGCGGCATGGAGGAGGGCGAAAAGCAGAAGCGCTTCCAGCAGGAGGTCGACCTGTTCCGCACAAAGTGGAAGGCCGATCTGGATGCCGGCGATCCCTATTTCAACCCGAATTTCTCACTGGATTACTCGGATTATACGATCAAATAATGAGGATCAATCTTGGATAAAAAGCAGCTTATACGAAACAGCATAGCATTTCTTTCTTCCTTTCTGGCTGTATGGGGCTTGAGGCTTCTGTATCAGCTCCACGAGGAGGGAACGGGATTTTCCAACAGCGGGACCATTGTCCTGCTGTTTGGTGTTTTTGCTTATACCGCCTCCAAGCTTTTGAAAAAGAAGGGGGAGAGGAGACTTGCGCTCTACGGTATAGGGGGCGGTCTGCTGTTTGCAGCCCTTCTTTCAGCAGGTTTTTCCCTCCGGGAGACGGAGACCGTCTGGAATCCCCAGGTGCTGCCGGCAGCGCTCTGTCTGACTCCGTTTTTTGCGATCTGTGTCAGCGCAGGTTTGCGAGCGCTGGCGGGGGAAATAGTTGGTGCCGCGGCAAAATCAGAAGCAGATCCGGCGGCAGCGCAGGAAAGCGAGAAGCTGACCGGCGCACATATCAGCCAGGCGGACGGCCCGACGGCCTACTTTATCGCCTATAACTTTCCGGTACGGAAGTTCTACTGGTTCTGCTTTACCTTACTCTTTTTATCCTGGACACCGGTCCTTCTGGCCTCCTGGCCTGGGATTTTTTCCTATGACTGCGGCTGGCAGCTGGCAGCGGTGGCAGATCAGGCCTGGACAGCCCACCATCCGATTCTGCATACAGCCCTGCTTTGGCTGACGAGGCAGGCAGGCCGAATCCTGACCGGGTCGAACCAGACCGGAGCTCTTTTCTATTCCCTGCTTCAGATGGTTATCATGTCAGCTCTGTATGCGGATGTCTGCCTCTATTTGCGGCAGAAGAAAGCGCCGAAATGGCTGTGGATCGGCGCGCTCTTATTCCTGGGTCTTCATCCGGCGAACAGTCTGATGGCTCTGTGCGCGACGAAGGATTCGATCTTTACGGCGGTCTTCGCCGTATTCGTCGTACAGCTGCTTCGGATGGCAGAGAATCCGGAGGCCTTCTTTTCATCCAAAAAGAAGCAAATCCTCTTTTGCGGCAATGTCTTTTTCCTTTTTGCCTTTCGCAATAACGGACTCCATACCTTCCTGTTCTGCATCCCCTTCCTTTTATGGGTTTATCGCAGATACTGGAAGAAGCTTCTGCTGCTTTTTGTAATCTGTCTGGGACTCTACGGAGTCTATACCGGACCGGTTTACAAGGCTCTCGGGATCACGCCGGGGGACGCCAGGGAGATGTGCAGCGTGCTGATGCAGTCGGTAGCTCGTGTATACAATCTGGATTACCAGGGCTTGACCATAGAGCAGCGGGAGGGCATTCTCTCCATGATCGACGAGGAGGGTCTGAATACCTATATGCCTCGCTTTGCCGACCCGGTGAAGGCCTATTTCCACGGCTCGGAATTTGCCAAAAATCCGATTTCGTTTTTTAAAACCTGGGTCAGCGTAGGAAAGACCCATAAGAAAATGTATATTGACTCCTTCCTCCTGGGAACCTATGGATATTGGTATCCGGGAGATACCATCGAGGAGACGGACAACGGAAAGGACTATCTCGAATACTATTGCAAGGAATTCCGGGAGGACGTCGATGTCCGGATGGAATCCAAGCTTCCGCTTCTCTCGGAATTTTACCGGAAAATCGGAAATGAGGCGTCCTTCGAGAAGGTTCCGGTCGTCGCTGCGACCTTCAATCTGGGGATCTATACCTGGCTTTGGCTCTTTACGCTTCTGACCCTATTTTATGGAAAAGATTGGAAAAGGCTTATCATTATGGCACCCTTTGCCGGCTATTTTCTGACCAATCTTCTGGGACCGGTGGTGAAGATGCGTTATCATTATCCCTTTATCGCCTGCGCACCGCTGCTGCTGTATCTTTTGTGGAGCAGCCGGAAAAGTAACGTGGATGCAGGAGATAAAATGGACAAAGACTTGGGGAAGGCAAAATCATGAACAGGAAAATGACAAACAAGAAGGAAACAGCAAGAAGAACAGGCGCAGCCTTGGCGGCGTCTGTTCTTCTTGCGTCGCTTATCGGCTTCCTCGCCTATCGCTCCTTCGGCTTTATCTATGCCATTGCAGACGATGTGGTGATGCGGGATATCGCCTCGGGAGCCTTTACCGGGACACCCGACGGGCATCTGATCTTCGTACGCTATGCCATCGGCTTTCTGTTAAGCCGCCTCTATATCCTGAATCCGCATATGGATTGGTACGGCTTCTTTATGACCGGTGCGATTTTTCTGGCCCTGGCGGCCATTCTCTACCGCGGCTTTGCGGCAGAAAAAGGGATCCGATGGAAGGTCATCTATTGCCTGGCAGCCCTCGGGGTGACGATGACCGCTCTGATCTTCCATGCGGCGCAGTTTGAATGGACCGTCAGTGCGGCAGCTCTGGCTGCGGCGGCTCTCTATCTCTATCTCTCGACTGGAAGAAGAGAAACCTCCGTTCCGGACGGGCTCTGGATCCTGCTTCTTTTGCTCCTTGCCTACGGGATTCGGACCGATGTATTCTTTCTGGCTCTTCCGGGCTTCGGCCTTGGTTTCCTTTGGAAAACCTTTCAGAAGGAAGAAACTGGAAGAAAATGGAAAATAAGAAAACGGGAGATGCTCCTTCCGATTTTGGTCTTTGCCGGCATCGGTCTCTTAGCCGGAACGGAAAAAGTGGCCTACCGGGGCGAGGACTGGGCAGAATTTCATAGGTTCCAGAATGCCCGCTCCGAGGTATACGATTATGCGGGCGTCCCGACCTATGAGGCAAATCCGGAGTTCTTTGAAGCGATGAATATCAGCAGCGAGGAGGTGCGGGCGCTGCGCCATTATGCCCTCTATCTCGTGGATGACCTGAACGCGGATAAGATGGAGGCCTTAAGTACCGAGGCAAAGCGGCAGGCGGAGGTAAGCCAGGGAAGAATCGAGAAGCTAAAAGCGGCAGGAAAGCTGGCGGCCGGACAGTTTTTCTCCGGGGAATACTTCTCCATCAGCCTGTCGGCCGTGATATTTTTACTTCTCGCCATCTTTCTTCTCTGGAAACGCGAGAAACGCCTGTTTGTGCCGGTCTTTCTCTTCCTCTGCGCCCACGGCCTCCTTTGGCTGGCGCTGGGTTACGTGGGAAGGCTGCCGGAGCGGGTGGCGATTTCCCTGCATCTCGTGATGCTGGGTGCCTTCGGAGGACTCTTTACCTCCCTTTGTGAAAAGGAGGAGAAGCGCTGCACCTGGCTTCGTCCGGTGACAATGCTTCTCTGTCTGCTGTCCGTCGGCACCGCTCTTTTCGAGTGGCAGAAATCCGATACCGGCAACCGGGAGAAGCTCTCGGCAGACGGAAGCTTTCAGAGCTTCAAGGAGGCCTGCAAGGAGGACGAGGAGCATCTGTATTTTATCGAGACCTATATGGCAGAGCCGGTAGGCGGAGCCCTGGTATCTACGGACGGAAACTTTGCCCTGAACCGCTGCCTGACGCTGGGAGACTGGTATACCTCCTCGCCTTTGGATAAGGAGCGGCTGGAAGCACTGGGAATCACCTCCGTCGAGGAGACGCTCTGTGAGGATGCGAGAGCCCTCTATGTCGTCCGGGATGTGGAGGAGCCTGGCTTTCTTGCCTCCTGGCTGGCGGCAAAAAGGCCGGAAGCGGAGCTTCTAGAGACGGAAAAGTGCGAGATGGAAGGCCGGATGTATTACATTTATCAGATACAGGAGTAAGGAAGATGAATACAGGGACAAAAGAAGAGAAGAAGAGGGGACTTTCGGTCTTCGGCGCGATGCTGACGGCCTTTTTCCTGACGGGTCTTTGGTTTCTCTTTGTATACAAAACCGTTCCCTTTATCTATGATATCAATGATGATGTGGCCATGCGGAACGTGGCGGCGGGCGTCATTACCGGTTCTCCGGATGCCCACCTGCTGCATATGAAATACCTGCTGGGCCAGTGGATCAGCGGGCTTTACCGGTGCTTTCCGGGTTTTGACTGGTACGGCCTGACCCTGATCGGGGTGGTGCTGTTCTCCTTTGCCCTCTGCCTGTATCGGGGGCTCGCGGCAGAAAAAGGAAAATTCTGGAAAATCGTTTATACAGCAATCGCTCTCCTTTTGATGACGGCTCTGGGAACCCAGCATGTATCGGCCTTTCAATGGACCACGGCGGCGGGCATCGCAGGCGCGGCCGGGCTCTTTTTGTTCTATACGGCGGGCAGCGGCCCGAAGTGGCAGATCGAGATGGAGGAAGGGCTCGCGGTCTTCCTGCTTCTTTTGTCCCTCCTGATTCGGGACGATGTCTTTTTGATCACAGTTCCGGCGGCAGCCCTTTGTTTTTTGTGGAAATATGTCGTAAAAGAGGAGTGGCAATGTGGAAAAGTCACACTGCCGTTCCGGTTAAATCACCTTTTTGTGCCGGTGGCCCTGGCCGTAGGTCTGGTGGTGATTTTGGCGATAGAAGCCTTTGCCTACCGCTCCCCGGAGTGGAAGACCTTCCGGAAGTACAATACGGACCGGGAAGCCATCATGGATTACTATGGCCTGGAGACTTACGAGACGGATCCGATGATCTATGACGAGCTGCAGATCAGCCCGGAGGAGGCAGAGAACCTGCAGCGCTATTCCCTGTATCTGGTGGACGGTCTCTACCCGGACAAGATGGCGGCGCTGGCCAAGCATGAAAAAGAAGCTTACAGGGCAGAGCATCCGTTAAAAGAGCGGCTTTCCACGGCCTTTACGGAGATTTATCAGCATTTTACGAAGGATACCTACCATCCGGCCAACCTGATTGCCCTGGCGGTGATGGCGTTGGTTCTGGCTGTCGCAGCCATGAAAAACCGGCGGGAGCTGGGCCTGGGGCTTAGCTTTCTGATACTCTGGTTTGGCTACTGGGGCTATCTTGGCTATCGGGATCGGCTGCTGGAGCGGGTGGGCTTCGTGCTGTATCTGATGGCGATTTTCCTGTTTCTGGCCATCTGGTACCGGATTCTGGTACTGGGTGAGACCGACGACGGGACAGAGGAGAGACCGGAGAGAGCGAAGAAGCTTCGCCCGGGCACTGCCTTGCTGACCTTCGGCGTTCTTTGCGTCCTGACCCTGACGGCCGTAAATACCTGGCGAAATGTGCGGGATTACAATACAGGCCGCCGGGATTACAACCTGGAATTCCTGGAGGTGAACCGCTACATGGCCGAGCACCCGGACAACGTCTATTTTATGACCACCTTTTCCATCGAGACCTATACCGACAATTTCACCATAAAGCGCGATTTCGCGTTCAGTAACCTGCTCTCCGTGGGCGGCTGGCATACCTTCTCGCCTCTGGAAAATGAAAAATGCGAGAAGCTTGGCATCACCGATGCGAAGGCGGATATTGTAAAAAATAAGAAGGTCTATGTGATTTCCCTGGAGAATGTGAACCTGCGCTACATGGATCGCTATTATGAAAGCCTCTATGGGGAGGCTTATAAAGGAAGGACACTTGTGGATACCTTAAGCTTCGGAGAGCAGAGCTTTGAGGTATATCAATTTGAGACGGAGGAGTGAGAGGATGATAGGCTTTAACGTAGCTCCCTTTACGGGAAAGGAATTTGAATATATCCGGGAGGCCATTTCCGCAGAGCATATCTGCGGAGACGGTATCTTTACGAAAAAATGCAGCAGCTGGCTGGAGAAGGAGACCGGCAGTGCGAAGGTGCTGCTGACGACCTCGTGCACCCATGCGACGGAAATGGCAGCCTTGCTTCTCGATATCAAGCCCGGTGATGAGGTCATCATGCCGGCCTATACCTTTGTCTCGACAGCGGATGCCTTCGTCCTGCGCGGAGCGATTCCGGTCTTTGTCGATATCCGGCCGGATACGATGAACCTGGATGAGAAGCTTATCGAGGAGGCCATTACGGAGAAAACCAAGGCAATTGTGCCGGTGCACTATGCCGGCGTCGCCTGCGAGATGGATACGATCCTGGAAATTGCCGGAAAGCATCAGCTGGCCGTTGTAGAGGATGCGGCCCAGGGTGTCTGTGCCTGGTATAAGGGCCGGGCTCTCGGAACCCTCGGGGACTACGGCTGCTTCAGCTTTCATGAGACCAAGAATTTCTCCATGGGAGAGGGCGGAGCCCTTTTGATCCGGGATCCGGAGCAGATCGAGAAGGCGGAGATCCTCCGGGAAAAGGGAACAAACCGTTCCAAATTTTTCCGGGGCCAGATCGACAAATATACCTGGGTCAATTACGGAAGCTCTTATCTTCCCAGTGATATGAACGCGGCCTATCTCTGGGCTCAGCTGGAGGCAGCGGATCAGATAAATACCGATCGCATGAGAACCTGGAAGCTCTATGAGGAGCTGCTTTCTCCCCTTCGGGACAAGGGACGGATCGAATTGCCCTTTGTGCCGGAGGGCTGTGAACACAATGCCCATATGTTCTGGATCAAGGCCGCGGATCTTTCCGAGCGCAGCCGCCTGATTACCTTCCTGAAGGAAGCCGGGATTCAGTCCGTCTTTCATTATATTCCGCTGCATACAGCCCCGGCAGGACAGAAATTCGGCCGCTTTCATGGGGAGGACCGCTATACGACGAAGGAAAGCGAGAGACTGCTTCGCCTGCCGCTCTATTACGGCCTGAAGGAAGAGGATACCCGCTATATCGCAGCCAAGGTAAGGGAGTTCTATGAAGGATAAAAAGCCGGCCCTTAGAGACTGGGGGCTTTGGCTCTCCGGTCTTTTGATGTTTGGCCTGACCTTTGTGATGACAAAGGTTGAAATCGGAAAAGAATATACGGATTTTCGCACCCACTCCCGCTGGGCTGTGGGGGAGCAGCTGGAGGCCCGGTTTGATAAGTTTTATTTCTATCCGGTCTGGCATTTCTGCGTCCGCTTTGTCAACCGGCTTTTGCCTATCGGACGGGAATATGCGGCGGCCTTTGTGACGGCCTGCTTTCTGGGCCTTTGCGGGGCTCTGCTGTATCGCTTTTTACGACAGGAACTTGGGAATAAATGGAAAATCGGACATTGCGTTCTTCTTTGCCTTGGGCTCCTCTTCGTGACCGCCCTCTATATGCCCTGGTACAACTCGCAGGTTTACTTAGGCCAGAGCAGCCCGACGATCTGGCACAATCCGACAAATCTCGCGGTAAAGCCGGCAGCCCTTCTGATTTTTCTGGTTTTTATAAAGCTCTACCTGGAGCGGGAAACGATAGGAAATGGCTCCATCGCGCTGGAGTCCTTTCTCCTTTTGCTGAGCTGCTTTATCAAGCCCTCGTTTTTGCAGGGCTTCCTTCCGGCAATGGTGCTCTTTTTGCTTTTGGAGCTGTTCCTAAATGGCGGAAAATCCTTTGGCTTCAGCCTGAAGATGGCACTGATGTGCGTGCCCTCCGGGATCTACTTTATCGTGCAATACCTGGCCATGTTTGACAGCAGCGGGACCAGGAAGGTAGAGATCTCGCCTTTCGAGGTCATTGGTCTCGATGCCCCCTGTCCCCTCTTTTCGATCCTGCTCTCCATCGCCTTCCCCCTCTTTGTGCTGGTGGGGCTTGGCATCAAGCGGATCTTTCAGGATAAGGCTCTGTGGCTGGCGGTGCTCTTTTATATCGTCTCACTTCTCCAGTACATTCTTCTGGTGGAGCGTCCGGAGGCTTCGGCCGGGAACTTCGAGTGGGCGCTGCAGCTGGCACTGTTCCTGCTCTTTGTCATGACGGCGATTCGGTTTTTCCAGACGGAATGGAAGTGCAAGGCCTTCCGTTTAGTTGGAAGAATATTGCTGGGATATCATATCCTGTCGGGCATCTGGTATTATATCGATCTGCTGTGCATATCCGGCTGGCAGTGTTAGGAGGAAAGAGGATGAAGAAAATCGTGATCATCGGAGCCAACAGCTTCCAGAATCCGCTGATTCTAAAAAGCAAGGCCTTAGGCTATGAGACCCATGTCTTTGCCTGGCAGGACGGCTCTGTCGGGGAGCGGACGGCGGATTATTTCTATCCCATCAGCATCGTGGAGCGGGACGCCATTCTGGAAAAATGTAAGGAGATCAGGCCGGACGCGGTGGCTTCCATCGGCTCGGATCTGGCCATGCTGACGGTGAATTATGTGGCCGGGAAGCTGGGATTACCCTGCAACAGCATGGAATGCACGGAGATCTCCACCAATAAATATGCCATGCGAAAGGCCTTTCAGAAGGCGGACGTGCCGGTACCGGGCTTTTTTGAGGCAGATGCGGATACCACGGCGGAAGATCTGAAAGACTTAAAACTTCCAGTTATTGTAAAACCCACCGACCGTTCCGGCAGCAGGGGGATCACCAAGGTGGAAGAATGGGGACAACTGAAGCCTGCACTGAAGGCCTCGGTGGATAACTCCTTCGAAAAGAAGGCGATTGTAGAAGAATATCTGACCGGGCCGGAATACAGCTGCGAATGCATTTCCTATCAGGGAGAGCATCATTTCCTGGCGGTAACAAAGAAATATACCACGGGCGATCCCCATTTCATCGAGACCGGCCATCTGGAGCCGGCCCCGCTGACAGAGGGCCAGAGAGAGGCCATCCAAAAAGCGGTCTTCGCAGGCCTTGACGCCCTGAAAGTGGAGAACGGAGCCTCCCATGCAGAATTCAAGCTGGAAGGGGAAAGAGTCCGCCTTATCGAAATCGGAGCCCGTATGGGCGGCGACTGCATCGGCTCGGATCTGGTGGAGCTGTCCACCGGCTATGATTACGTGCGAATGGTCATCGACGTGGCCACCGGCCGCAAACCGTCCTTTGAAAAGGTGCGGGAACCGAAGACCGCATACATTCATTTTATTTTTACGAAACAGGATCTGGAACTTTTGGAGAAATGCAAACGGGAGATTCCGGAAAAGATCCATTTTATCAGCGAGCTAACCGAAGTGCGGGAAGGCACCGTCACGGACAGCTCCACGCGGTTTGGCTATTTTATCATGGCTTTTGAGAGCCTGACAGAAGCAAAGGAGTATGTAACCCTATGAAAAAGATTTCACCGAAACTCATCCTGGCCTTGCAGCTGGTGGTGATGTTGTATACACTGTCCAGCGTGGCGGCAAAAATGGCTTCGGGTCAGGCGTTCCTAAGCCTGCCCTTCATTGTCTACTATGGCGTCGAAATTCTGATCCTTGGCTTTTATGCCATCGCCTGGCAGCAGATCATCAAGCGCTGCGACCTGTCGGTGGCCTATGCCAACCGCTCCATGGCCATCCTCTGGTCCCTGGTCTGGACCGTGATTTTCTTCCACGAGGCCCTGACCGTAAAAAATATCATAGGAGTACTCATTGTTTTCGCGGGAACAATGATTGTGAACAGCGATGGTGAATAGATATATGCTTTTGTTGGTGGCGTCGGTGGTGGTGGCGTCCCTTTCCCAGATTTTACTGAAAAAGAGCGCGGCCAAGACCTACAGCTCTGTGATAAGGGAATACCTGAATCCCTACGTGATCGTAGGCTACGGCATGATGGTGCTCTCCACCCTTCTGACCGTAGGCGGCTACGCAGGCCTGGAGTACAAGAACGGGGCTGTCATCGAGTCCCTGGGCTTCGTCCTGGTCATGCTCCTAAGCCGTCTGGTCTTCGGCGAGAAGATTACAAAAAAGAAATTGCTTGGAAATGTATTAATCCTCTTGGGAATCTTCGTATTCTACAGCTGATACGATCTGCCGGATGGTATACTGGGGCGCATTGTTGATGCTGATGTAGATACGGCCGATGTATTCGCCGATAAGACCCAGCATAATCAGAATCAGGCCTCCGAGGAAAAAGATGGAGGCAATGATGGAGCTCCAGCCCATTTCGATAGAGGCATCGACCAGCTTTCGGATAACGACGTAGATCCCGTAGAGAAAGCCGATGCAGGCGCAGGCGCTGCCGCAAAAGGTAGCGATGCGAAGAGGCTTTACGGAAAAGGCAGTAAAGCCGTTGAACCAGAGGCCTAAGAGCTTTCCGAAGGTATAGCCGGATTCGCCTACCATGCGCTCGTGATGGGTCACAGGGACATTGGCGATATGGCGGGTGGCCCGGAAGATCAGGCCCTCGATATAGGGATAGGCATTCTCATAGCGCAGGATCTCATCGGCGATAAACCGGCGCATGATGAAATAACTGGTGACCCGAAGACCCTTTGGCTTGCCAATCAGGCTCTCGGTCATCCGCTCGTTCATCCAGGTGCCGAAGTTTCGAAAGCCGCTGTGCATCTTGTGGGCATAGGAGGCGTAGACGACGTCCCAGCCCTCCTTCATCTTGTCTACCAGGGTGAACAGCTCGCAGGCGGGCGTCTGTCCGTCGTCGTCCAGGGAAATGATGAGGTCGCCGGTGCACTGTCGGTATCCGGCCATTAAAGCCGCATGCTGACCGAAATTTTTCGCCAGATCGATGCCGGTAATATGGGGATCGGAGAGGGCCAGAGCCCGGATCCGAAGCCAGACCTGATCGGGAGAGCAGTCATTGACCAGGATGATTTCATAATCATACTCCGGGCGCTGCTTCAGGGTTTCGCGGATTTCATTTACAACAATTTCAATCGTGGTTTCCGAGCCGTAGCAGGGAATCACAAAGGATAATTTTTCCATTTTTGCGCTTCCTTTAAAAATGTTTAGAATTACTACCAGTATAGCTTTCGGCTGCCCTATTGTCAATCAGAGCTCCGGGCGCTATACTAAGGAAATGCTGATGAAATCAGCATTTCCAAAAAGGCAGCATGAATTTTAACAGGAGTTTTTTTCATGAAGAAAGAGAGATTGAGAAAAATACGAAGCTTTACGATCCCCCATGGCTGTACCTTTGGTCTTTTGATGCCGGTGTTTGGTTACGGGATCTTTGAGACGACGACGGGCAATCTTTTGTCCATCAGTTTTTCCAGGATGCTGGTCAATCTGGCCTTTTATTACCTGCTTTACGGGCTGATCTACCTGGTAGTGAACCGCTTTCGGGCGGCCATGGCCGGGACGACGGTGGTGCTCTATCTTATCGCAGCGGTGGATTATTATGTCCTGCAATTTAAGGGAAGCCCCTTGCTTTTGCCGGAGGATCTGACAGCCTGGCGGACGGCGGCAGCCGTAGCATCAAATTACCGGATCACGCCGTCGAAATCCGTGATCTTAGGCGCCCTTTTTTTGGCAGTCGTGCTCTTTCTTCTGTTTCATACGAGGGTTCCGAAGCGAAACTTGAAAAAACGGGGCATCGGGGCAGCTATTTATGCCATTTTCGCAGCCACCTGGCTTATCGCCTTTTACAAATACGATGTCAAGCTGACCTTCGCGGATATCGACGAT
This sequence comes from Alistipes onderdonkii, assembly GCA_963621925.1. GTDB lineage: Bacteria > Bacillota > Clostridia > Lachnospirales > Lachnospiraceae > Laedolimicola. Next base: position 65,856 of record CAVFGF010000001.1, on the reverse strand, counting down.
GATATCTTTTGGTGGAGCCTCGAGGGCAGCTACCAGGACTTCGGCTATGCGACCTCGACGGCGATTCTTCTAAAGTCCATGGTTTTTGAGAAGCCGGAGGGCTATTCTGTGGAGACGGCAGAGGAGATCGGAGAAAATGCCGCCTATACCGGTACGAAGATTTCCGAGACGGTGCCGGAGAACCTGATTGTGATCATGAATGAAAGTCTCTCGGATCCGCGGGTCATCCGGGATTTTACGACCAATGAGGAATTCTTTCCCTTTATCAAAAGCCTCGAAGAGAATACGATCAAAAGCGAGCTTTACGTACAGGTCTTCGGCGGGGGCACCAGCAATACAGAGTATGAGGTGCTGACCGGCCACAGCATGGCCTTCCTGCCCTATGTCATCAGCGCTTATCAGGCCTACTGCGGATCGGCGGAATATGGCATGGCTTCGACTCTGAAGGCGCAGGGCTATACGACGGTGGCGATGCATCCGAACAGCTCCGAGAACTGGAACCGGAAGACGGTCTATCCGAACATGGGCTTTGATGAATTTATCTCCCTCTCGGGCTACGGGGACGCAGAGAAGCTTCGCAATTATGTCAGCGACAAGGGCGATTACGATCGCCTGATCGCACGCTACGAGGAAAAAGAGCCCGGTGAAAAGCTCTTCGTCTTCAATGTAACGATGCAGAATCACGGCGGCTACGACGAAAGCTTCCCGGAATTTCAGGAGGAGATCGAGGCCACGGGCGACGTGGCGGGCTTTTCCGAGGCCAACCGCTACCTCTCCCTGATGAAGAAATCCGACGAGGCCTTCGAGTATCTGCTGGATTATTTCTCCAAGGTAGAGGAGCCGACGATGATCGTGATGTTCGGGGATCACCAGGCTTCCATCGAGACCGAGTTTTATGAGAAGCTTTACGGAAAGTCCATGAAGGAGCTGACGCCGGAGGAGGCGGATCTGCAATATGTGACACCCTTGATTCTCTGGACGAATTATGCGATCGAGGATACAAAGCTAGAAAAGATCAGCACCAACTACCTGGGAGCCGAGATCCTGAATCTGGCGAATCTCGATCTCACGGCCTACGATCGCCTGCGCCTGAGTCTGCGGGAGGAGGTTCCGGTTCTCAGTAAAAACGGCTATTATATGACCGACGGTACCTATACGGCATGGAGTAAAAAAATGGAAAAACCGGAGCGGCTGCAGCAATATCAGATTCTGGAATACAATGCAGTAGCCGATCGAAAAAACCGCGCAGACAGCCTGTTTACGCTGCTGCCCTAGGAGGAGCTTATGACCAGAAGAAGGAGAAAAAGAAGAAACCGGACGGCAGAGGCCTTTTTTATGACCTTGACACTGCTCTTGCCGGCAGCCGCCATCGTGATCCTTTTAAGCCTCTATGTGTTCTCGATTCGGGGCATTACCCTGACCGAGATCCCGGAAGAGGGAGTGACCCTGACGCGCTATACGGAGGATATAGAGGAGACCGTTTTGGCCCGGGTAGAGCGAAGCAACGCTCTGGCAAGCGAAAAGGTAAGCTACAAATCCTCGGATCCGGAGGTGGCAGAGATTTCGAAGGAGGGCGTCCTTACCGGAAAGAATCCGGGAACCGCCGTCATTACGGTACGCGCGAAGGGCAATCCCTTTGTCAAAACCAGCTTTCCGGTAACGGTGGTACAGAAGGCCCTCAGTATGCAGGTGACATTTCCGGAGGAGATCCCCTCGAACGAGTATTATCACCTTCTCCATACCGGAGATTCCGTTTCCTTTGAGGCACTGCCGGATCCGCTGAATGCCCTGGTAGAAAATATCACCTATGAAAGCAGCAATCCCGATGTCGTCACCGTCACGGAGGACGGTGTCATCGAGGCTCACAAGGGCGGGATCTCGGAGATTACCGTTTCCTGGGTCGGCCCTTATACCGAGGAGGGGCAGCAGGAGATCCTGGGGGATTTTCTGGTCAATGTCTGCCGCAGTACGAGTCATGACAAGCTGGCGGATCATGAGCTGCAGTGGTATGAGGAGAGCTGTCTTGTAGCCCATGCCCTGGGAAATGCCGGAGAATATACTTATACGAATACCCTGGATGCCCTGGAGGAATCCATCAGCGAGGGCTTTCGGAACCTGGAGGTGGATCTCAGTCTGACCTCGGATGGAGAGGTGGTCTGCCGCCATACCTGGTATTCGGACGATTTTGACGTCTCCTATGACGGAAAGGTGCCGGATCTGGCAACCTTCGAGAAGGAAAAGTATTTCGGCACGCTGACGCCCCTGACCGGAAGGAAGCTTTTAGAGGTCTGGAGCGAGCATCCGGAGCTTTATTTTATCACGGATGTGAAACAGGATGAGGTGACGGATCTTTATGAAGTGATAGAAAAATTTGTCAGCCTTGCCAAGGAAATGGGAAAGGAAGAGCTTCTCGATCACCTGATTGTACAGTTGTATAATATTTCGGATTATGATAAAATCAATGCGATTTACCCGATCAAGCATTGGATCTTTACGACCTATCAGCTGCCGGAGACACCGGGAGCCGAGGTCGAGGCGGCCGAGTATTCCGATGAGATGAACTTCGGAGCCTTTACGGTACCGGCCTGGTGCATGACCAATGATTACTTCATCGATCTGGCGAATGCGAACCATCTGGCGCTCTTTGTTCATGTGCTGGATACCAGGGATCAGGTCTATAAGGCTGCCAACCGCGGCATGTACGGCTTCTATACCGACTATATCAGCCCGAATGACCCGGAAGGGGAGACCTTATACGAAACCTTACAGTAACAATTAAGAGGAGATTTTTGAAATTATGAAAAAACTGATGGGACAGATCATCAAATTCGGAGCAGTGGGCTTTCTCTGCTTCTTTATCGATTACTTTATTATGGTAGGACTGACGGAGATCGCCGGCATTCCTTCCCTGATTTCCAGCGGCTGCTCCTATACCATCTCGACGATCGTCAACTATATCTTAAGCGTCACGGTGGTCTTCGATGCAGACAAGGAAGCCAATAAGGCAGCGCAGTTTGCGATCTTTGTAGTCCTTAGTCTCATCGGTCTTGGCATCAACCAACTGATGATGTGGGGCGGTACCTCCTGGCTGGCAGGCCTGATGGAGAAAAGCGCGGTTCTGGCCTCCTTCTCCCGCTATGCCTATATGGTGGTAAAGATCTTCGCTACGGCTGTCGTGATGGTATACAACTTTATCACCCGGAAGATTTTTATCGAAAAGCACGACTGACAGCAGGGAATAGAAGATTAATATTCAACGAAAGACAATAATTGGGTATTGAATCAAAAAAGCCCGATCGCTATAATAAGGAGTATTTTCTTGAAAAGACAGAAGGCGCTGATTATAAACTCTATATTGCTGGCGGTCTGTCTCGGCTTCCTGCTGATCGGGGGACATTACGGAAGGTCGCTTCTTCAGAAGAAGACGGAACAGGAAACCATTGCCTCGATGAAGGCGAGCCACAAGGAAGCGGACAAGCCCTTCTTTACAGAACTGGCATTTTCGGGAGAACAGCTTCCCTATGATGCAGAGACTTCGACCTTTTACCTGCCGCTGGATATGGAAAGCGAGGCCTGGGAGAGCGGAACGCTCACCTCTCTGGCAAAGGATGTCACGCTCCTGTTTGAGGAGGAGCTGACAGACAGTGACAAGCAGGAAGCGATTCGCACGGGAAAGGACTTCGTCTTTTATGCCGTCCGGGGAGAGGAATACCAGACCTGTAAGGTAGTCGCCACCGGACTTCCGGTGATCTCGATCGAGACGGAGGAGACGGCAGATACAGAGGTCTTCGGAGGCAGTGTCTATTTCTGGGATAATGCGACGAAGCTTAACTGGACCTCGTCGAATATTCTGGAGGCCCATATTCGCGGCAATACGAGCCGTCTTTATCCGAAGAAGGGCTACAAGCTGACCTTAAAGAAGCAAAATCAAAACGGAGAGGTCGTATCGGATAAAAAATCCCTCTTCGGCCTTCGCACCGATGACGAGTGGATTTTGAATGCGATGTATACCGATGCCTCGAAGATCCGGGACAAGCTGAATGCGGACCTCTGGAGCGAGATCGGTGCAGTAAGATCCGATTTTCCGAATGCCTATTTCGGCACCCGGATGACCTATGTGGAGGTCTTTTTCAATCATCGCTACTGGGGGCTCTATCTGCTGGCGGAGCCGGTGGATTCCAAGCAGCTCGATCGAACCAAGCAGGGAGAGGGCAAGACAGAGGAATATTCCTACAAGTCCGTGACGCCCCAGACCCTTTCGACGGAGGAGCTTCTAAATCAGAGCGAATACGGCCTGACCCTCGACGGATATGAGCTGAAGGGAAAGCGGGACAGCGTATCCCGCACCGAGTGGGAGCCCTTACTTACCTATCTGTCCTTGCGGGATCTGTCGAGTGACGAGGAATTCCGCGCCGAGGCCTCGCGATTGACAGATCGGGAGGGCGCTCTGAATGTATGGATGTTCCTTCAGGCGACGTTAGGCATTGATAACCGCGGAAAAAACATGTATTATATAGCCAAGCAGACGACAGACGGGGCGAAGATCTATTTTGCACCCTGGGACATGGATGTGACCTGGGGAGATGCCCTGACTGAAAATGAGGAAGACAGCGAGGTCGCCTGGAAGATTGGCCTGATGACAGCCCTCTACTCCGAGCGCATCAACTGGGCCTTCGGGGACCGACTGGTGGAGCTTGACGTGGATGGCTCCGGGGACTATATCCGCAGCACCTGGAAGGAGCTTCGGGAGGGAGTTCTCTCGGACGAAAGCCTGCAGGAACGGATTACGGATCTCGAGCATCAGGTGACGGATTCCGGAGCACTTTCGCGTAATGCGACCCGCTGGCCGGACAGCAGCAGCGGCGAGGATATGGAGCAATTTACTAGGCTGGCGTCCTACCGCATGGGAATTCTGGATTATTATTTCGACGGACGGCTTGCGGACTATCTGGGGCTGGGCTATGAGTAAATAAAAAACAGAAAGGGGAACGGGCATGGATTACCGGCATGAATTAAAATATGTGGTGACGGATGCGCAGCTGGCTATGCTGAGCAATCGGATCCGGAGACTGATCAAACCGGACAGCCACGTGGGAGCGGACGGAATGTACCATATCCGCAGCCTTTACTTTGACGATTATTACAACAACTATTATAACGAAAATGAGATCGGTACCGATCCGAGAGAAAAGTTTCGTATCCGTATCTACAATGCGAGCGCGGATCGAATCAGCCTGGAGCTCAAGCGCAAGGAGCACGGGATGACCCAGAAGCTTTCCTGCCGCCTGAGTGAGGAGCAGTGCAGAAGCCTGATGGCGGGGAGACTTTTGCCGATGAATCGGGAGGATCCGCCGGTGCTGCAAAAGCTGAATCTGAGGATGCGGACGCATCTTTTAAGGCCTCGGATCATCGTGGAGTACGACCGGGTTCCCTATGTCGATCCCCTGGGAAATACCCGTATTACGGAGGATTTGAATATCCGTTCCTCCAGCTATGTGGGGGGATTTTTGGATCAGGAGCTTCCGATGCGGCCGATTATGCCCTGTGGACAGCAGGTGCTGGAGGTCAAGTACGATGAGTACCTGCCGGATTATCTCTACCGGAACCTGCAGCTCGAGAGCCTGCGGCAGACAGCCTATTCCAAATATTACCTGTGCAGGCGGTACTCCTTTACCGGGATACCGAATTGATAGAAAACCAGTAACTATTCAGAACCAGCCCGAAGCACTTGCTGCTGAGGGCGTATGAAAATGATTCAGCAATGCAAAATCCCATCGGCGAAGCCGATTTTCATGGATTTTGCATCGTAACTGTGAAGGTACTGAACAGTTACGGAACAGTTATAAAACACGAAAGAGAGACTTGACAACCATGGAATTTCCTTACGAAAAGGACAACAAAGAGCGAGTGCCCTTCGAGCACTATCTGCAGGAGTATCAGAAGATTGACCCGAAGGAGGCAGCTGAGCGCTGCGGCGTGGAATACGACGAAGAAAAGCAGCAGTTTCATGTGCGCCTGATGGGCTATCATTATCTGGTAGATTATCCGGAGTTCGCGGTGCATAAAGAGAACGAGGAGGAAGAGGGCGCGTTCCTGCTTCTGGATACAGTGGCGGCGAAGATCAGTGTGCTTCGGTTCCTGATTTCCGGTCAGATGGTCAAAAGCAGCGGCAAGTACCTGACTTACCGCGAGGTTCCCTGGGGGGAGGTATACTTCCGGCAGTTCGAGGGCAGATGCCTGACGAGACTGAAATTTGCCTTTGGCTTCAAATTGGAGAAATTCTGCGAGGCTATGGAGAAGCTTGGCGCCAAAAAGCTGGATCTGGGAGATGCATCCTATGAATTTGAATACATCAACGGACTGCATGTGCGCTTCATACTCTGGACAGGCGATGATGAGTTCCCGCCTGCGTCCCAGATCCTTTTCGAGGATAATTTTCCATATGCCTACCAGGCAGAGGATCTGGCAGTGGTGGGAGATATCTCCATCACAACCCTAAAGATCCTGGCCGGGAAATAAACCGAAAAAGGAATCTAAAAAAATGGAACAGAATCAAAAGAAAGCAATTTTAGTCGTGAGCTTCGGCACCAGCTTTGCAGAGACACGAAAAAAGACCATTGACGCCATCGAGGCAGATTTGGCAGCGGCCTATCCGGACTATACGATTTATCGTGCGTGGACCAGTAAGATGATCCTGAAAAAGCTGAAAAATCGGGATGGCATCGTGATTCCGACGGTGAGTGAGGCGGTAGAGCAGATGATTGCAGACGGTGTCGGGCAGCTGATCGTACAGCCGACCCATGTGATCAACGGCATCGAAAACGATCAGATGAAGGCGGATGTGCTGGCAAGGCAGGAGGCCTTTGCCTCGATTGCCTTCGGCACACCGCTTCTGACGACGACGGAGGATCAGATGGCAGTTATCCGGGCGCTGATGACCGAGCTTCCGGATCTTTCGGAGGAGGAAGCTTTGGTGCTGATGGGACATGGAACGACCCATTATGCAAATGCGGTCTATGCAGCGCTTGACTATACTTTCAAGGACTTGGATTATCCGAGATGTATTCTGGGAACGGTGGAGGCATATCCGTCGATCGAATCGGTGAAGAGACAGCTAAAAACGCTGGCGCCGAAAAAGCTAATCCTTGCTCCCTTCATGGTGGTAGCCGGAGATCATGCCACCAATGATTTGGCCGGTGAGGAAGAGGATTCCTGGAAGAGTCAGCTGGAGGCAGAAGGCTACGAGGTGTCGTGTATTCTGAAGGGGCTTGGCGAGTATCCGGGCATCCGAAAGCTCTATATCGAGCATGCAAAGGAAGCCATGAAAGAGCTTTAGGGAAACGCTGATTAAATCAGCATTTCCGTATACAAAAAGAACCGCAGCCTAAGCTGCGGTTCTTTTTGTATACGAATCCGGAAATCCTTGAAAATCAGGAACGGGATATGCTTGCGGGAGTCAGCACACGACCGATGATCCGGGAGAAGGCTCTCATAAAGATAAAGAGCAGGATGCTGTTGATACCCAGAGATACAAGGCATTTGATGAGGCGCATCGTGAAAAGGTATTTCCACTCCATGCCATACATAAAATGCAGCCATACGGTATTCAGGGTACAGGCCAGTACAAATTCAAAGAAAGAAGCCATAAAGGAGCGAAGGGGAGTGCTCTTCGAGCGATACAGGATCAGCCCGAAGCCAAAGCCAAGAATCGCATAGCTTAAGGTAAAGCCCGGAAAGAAAGGTCCGGTCTGGGGAGCAGCAAAATAACTGACCACATCTCCGGCGATACCGGCCGTCATACCCATCATCGGTCCGCCGTAGGCAGCAGCGGCAGCCAGAGCCAGAAAGGCAAAACGAAATTCCAGATAGGGAGTGAGCTTCAGATTAAAAAACGAAAGCGCGACATAAGCGGCTACAAAGAGACCGCAGAGACAGATGCTTTGAATTTTTCGGAGATTGTTAAACTGTTCACGAAAAGCGAGAGCATCCTTAGAAAAGAACTGCATAAAAATACACCTCCATAGAAATGTGTGAGAAACAGGTTACGAAAATAAATAATATCGAGACTGCTTATGAAGCCCGATTTCTCCACACATGAGGTGTACTCATCTGTAGCAACGGGTGCGGATAATATATCGTAAGACCGAGTGAAAACTCTCCTTTTCGTTTCGCGGCGACTCCCCAGCCTGCGAACACTTGACGCATAAAATCCTACTTCGCTATTATTTATTTTTTGTGAGAAAAATCATTTTATTGTAATGTATGACTCTCACCACTTCTTTATAACACATCAGACAGGAAAAAGCAAGAAACTTTATCAAAAAATTAACAAAACCACAAAAGGGGCTTTCTTGCATATTTTCGGAGAACATGATAAAGTAAGAAAATGAGTTTGGTTTGTACAATTCCTGTTTCGATAAGTAGAGGGAGAAAGATAGATGATTTTAGATGCAATATTGGATGCTTTTTTGGATACGGTGAAGACCGTACCCTTTTTATTGATCGCTTTTTTGATTCTGGAGGCGCTGGAACACTATTCCAACAACCTTGTAAATCGCACTCTGGGTAAAATGGGAAAGGCAGGTCCCGTGGCAGGAGCGCTTTTGGGCTGTATTCCCCAGTGCGGATTTTCCGTGACCGCGGCAAACCTGTATTCCGGAGGTGTCATTACCTTGGGAACGTTGCTGGCGGTATTCCTGTCTACATCGGATGAGGCCATCCTGGTTTTGCTCAGTCATCCCGGCAGCGGAACAGTGATCCTGAAACTGCTGGCAGGGAAATTGCTGATCGGTATTGCGGCAGGCCTGGTGATTGATTTTCTGTTTCGAAAAAAGAAGGAGCATAAGCATATCGGAGATCTATGCGGAAGCTGCGGCTGCAGTGACCACGGCGGTATCTTTGGCCCCGCACTGCGTCATACACTGCGCCTGAGCCTCTATGTCTTTGTTTTTACGGCGATTCTGAATCTTCTGCTTGCCGTCATCGGGACGGATACCCTGAGTGCTTTTCTGGGAAAAGACAGCTGGCTTCAGCCCCTTTTGACCGCCCTTTTGGGCTTGATACCGAACTGCGCCTCCTCGATCCTGATTACGGAGCTTTATCTTGCCGGGAGCTTAAGTCTCGCGTCCGCCATGGGAGGCTTGTGTGCAGGAGCCGGGGTCGGACTGGCGGTTTTGTTCCGGGAAAATCATCCCAAAAAGGAAAATCTCTGGATTGTGTTTCTTCTCTATTGGATTTCCGCGGGAGCAGGTCTTCTTTTAAATCTGATTTTATAATAGGAGGTTACCATGAAAAAAATAGGCAGATATTTGAAATGTGTCCTGCCCCTGCTGGTGATGTTGGGGATACAGGTGATCGCTTCGACAGTACAATTGATGCGTTATATCCTGCAATATGGATTGACAGCGGGAACGAATGCTTATATGAATGATACGATGCAGGTGCTTTTGGTCAGCGATGCGCTTGTTCTCCTGGTTTTCTCCCTCTGGTATTATGTGAGCGTCCGAAAGCGGAAGAAGCAACAGGGGATTACCGAAAGCTCCTTATTTGAAGTGCGGGATCTGGGAAAGCTATTGCTTCTGGCCATCGGTATGCAGTTCCTGATCGGAATCTTCCTGGGAGTATGGCAACTTCTGGATCCGACGGGGATGAATGCATATTCGGACCTGATGGATGATGCCGGCATCGGAACCTTGAGTCTCCTCTCTGTCTTTACAGCTGCCATCGTCGGTCCCATCGAGGAGGAGCTGGTATTTCGCGGGGTGACGACAGAATATCTGAAGCGAGCCGGGGCATCTTTCTGGCTTTTGAATATTCTGCAGGCTCTCCTGTTTGGCATTGCCCATCTGAATCTGATTCAAGGAAGCTATGCTTTTTTCATCGGCCTGGTAAGCGGTTACCTGGTTCTTCGGTATCGAAGCATATTTGCCGGCATGGCCTTTCATATACTCTTCAATGCCTACAATTTTTTTGCCATTGCGCTGGAGGGTATCCTGAATTGGATTCCGGATTTCCTGGTTTTTTTGATTTATACGGTCGGCGGTGTATGGCTGACTGTCCGGGCACTTCGAAGCATCCGACGGGAAATTCGAAAGAAAGAAGAGGCGGAACAGAGTGCAGAAGAAGCTGAAAAGGAAACGGAAATTGAAACAGAAGGAGAAGGGACAAAGGAAAGAGAAGAGACAGAAGAAAGCGAGACGGAACAAGAAGACTCTTTATGTGATGAATAAGCGAAAAGGGGAGCCTGACGTACAGGTTCCCCTTTTTTAGCTGCGCTATCTGCTCGTGTGTGAGGGTGCGCGTCAAATATGCAAAAATACAAGTGATATAGAAAAAAATCTGCTCTATCAAGGGAAACTATGATATTCTAATGATAAAAACAGGGGTAGTTTACGAAAGACGCGAAACCGACCGGGAGAAAGGGGCAGACTATGGGACAAAAAGAACTTTATAAGAAAACTGAACAATATAAACATCAGGAAAAACAGCTCAGCAGAATGCAGCAGCAGGAGGAGTTTCGGCAATCCTTTCAACAAATCGGCGAGCAGTACGCAGAAGAGAAGGAAAGAATTGCCCTTAGCAATACATTCTCGGGAGAGGAAGAAAAGCAGATGGCTGCGGCCGGGTCTATGCATAAGCATGGAGTGAAAAAGAAGATCCGGCAGGAACGCAGATTTCAAATAGATCAGGCAACGATGCGGGCGATACAGGGAAATGGAATCGCACAGCAGCAGACGATGGCTCTGGAAAATATTATGGTTGTTCTCGAATCCCATAAGAGATATAAGGGAAAATCAGAGTCGATTAAGAAATTGAAGGAGACGCATCAGTATGTCGGGGATGTGGAACGTCTTCTGACTGAAAAGATTGAGCCGGAAAGCCTTGAGCAAGCTGGATATATGAATGCAAAAATCAATCTGCTGATGATGCGTATGGAGCAAGGCGAGAAGCTGCTTCGTGAGACAGTGGAGACGATACAGGCGTCTAAGCTGGATGCGAATACGCGTTATATTGCGGTGGCAGAAGTAGAAAAGCTTGCAGAAAAGTTTGCAGAGAATTACAGCACGTATAAAAAAAGCATACCACGGTTGATTGGGCAAAAGAGGCAAACAGCTTTTGTAAATGGACAGAAACGGTCGATGGAGGAACTCCTAAAAGAGATGAATGAGGAGGTGCTTGGAGAGAAGCTGGTGTTTAGAGATGAGAATTTAGCCGGAGTGGCAAAAGGCGGTGGAGTATCCGAGGTTACAAAGCTTGAAAAGGACGGCAAGTTCTATTTTTTTAAGGAGCAAACGTATTCTTTTAATGCATTCGAAGTGGCTCGAAATTATGTGGAGAAAACATTGTCCGGAGCTGCAAAAGGAGAACTCTTACGTTGCCTCGAAAAGGGAATTCCAGCGAATGTGTTACGGGATCCTACCAGATACAGAGCAGAACAGTTTGATCAGATCAATACTACATTGACGGTGAACTTGGACAATATAAAAAATAATGCTTCAGGTAATGACAAGTTGGATGGAATGATAAAGAATGATAAGAACTGGTGGACGCACTATATAGACGGATTAAGTTCTGCTGTAAACAAAGCCGGTAATGCAGATTACTTTGAAATAGATGGTTTAGGTCTGAAGCATGGCGAAGATATGATGGCAAGAAATCTGGGCGCAGAGCGCATGGCGGAGCTTATGGGTATACAAAAACAGCTGGTTCACAGTAGCGAAGCATTTCTTGAAACGACTGTACCAATGACAAAGATTGATGAGAACGGGGATAGAGAGGAAATAAAGAAAAAAGTGAAAAAAAAAGGCTTTGTCATGGATCAAGCCAGCGGAGTAGACGGCGATACACTCATAAGGATAGCTGTGAATGGTAATATGGAGATACATTATACTCCGGAGGCTATGCAACAGATGATGAATCTGATGGTGCTGGATCAGATTACTGCTCAACTAGATCGCCACCAGAACAACATTTTTTTTCAGTACAGTATTGAAGAAAAAGAAGGAAACAAGATATTAAAGGTTACCGGAGTGTCCGGGATCGATAATGACGAAGCCTTCGCAAGAAATCTAATGCCGCAGATCGAAAATGAAGACTTTAAGCATGGAAAGACCTATCTTCTCTATCAGGAATTAAAGGATGGTCAGCAGGTTTGGAGCTATGGATTGGAGCATATGGATCGAAAAATGTACGATACAGTTATGTCTCTGACTCCCGAACTGATTGATGTGGCTATGAGAGAATTTCTGGAGCCGGAGGCGCTGGAAATGTTGAAAAGACGGACGAAGCTCTTTCAGGATGCTGTTAATAGGAAAATGCAGGAAGTGGGGAAGAATAATTTCCTGATCGAACGATGGACGGAGGAACTAAAACCGGATATAGAAGATACACGTATTCAGACATCCTGGTTCTGGCTGGAGAAAGTAGCAAAAAAGAATTTTTTGAATGAAAAAGCAGAACAAGAAAGGGTAGAAAAAATAAAGAGAAAAGCACTGGAACAAGCACAGCAGGAAGCAATGAAGAAAGCGCAGGAGGCTAAGAAAGCCGGATGAGATATGCACTAGCGAATCAAACCGAACGAAAATGGATTCTTCCCCTGGTGCCGGAAAACCTGCAGAGCAGGCTGTTTCTCGAGGATGCCATCCTTCTCGTCGCCAAGGACGAGGAGGGTACCATCGTAGGCTTTCTCCTGGCGGAGGCCGGCCCTCGGGACTGCCAGCTTCTGTGGCTGGAGGTAAGTGAGAACCGGCGCCGCAGGGGTGTGGCGACGATGCTCTGGTCGAGCCTGCTCGAAATGCTGATGCAAGACGAGAGTACCGAGACGGTCAGTGTGGTGGCGCCTGCGGACAGAGATCTGCCTGCCCCTTTTCTGGTGCTGCTTCTTAGACTGGGCTTTCAATGGGAACAGGGGCAGCCGATCTGCCTTGCCTTAGTGGAGACCTATGTACAGAGCGAGCTTGGGCAAAAGAAGGTTTCCTACGAGCATATTCATTCCCTTCGAACCATGCAGTCGAACCGAACGCTCTATTCCTGCTGGAAGCGAACGGAGCGCTTTGCCTTCGCGATCTCCGACTATGCCCTGTTTCATGAGTTCGATCCGGACTGCAGCTTTGTGGCAGAGAAAAACGGGCAGATTACGGGCTATATCTTTGTCCGAAGGGTGGATGAGCATACCCTGAATGTGGCCTATGTGGCGCAGCAGAAAAAGGAAATTCTGACCGTGATCTATCTCTTGAATGCAGCGGGAAAGGCAGCCTGGAAGAAGTATGGGAAAGGGACCGCTCTTATCATGAATGCGATGACGGAAAAATCCAGACTTTTGATCGAAAAGCTGTTTCCGGACGGAGAATGGAGCAGGGAGAAGCTTTTACAGATCCGAATTCGCGGATAAAGGTATAGATCTTTCAAGAAAAGTGTGATAGAGTAATCTCGAACCGGTGGGAAATTGGAAAGTTAGCACTTCCTAACTAAAATAGAACACAGTGAGACGGAGGAAAAAAAGAATGGCTGTGATGGAGATTACAGAAGCGAATTTTGAGACAGAAGTATTGAAGTCAGAGATCCCGGTACTGGTGGATTTCTGGGCCGTATGGTGCGGACCCTGTCAGATGCAGGGACCGATTATAGAGGAATTGGCAGAAGAGGTTCCGGGGGTCAAATTCGGAAAGCTGAATGTAGATGAGAATATGAATCTGGCGCAGAAGTTCCGCGTGATGAGTATTCCGACGCTGATGCTTTTTAAGGACGGAGAGAAGGCGGCGACCGTGGTGGGACTGCAGTCCAAGGAAGCAGTAAAGAATCTCCTGGGTGTCTAAGATGAAATATGATATTGTTATCGTAGGAAACGGGCCGGCCGGCTTATCGGCGGCCCTTTATACAAGCCGCGCAAATCTTCGGACACTGGTGATTGGAAAAGACGACGGTGCGTTAAAAATAGCGGATCGCATCGAAAACTATTTTGGGTTGGCCGAACCGATGTCCGGTATGGAGCTGCTTACCAATACCAGAAAGCAGGCGAAAAGACTGGGCGCAGAGCTTATGGAGGATGAGATCTTTCAGGTCAGCTACGCGAAGGATTTCCTTCTGGAAGGCCGAAAGGGCAATTATGAGGCAAAGGCTGTGCTTCTGGCCACCGGCTCATCGAGGAAGCGCGCAGCTCTTCCGGGACTTTCCGCGCTCGAGGGTCGTGGGGTCAGCTATTGTGCCATTTGTGATGCCTTCTTTTATCGCGGCCGAAAGGTAGGCGTCTTAGGCAATGCAGACTATGCATTGCATGAGCTTCGGGAGCTTCTTCCGGTAGTGGGGGAGGCCGTTCTGTTGACAGACGGAAAGCCCCTGGAGACGGTACCGCCGGAGGGAATCACCGTCATAGAAAAGAAGCTGAGCGCCGTAAACGGTGATGAGCAGGTGGAGGGTGTGACCTTCGAGGACGGGGAAGTTCTTGCACTCGATGGGTTGTTTGTGGCACTTGGAAGCGCCGGAGCCGCTGAGCTGGCAAGAAAGATCGGAGCCATGACCGAGGGACAGGATATCAAAGTCAATGACGAGATGGCCACCAACGTACCGGGCCTCTTTGCAGCCGGGGACTGCACCGGAGGCCTCCTGCAGATTTCGAAGGCGGTCGGAGAGGGTGCCAAAGCGGCGATGAGTATGATTCGATTTGTGAGACGGGAGGAAAAAAGGAAATGAAACTGATGATTGCGTCAGATATTCACGGCTCTGCTTTTTACTGTGAAAAGCTTCTGAAGGCATATGATGAGGAAAAGGCAGACAAAATGCTGCTGCTGGGGGATATTTTATACCATGGCCCCCGCAACGATCTGCCGAAGGGCTATGCACCGAAGGAGGTCATAGCCATGCTGAATCCGAGAAAGGAGGAGTTCCTTTGTGTCCGCGGAAACTGTGATACCGAGGTAGATCAGATGGTGCTGGAATTTCCGATTCTGGCGGATTATTGTATCCTGTATCTCGGCGGCCGGATGATTTTCGCGACCCACGGCCATGTGTTCAATGAAAAGAATCTCCCGCAGCTGAAAAAGGGAGATATTCTTCTTCACGGCCATACCCATGTGCCGGTATGTAAGGAGACCGAGAACTATATTTATCTGAATCCGGGTTCTGTGTCGATTCCGAAGGAGGACAGCTGGCATGGCTATCTTATTTTTGAGGATGGAAGATTTACCTGGAAGGATCTGGAAGGAAAGGTACAGAAGGAATTTCATCCATTATAGCAAATGAAAAGCTTCCGAGTCTGATAGCAGAAAACTGCATCAGCTTCGGGAGCTTCTTTATTTAGGAAAACGCTGATGAAATCAGGGTTCCCTTCGTACTTACTCCTCGATATGCTCGAGACCCTGACAGAGAATGTTGACGACATGGTCATCGGCCAGAGAATAGTAGATGGTTTTGCCGTTCCGGCGGAATTTCACGAGACGATTCTGCTTTAGGATTCGCAGCTGATGGGAGATGGAGCTCTGCGACATCTCGAGACCCGCAGCAATATCATTGACACATAGCTCCCCGTTTCGCAGGATAAAAAGAATGCGAATTCGTGTAGAATCTGCAAATACTTTAAAAAATTCAGAGAGATAATAGACTTCCTCATCTGCAGGGATCGTTTCACTGGACAAGGGGAAACCTCCGTTTCTATAGACTACTCATAATATCTTTTGACTTTCCTATCATTTTAGCAAAAGAAAAAACGAGAAGCAAGAATAATATTTGAAAATATGATGATATGAATATATGAGTGCTCGCATTCATATTTGAAAATAAGAAAGAAACAGGAAAGTATTCGGAAAAAGGATAGAGGAAATCTGCCGGAATGCTTGAAATGCATAGGAAAAGCAGATATAATAAGTTTATCTATGAGCGGGTGAAAACCATAAAATACGGAGATTATTTATATGAAAAAGTTCAGATATACAGGTAAGAAATTGATAGCCCTGGTGCTGGCAGGCGTGATGGGATTCTCCATTACGGCGTCGGCTGCCACCGAGTCCGAGATTAAGAAACAGCAGCAGGCTACCCAAAAGCAGCTGGATCAGATCAATTCCCAGATGAAAACCATTGAAAGTCAGCGAAACAGCGTGCTGAATCAGGTGAATTCGCTGAATTCGGAATTGACGACATTGGTTTTAAATCTGGAGCTTCTGGAAAGTGATATTGAAGCAAAGGAAGCAGAGGTGGAGCAGGCGCAGGCAGACTATGAGGCCGCAAAGCAGCGGGAGGAAGAGCAATACGAGGCGATGAAGCTTCGGATTCAATATATCTATGAAGAGGGCGATATGGACTATCTGTCCTTGTTTTTGCAGGCGGAGAATTTCTCGGATTTTCTGAATCGTGCGGATTTTGCCCAGGAGATCCAGACGAAGGATCGGGAGATGTTTGAGGAATACCAGGAGACCAAGCAGGAGGTAGCGGATCTTCTGGAGGAGCTGGAGCAGGAAAAAGCCGATATGGAGGATCTGCAGGCGGAATACGAGGACGAGAAGAGCTCGACGGAAGCTGCCCTGGCGCAGAAAAAGGCTGAGCAGGCGGATTACGACAGCCAGCTGGCTTCGGCAAAATCCCAGGCGGCCAGCTATAAGAAGCAATTACAGGAGCAGCAGTCTCAGCTGAAGAAGTTGGAAGAGGAACGAAAGAAAAAAGAAGCAGAGGCAGCGGCAGCAGCGAAAAAGAGTACAGAGAGCAAGAGCACGACGTCCGACACAAGCTCTTCAAGCAGTTCAAACAGCAGCTCGAGCTCTTCAAGCAGCTCTTCGAGCAGCTCGAAGACTACGGTTTCCGGAGGTGGCTCAGGCTCTTCTATTGCCAGCTATGCGCTGCAGTTTGTGGGCAATCCTTATGTATCCGGCGGTACCAGCCTGACAAATGGTGCGGACTGCTCCGGTTTTACCTGGGCGGTTTATCAGCACTTCGGCATTTCGATTCCGCGCCAATCCGATGCCCAGGGTCATTCCGGCAAGGAGGTCAGCTATTCCGATGCCCAGGCAGGAGATATCATTTATTACGGCGGGCATGTCGGGATCTATATCGGCGGCGGTCAGATCGTCCATGCCAGCACGGCAAAGACCGGCATTAAGGTAAGTACGGCTACCTATCGAAGCATACTTTCTGTGAGAAGATATTATTAAGGAAATGCGTAATTATTCAGAACCAGCCCGAAGCACTTGCTGCTGAGGGCGTATGAAAGTGATGAAAAATGCAAAATCCCATCGGCGAAGCCGATTCTCATGGATTTTGCATCAGTAACTGTGAAGGTACTGAACAGTTACTGAAATGCTGATTAAATCACTACCTTCTGAACAGGACAGCAGGTGATACAAGGACTGTAAACAAAAGTTTACAGTCCTTAAATTTCTGTTAAATCCGGCTTTTCAAGGTTGGAAAGCCTTCTGAAATATGGTAACATAAGCGCGTACGAAAGAGAGGGGAAACATGAAGAAGGTTCTGGGAAAGGTATTGAACCGAATTGTGATATTCGGTTTTCTTCTGGCTCTGCAATTGGGCTGGTTTTTGCTTACTCTTACAAAACTGGTAAATTATTCCACCGGTTTATCCTTGGCACTTCGTATCTTGAGTATTCTGGCAGTTCTCTGGATTATCAATACCGAGGACAATCCGGCCTATAAGATTGCGTGGATCATCTTTGTTCTGGTATTGCCGCTTCTGGGCGGCCTTTTCTACGTGGCAGTGGGACACAAGCGTCCTGCAAAAGGCATGCGTAGGCGTCTGGATGCGGAAGAAAAGAGAACGAAGGGAGAGCTTTTGCAGGATCCTGCGATTCTGGATAAATTGGGGGCGATTGACCGAAGAGTAAAAGGTGATGCCTATTATCTGGCAAAGTGCGGCGGATATCCTACCTGGGATCATACTTCGGCGACCTATTACCGGATAGGAGAAGAGTACTATGCGTCTCTTCTGGAAGAATTAAAAAAAGCGGAACACTTTATTTTCATGGAATATTTCATCGTAGGGGAAGGAAAGATGTGGAACAGCATCCTGGAGGTTCTGGAAGAAAAGGCAAGAGCCGGTCTGGATGTCCGCTTTATCTACGATGATTTTGGCTGCGTATCCCTGCTTCCGGCCAAATACAGTCGAATCCTGGAAGCGAAGGGGATCAAAAGTTTTGCCTTCAATCCCTTTGTCCCATTGTGGTCCCTGGTAATGAACAACCGGGATCACCGGAAAATCACGGTGATTGACGGCCATACAGCCTTCAGCGGCGGAGTCAATCTGGCTGACGAGTATATCAATGAAAAGGAGCGCTTCGGTCACTGGAAGGATACAGGCTTTATGCTGAAGGGAGAGGCAGTCTGGAATTATACCGTCATGTTTCTTCGCATGTGGAATGCCTATCGCCATACCGATGAAAACTACGAGGCTTTTCGACCCCATGTCTGGCATCCGGAAGCCTTCGAGGGCAGCGGGTATATCCAGCCCTACAGCGATTCGCCGCTGGATGATGAGCTCTTGGGTGAAAATGTCTACCTGAATATTCTGAATCGTGCCAAGGATTATGTCTATATTTTTACACCGTATCTGATCGTCGATCATGAGATGCTGACGGCACTTTGCCTGGCTGCAAAGCGCGGAATCGATGTGCGGATTGTGACACCGGGTATTCCGGATAAAAAGACCATTTTCCAATTGACCCGCTCCTACTATCCGGTGCTTTTGAAGGCCGGTGTGCGCATCTACGAATATACACCGGGCTTTCTTCATGCGAAATCCTTTGTCAGTGATGATGAAGTCGCGGTCGTGGGTACCATCAATATGGATTACCGGAGCCTGTATCTCCATTTTGAGTGTGGTACGGTATTCTTCCACAATCCATTGGTATGGAAAGTGAAAGAGGATAGCCTGAAAACAATGGAAAAGAGCCGGGAGCTGGGCCTTCAGGATACCAGACAGAGCTTTCTGGGCGGCCTCTTCTGTGCAGTGCTTCGAGTGTTTTCGCCACTTTTATAACCGAGAAAGGGGTTTATGAAATGAATATTTTATTTTTCCTGAAACCAAAGGCGGAGGTCTCCTTTGTCTACGAAGATTTCTCCATGCGTCAGGGACTGGAAAAGCTGGAGCGAAGCGGCTATACGGCAATTCCGGTGATCAGCCGGAAGGGAGAATATATCGGTACGATTACTGAGGGAGATTTCCTCTGGTCCTTGAAAAATAAATTTTCCCTGGATTTGAAACAGGCAGAGGAGGTGCCGCTGACCAGTGTGAAGCGCAGGATGCAGTTTGCGGCGATCTCCATTGACGCCAATATGGAGGAGCTGGTATCCAGAGCCATGAATCAGAATTTTGTTCCGGTGATCGATGATAAAGGAATCTTTATCGGCATCGTGACGAGAAAGGATATTATCGAGTTCTGCTATAAGAAATATAAAGGGACGGAAGAAAAAAGGAGTGGTCTGTGATCATTCCTTTTTTTGATAGTTTCATAACAAATATTTATGTAAAAAGGGAAAATTGTTGCACATTTCACCTTGAATCATACTTCTATTTTTGCTAAAATTAATCCCGATATCGTTTTGTATTATTATAAGTTTATACAAATATACGATCAAATAAATCAATGGAGGGCTGAAAATGAGTAATACAGCACAGAGCCCGGCTTGCAGAAGGATTGAAGCACTGCTTGACGGGAACAGTTTCGTGGAAATCGGCGGACAGGTGACTGCCAGAAGCACGGATTTTAATCTGCAGCAGTCGAAATGCCCGTCTGACGGAGTCATCACCGGTTATGGCCTGATTGACGGCAATCTGGTCTATGTATACAGCCAGGATGCTTCCGTACTGAACGGAACCTTGGGAGAGATGCATGCGAAGAAGATCGTACGCCTCTATGACATGGCATGTAAGATGGGAGCACCGGTGATCGGGCTCATCGACTGTGCCGGAATCCGCCTGCAGGAGGGCGTAGATGCACTGAATGGCTTTGGAGAGATTTATGCAAAGCAGGCACTTGCTTCCGGTGTCGTACCGCAGATTACGGCTGTGTTTGGCCAGTGCGGCGGCGGCCTCGCTATTGTACCAGGACTTTCCGATTTTACATTCATGGAGGAGAAGGACGCGAAGCTTTTCGTGAACGCTCCGAATACCATCGCAGGCAACAACACCCAGAAATGTGACAGCGCTTCGGCAGCATTCCAGGCAGAGGAAGCAGGAAGCGTCGACGTAGTCGCTGACGAGGCAGGCATCCTGGCTCAGATTCGCACGCTGGTTGCCATGCTTCCGGGCAACAACGACGAGGAGGGCTGCTACGCGGACTGCACAGACGATCTGAACCGTGTATGCACAGAGCTTCAGGGCGTGGAGTATTCCGCATCCTATATTCTTTCTACTATCGCAGACGGAAAGGCTTTCTTTGAGACGAAAGCAGCTTACGGCAAGGATATGGTGACCGGCTTTATCCGCCTGAACGGCATGACCGTCGGCGCAGTGGCAAACGCGGAGCAGGAGATGAGCGCAAGAGGTGCCCAGAAGGCAGCTGAGTTCGTAGAATTTTGCGACGCGTTCAATATTCCGGTTCTGACCATCACCAATGTCAAGGGCTTCAAGGCTTCTATGTGTACCGAGCGCAATATCGGTAAGGCGGCAGCGAAGCTTACATATGCATTCGCAAATGCGACTGTTCCGAAGGTCAATGTCATCGCAGGTGAGGCATTCGGCAGCGCTTACGTGATGATGAACAGCAAGGGCATCGGCGCGGATCTGGTATATGCATGGAAGGATGCAAAGGTAGGCATGATGGACGCTTCCCTGGCAGCGAAGGTGATGTATGCAGACGCAGATGCCGAGACCCAGAAGGAGAAGGCTGCCGAATACGCGACTCTTCAGGGCAGTGTAGACGCAGCAGCGGCACGCGGCTATGTAGATACCGTCATCGATGCGCAGGATACCAGAAAATACGTCATCGGTGCCTTTGAGATGTTATTTACCAAGAGAGAGGATCGTCCGGCGAAGAAACACGGAACTGTCTAAGAGGAGTGAAGAGTATGAAACGAAGCTTGAAAAAATTATCTGCTCTGCTGCTTATGACGGGTCTTTTACTGCTTACCGGCTGCGGACAGAAGGAAGCTCTCGAGGATGAGGCGACCTACCAGGGCAAGCTGGATGAGTATGTAGAGATGCTGGCCGGCACCGATAAGGAAACCCTCGATGCACAGCTTGCAAATCTGCAGGAAAATTACGATGATTTCGAGCAGCAGGTATCCCTGTATCCGTATATCGGCGGGACGGGACAGAAATTCGATTTTACGGCAGATGCTTACCTGAGTCTGTTGAAATCCTACAGCGCCAACTATGATGAGTTTGGCGAGCTCCTTGGCCTTAAGGAGTATGAGGGCGGCACTACCGACACAGATGGCAATATCACCTACAGCGCAGTCTATGAGTTCTCAGAGCATAACATGCGCCTGTCTCTGGAATTTGATAAGGACAATGTCGTCACGACAGTCACCATGGACCCGATCTACAGCACCGGTGAAATCGCTGAAAAGGCGGCTTTGAATACCCTGATTGGTATGGGATCGGTATTTGCGGTACTGATTCTGCTTGCGTTTATTATTTCCCTGTTCAAATATGTATCTGTATTTGAAAATTGTGGAAAAGCAAAGAAGGGCGAGGCAGAAAAGTCGGCATCGCCCGCACCGGCACCGGCAGCGCCCGCTGCATCGACGCCTGCAGACGACTTACAGCTCGTCGCTGTCATCACTGCAGCCATTGCCGCAGCGGAGGGTACCACCTCTACGGATGGCTTTGTAGTGCGTTCTATCAAGCGCAGAAGCAACAACAAATGGAAAAAAGCATAGCGCATGCTCATATTTAGGAGGATTCATAGAGATGAAAAATTATACAATTACCGTAAATGGCGTAGCTTATGATGTAGTCGTAGAAGAAAAAGGCGCAGGCGCAGCAGTACCGGCAGCAGCTCCCGTAGCAGCACCGGCGGCAGCTCCGGCACCGGCAGCAGCAGCTCCCGCAGCGGCTGCAGCAGGCTCTGTAGAGGTAAAGGCTTCCGTACCGGGTAAGGTTATGAAGGTAGAGGCCAGCGTGGGCCAGGCAGTAAAGGCCGGAGACAGCATTGTCATTCTTGAGGCAATGAAGATGGAGATCCCGGTTGTAGCGCCCCAGGATGGTACGGTAGCAGGCATCAACGTAAGCGTAGGCCAGGCTGTAGAGTCCGGAGATTTACTGGCATCCCTGAACTAATGGCATAGCCTTAAGAGAAATCAACGGAGGTTAAGACATGAGTTACATTTTAGACACTCTGGGAAACCTCGTGCATCAGACTGCGTTTTTTAACCTGACCTGGGGAAATTACATCATGATTCTGGTTGCATGTGTGTTCCTGTATTTGGCTATCAAAAAGGAGTACGAGCCGCTTCTTCTGGTTCCCATCGCTTTTGGTATGCTGCTTGTAAATATTTATCCGGATATTATCGCGAGTCCGGAGGAGACTTCCAACGGAGTAGGCGGACTTCTGTATTACTTCTACGTACTGGATGAGTGGTCGGTTCTGCCGTCCCTGATCTTTATGGGTGTAGGAGCCATGACGGACTTCGGACCGCTGATCGCAAACCCGAAGAGCTTCCTTTTAGGCGCTGCTGCTCAGTTCGGTATCTTTGCCGCTTACCTGGGCGCGATGCTGATGGGCTTCTCTGATAAGGCTGCGGCTGCTATCTCCATCATCGGAGGCGCAGACGGCCCGACCTCCATCTTCCTGGCAGGAAAGCTGGAGCAGACAGCCCTCTTAGGACCCATTGCCGTAGCTGCTTATTCCTACATGTCTCTGGTTCCGATCATCCAGCCGCCTATTATGAAGCTGCTGACGACGGAGAAGGAGCGGAAGGTAAAGATGGAGCAGCTCCGTCCGGTATCGAAGCTTGAGAAGATTCTCTTCCCGATCATTGTTACCATCGTAGTCTGCCTGATTCTGCCGACAACTGCACCGTTGGTAGGTGCTCTGATGCTGGGTAACCTCTTCCGTGAGTCCGGAGTGGTTCGTCAGCTGATGGATACCGCATCCAATGCGCTGATGTATATCGTCGTTATCCTGCTTGGTACTTCGGTAGGAGCGACCACCAGTGCAGAGGCCTTCCTGAATGTCAGCACACTGAAGATTGTGGCTCTCGGTCTGATTGCCTTTGCCTTCGGTACCGCAGCCGGCGTCCTTTTGGGCAAGGTGATGTGCGTACTCAGCAAGGGAAAGATCAACCCGCTGATCGGTTCTGCAGGTGTTTCTGCTGTGCCGATGGCAGCCCGTGTATCCCAGAAGGTAGGTGCGGAGGCTGATCCGACCAACTTCCTGCTGATGCATGCCATGGGTCCGAATGTAGCCGGCGTTATCGGAACAGCCGTAGCAGCCGGAACCTTTATGGCGATTTTTGGAATCTAGGATGCTTCATTATTATAATAGGAGGAACTATTATGTCAGATGTAAAACCGGTACAGATTACCGAGACGATATTGCGTGACGCCCATCAGTCCCTGATTGCGACACGTATGTCCACAGAGCAGATGCTGCCCATCGTGGAAAAACTGGACCAGGTAGGCTATCATTCTCTGGAATGCTGGGGAGGAGCTACCTTCGACGCTTCCCTTCGTTTCCTGCATGAGGATCCGTGGGAGAGACTTCGCAAGATCAAAGACAAGGCAAAGAAAACTCCGCTGCAGATGCTGTTCCGCGGCCAGAACATTCTGGGCTACCGTCCTTACGGCGATGATGTTGTAGAGTACTTTGTACAGAAATCCATCGCAAACGGTATCGATATTATCCGTATCTTCGACTGCCTGAATGACCTGCGCAACCTGCAGACGGCAGTCAAGGCAGCAAATAAGGAGAACGGTCATGCACAGGTAGCCCTGTCCTATACCTTGGGTGATGCTTATACCCTGGATTACTGGACCACCATGGCTAAGAATATCGAGGAGATGGGTGCAAATTCCATCTGCATCAAGGATATGGCGGGTCTCCTGCTTCCGTATAAGGCTACCGAGCTTGTAAAGGCCTTAAAGGAGACTGTAAAGATCCCGATTCAGCTGCATACGCACTATACCTCCGGCGTAGCATCCATGACCTACTTAAAGGCTGTAGAGGCCGGCGTAGACGTGATCGACTGTGCGATGTCTCCGTTTGCTCTGGGTACTTCCCAGCCGGCAACGGAGGTTATGGTAGAGACCTTCAAGGGTACTCCCTACGATACCGGTTATGATCAGAAGCTTCTGGCGGAGATCGCAGACTACTTCCGTCCGATGCGTGACGAGGCTCTGGAGAGCGGCCTTCTGAATCCGAAGAATCTGGGTGTCAATATCAAGACCCTGCTGTATCAGGTACCGGGCGGTATGCTGTCCAACCTGACCTCTCAGCTGAAGGATCTGGGTGCTTCCGATAAGTACTATGAGGTGCTGGAGGAGGTTCCGCGCGTACGTAAGGACTTCGGTGAGTGCCCGCTGGTAACTCCGTCCTCTCAGATCGTAGGAACTCAGGCAGTAATGAATGTCGTAGGCGGCGAGCGTTACAAGATGGTAACCAAGGAGTCCAAGGATCTCTTGTCCGGCCACTATGGCAAGACAGTTAAGCCCTTCAATCCGGAAGTACAGAAGAAGTGCATCGGCGATGCCGAGGTGATCACCTGTCGTCCGGCCGATCTGGTTCCGAACGAACTTCCGACGCTGGAGAGCGAGATGAAGCAGTATGAGGAGCAGCCGGAGGACGTATTGACCTACGCCCTGTTCCCGCAGGTAGCTACCGAATTCTTCAAGTACAGAGATGCACAGCAAAAGAAGATGGATGCCACCGTTGCAGACACCGAGAATGGTGCTTATCCGGTCTAAAAATTCGCGATTCACAGATTGCCGATGAAGCAAAAATGTGATACACTAACAGCGTTGGCGCGTTTCGCCAACGCTGTTTTTATGTAATAGGGTAACTAGAAAGCGAGAACACGATGGGTAAGGTTTTGATTGCAGGCGGCGGCGCGGCAGGAATGATGGCTTCGGTGATAGCGGCTGAAAGGGGCCATGAGGTTCATGTATTTGAGAAAAATGAAAAGCTGGGAAAGAAGCTTTATATTACAGGCAAGGGACGCTGCAATCTGACGAATGCCTGCGATATGGATATGCTGTTTTCCAGTGTGCAAAGTAATGCCCGTTTTCTGTACAGTGCATTTTATGGCTTCACAAACGAGGATGCCATGCATTTTTTTGAAAATGAGGGTTTGAAACTCAAGACGGAGAGGGGCGGACGGGTTTTTCCGCTTTCCGATCGTTCGGCGGATGTCCTGGATACCCTGCGGCGAAGCATGAGGCGCAGAGGCGTTCAGGTGCATCTTGACAGCGAGGTTAAGGAGCTCATTGTGGAAGAGGGACGAGCCGGCGGGTTCATGCTTTCAGACGGAAGCGCCGTGCGGGGAGACGCCGTGATTGTCGCGACCGGAGGCCTTTCCTATCCGGTGACCGGTTCGACCGGTGACGGCTTCCGATGGGCCGAGGAGCAGGGTCATACGGTGACAAGCTGTATTCCTTCCCTGACACCCTTTAATATACGGGAGGAATATGTAAAAGATTTACAGGGGCTTTCCTTAAAAAACGTCGAGCTTCGTCTTTATAATGGAAAGAAGGAACTCTTCCGGGAGTTCGGAGAGATGATGTTTACGCATTTTGGCATCACAGGCCCGCTGGTTTTGACAGTCAGCAGCAAGGTCGGCCGCCTGGCGGCAAAGCAGGAATTAAAGGCTGTCTTGGATCTGAAGCCGGCTCTTACGGAAGAACAGTTGGACGCCAGAATCCTGCGGGAGTTTGATGCGAATCCGAATAAGAGCTTTAAAAATGTAATTGGCGCCTTGTTCCCGGCAAAGCTGACCCCGGTCATGATAAGACTTAGCGGGATCGACCCGGAGAAAAAAGTCCACGATATCTCCAGAGAAGAACGCGTTCGCTTTGGAAGGCTGACCAAGGACCTTCCGATGACGGTGACGGGCCTTCGGGATTATAAGGAAGCGATTATCACGAAGGGCGGAGTATCGGTTAAGGAAATCCAGCCGGCAACGATGGAATCCAAACGAATCAGCGGACTCTATTTTATCGGAGAGGTGCTGGATCTGGATGCCGTGACCGGCGGCTTTAATTTACAGATTGCCTGGTCTACCGCTTATGCGGCAGGAAATGCAGTATAGAGGAGGAACTTATGACATATCAGATAGCGATTGACGGACCGGCGGGAGCCGGAAAAAGCACCATTGCCAAGGCAGTGGCCAAAAAGCTCGGCTGCATCTATGTAGATACCGGAGCGATGTATCGTGCGATGGCTCTCTATCTTCTGCGCCGGGGCATCGGTGCCGGAGAGACGGAAAAAATCAGTCAGGCGAGCCATGATGCGGATATTACGATTGTATACAAGGATGGCCTGCAGCAGGTTCTTCTGAACGGCGAAAATGTGACAGGTCTGCTTCGCACCGAGGAGGTGGGCAATATGGCCTCCGCTTCCTCTGTGAATAAAGAGGTACGTCTGAAGCTGGTGGAGCTGCAGCGTGCCCTGGCTGCGCGTGAAAATGTTGTGATGGACGGACGGGATATCGGCACCTACGTGCTGCCTGACGCAAAGGTAAAGGTTTATCTGACGGCCTCGAGTGCCTGTCGTGCAAAACGCCGCTTTGACGAGCTGAGCGAAAAGGGTGAAAATTGCAACCTGGCTGCCATTGAGGCAGACATCATCGAGCGCGATAAGCGGGATATGGAACGGGAATTTGCGCCCCTTCGCCGGGCAGACGATGCTATTTATCTGGACTCCTCAAAGATGACGGTGGAAGAGGTTATCGAAGCCGTCACCGCCCTGGTACATTAGGAGGAAGCGCATGGAAGTCAGACTGGCAAAGACCGCTGGATTCTGTTTTGGTGTACAGCGGGCAGTGGATACCGTATACGAGCAGGTAAAAAAGGAAAAAGGACCGATCTATACCTATGGCCCCATTGTTCACAATGAGATGGTGGTGCAGGAGCTGGAGGAGAAGGGTGTCCGGGTCTTAAATTCCAAAGAAGAGCTGAAAGGGCTTCCCGAGGGAACGGTGATTATCCGAGCCCATGGTGTGGGAAAGGAGATCTACGATATTCTGGAGTCGAAAAAGATTCGGCTGGTGGATGCGACCTGCCCCTTCGTTAAGAAGATTCATCGGATCGCCTGCCGGGAGGAGGCGAACGGTTATCATATCCTGATTGTCGGAAATGCAAAGCATCCGGAGGTGGAGGGGATTCGCGGCTGGTGTCAAAAGACATCCTACGTGGCAGAATCTGCAGAAGATGCCCGAAATTTGGAAATTCCTCCGGGTGAAAAGCTCTGCATTGTATCCCAGACGACATTTAACCACAACAAATTTGAAGATATAGTTGAAATTATTTCAAAAAAGGGTTATGATATAATTGTTTTAAATACGATCTGCAGTGCTACAGAGGAGCGCCAGACAGAAGCCCGAGAGATTGCCGGTGATGTGGATGCGATGATTGTGATCGGAGGAAGTCACAGCTCCAATACGCAGAAACTATTTGAAATCTGTAAAAAAGAATGTGAAAATACTTACTATATACAGTCACTTGATGATTTGGATTTGAAGACATCGCGGTCCATCGGTTGCGTAGGTATTACAGCAGGGGCTTCGACCCCAAACAAAATTATTGAGGAGGTTCAAAAACATGTCAGAATTAAGTTTTGAACAAATGCTTGAAGATTCACTGAAAACAATAAGAAATGGAGAGGTTGTCGAAGGCACTGTAATTGATGTCAAAGAAGATGAAGCCATCTTGAACATTGGCTACAAATCCGACGGAATCCTGACCAAGAACGAATACAGCAACAGCCCGGTGGATCTGACCACTGTGATGCAGGTGGGCGACACCATGGAGGTAAAGGTTCTGAAGGTCAATGACGGCGAGGGACAGGTTCTCCTGACCTACAAGCGTCTGGCAGCCGAGAAGGGCAGCAAGCGTCTGAAAGAGGCTTTCGAGAATGAAGAGGTTCTGACCGCACCAGTTACCCAAGTTCTGGATGGCGGCCTGAGCGTAGTCGTAGATGAGTCCAGAGTATTCATCCCGGCCAGCCTGGTATCCGATACCTATGAGAAGAACCTGGCAAAATATGAGGGTCAGGAGATTAGCTTTGTTATCACAGAGTTCAATCCGCGCCGCGGCCGCATCATCGGCAACCGCAAGCAGCTGATTCTTGCTGAGAAGGCAGAGAAGCAGAAAGAGCTCTTTGCACGTATCCAGCCGGGCGATGTTGTAGAAGGCGTGGTAAAGAACGTTACCGATTTCGGTGCATTCGTAGACCTGGGCGGAGCAGACGGTCTTCTGCATATTTCCGAGATGTCCTGGGGACGTGTTGACAATCCGAAGAAGGTATTTAAGGTTGGCGAGAAGCTGACTGTCCTGATTAAGGATATTCATGATACAAAGATTGCTCTGAGCCTGAAGTTTGAGGATCAGAATCCCTGGCTGCATGCAGCAGAGAACTATGCCGTAGGCAATATCGTCAGCGGTAAGGTTGCACGTATGACAGACTTTGGCGCATTCGTAGAGCTGGAGCCGGGCGTAGACGCACTGCTTCATGTATCTCAGATTTCCAGAGAGCATGTGGAGAAGCCGTCTGATGTACTGAGCATCGGTCAGGAGATCGAGGCAAAGGTCGTAGATTTCAACGGTGAAGGAAAGAAGATTTCTCTGAGCATGAAGGCTCTGCAGAATCGTGAGGACAGCGAGGATGTCGCAGATGTAGACATCGACGCAGCAGCTGAGGAAGAGTAAAATTACTCGGCTCTTTATAAATGGATAGTTATAAACGGGAGGACAGGCACTCGAGCGTGCGTGTCCTCGTGTTTTTACTAAGGGAATGCTGATTAAATCAGCGTTTCCCTAAGTATACTGTGGCAGGGAAAGGATACAGCATGTGGGAGTGGCAGATTGCCGGTGAGGATCTCTACCATATCATCAATTGGTTCTATATTTATAGCTTTCTTGGGTGGCTTTGGGAAAGCAGCTATGTATCGTTTAAGAAGCGAAAGCTGGTCAACCGCGGCTTCGTTACAGGGCCGCTTTGCACCATTTACGGATTCGGGGCAGTGAGCGTCTATCTGATTTTAAAGCCGATTTCCGGGAATCTTCTTCTTCTGTATCTGGGAGGAGTCGTGGTTCCGACGGTTCTTGAATATTTTACCGCGGTTCTGATGGAGCATTTATTTCATACCAGCTGGTGGGACTACAGCAGAAATAAATACAATCTGCAGGGACGTATCTGTCTGGGAGCCTCTCTGGGCTGGGGCGCCTTTTCGGTCATCCTGTTTTATCTGTTCCAGCCGTTTGTCAACTGGATTGTCAGTCTCTACAGTGTGGCGATGGGAGAATTGTTTGTACGGGCTGCAACTCTGGTCTATGCCGTTGATTTCGGCATGTCCTATATGAGTGCAATGCAGATTGGCCAGAAGCTTCGAAATATGGATGCGGTGATGGACGAATTGTACGAATATGTTCAGAATACAAAGCTTTACGAGAGCACCGAGGAGCTGCGGGGACGCCTGGCTCACTATTCACCCTCGGAATATATCCCTGAGCTGAAGGCCCGTCTCGAAGGACGGATTGATGCAATGGTAGCCTTTAAGGGTGAGGCACCGGAGGAATTCAAAGCCCGTCAGGAAAAGCGGCTGGCGGAGATGGCAGAGCGTTTTGGCGCTGCGCAGAAGAGATTTGAACAGCTTCGCAGCCTCGAGAATGTATTTACAAGACGTATGATGAATGCATACCCGAATATGAAATCACGGGCACAGGCTTTGAAAGAACGTGCAATACAAAAAAGAAATTCCGTACGGAACAGTTAAAAATCATGTAAAAACCGGAGTGAAAAGAGATTCATGGCACATGTGACGTTTAAGGGCGGTGTATTTCCGCATAAGAGAAAACGGTTTACGAGAGAAAAAGCGCTGGAGGAGTATCGGCCGCAGGGAGAACTGGTGTACCCCCTGCGCCAGCATATCGGCGGGATAGCGATTCCGGTGGTCAAGGTGGGAGAACGGGTTCTGGAGGGCCAGCTCCTCGCGAAGGCCAGCGGAGATATTTCAGCACCGGTGCATGCTTCCGTATCGGGTATCGTAAGAGCGATCGAACCGCGAAAAACGATTTCCGGAAAAGAGATACTTTCCATCGTTGTAGAGAATGATCACCTTTATGAAAGGATGGAATTCGAAAAGCCGATACCCTGGCAAGAGACGGAAGCAGGGGAGCTTCTGCGCAGGATTCGGGAAGCCGGGGTCGTCGGTATGGGGGGAGCCGGCTTCCCGACCCATATCAAGCTGGCTGTACGAAATCCGAAACGAATTCGATATATTCTGATCAATGGCACGGAATGTGAGCCCTATATGACCAGTGATTACCGAAGAATGCTGGAATATGCGGATTGTCTGGTGGAGGGACTGCGAATTGTCCTTAGTCTTTTCGAACGTGCGACCGGTATCTTTGCCATCGAGGACAATAAACGCGACGCCATTACAGCGATACAGCTGGCCAGCGGCAGTGAATCCAGGATGGAGGTACGGGTCCTGGAGACCAAGTATCCCCAGGGCGCAGAGAGGATGCTCCTTTATGCCTGCACGGGAGCGGAGATTCATGCGTCTCAGCTCCCGGCGGATGCCGGCTGCATCGTCTTAAATATCGAGACCCTGTATGCGATTTATGAAGCCGTAGTTCTGGGTCGTCCGGTGACGAGAAGGGCGGTAACGGTGACCGGAAAGGCGCTGAAGGAGCCGAAGAATCTTCTGATCCCCATCGGTACCGGCTTTTCGGAGCTTCCGGAGGCGGCAGGCGGTTACAGCAGAGAACCGAAGAAATATATCTGCGGCGGTCCGATGCGAGGGGGTGAAATGACGAGCCTCGAGGTACCGGTAACCAAAACCGTAACCGGCTTTCTTTGTATGAGCAAGGATTATCGGGAAAAGGAAGGCATCTGCATTCGCTGCGGAGCCTGTACAGAGGCCTGCCCGATTCATCTGCTTCCTACGAAGCTTGCGGATGCGGCAGCACAGAAGAAGGAACAGCAGTTCCGGGATTTATATGGCATGGAGTGCTTAGGCTGCGGCAGCTGCAGCTTTGTTTGTCCGGCCAGAAGAATGCTGGCACCCTCTATCCAGGAGATGCGGCGAAGTCTCCTG
Organism: Alistipes onderdonkii; assembly: GCA_963621925.1. GTDB lineage: Bacteria > Bacillota > Clostridia > Lachnospirales > Lachnospiraceae > Laedolimicola. Next base: position 34,663 of record CAVFGF010000001.1, on the reverse strand, counting down.
GCACAGGGAAAAAGATAGAGAGGAACAAAGAGGATGGAAGAGATAAAATACAGATGGATCTTTCCTCATGTGAAGGGAACCATGACAACAGCCGCGATGATGCGGATGATGCTTTTGGCACTGCTGCCTGCAGAGCTCTTCGGGCTCTTTCATTTCGGACCCCGGGTGCTTCTCCAGCTTATCGTCTGCGTGGTGGTTTCCGTTCTGACGGAATTTACCTATGAGGCCTTTGCAGATCGCCCCATTCAGGTGGGAGACGGCAGCTCCGTCGTCACGGGGGTATTGCTCGCGCTGATGCTGCCGGTTCAGGCTCCCTGTTGGCTTGGCGCCCTCGGAAGCATCTTTGCGGTGGGGATCATCAAAATGCTCTTTGGAGGTCTTGGAAAGAATCGCTTAAATCCGGCTCTGTCCGGTTATTGCCTTCTTCTTCTGGCCTTTCCAAAGTATATGAGAGATTATAGCTTCGGAAGCTATGGAACAAAGACTCTTTTAGGCAGACTTTTGCAGGGAGAGACAGTGGATCCCTATCCGATGCTTCTTGGCAATACGAATGGCAGCATCGGTACGGTTTCAGCCGTCATGCTGCTCCTTGGAGCCATCATTCTTTTAGCCTTCGGTGTCATCCGTCTGCGGATTCCGGTGGCGATCGGTGCTTCTTTTTTACTTACCCTATTTATCGGTGCCGGAAAAGGCTTTGATCAGCTCTATTTTACTACACAATTTCTGGGCGGCGGATTTCTCCTCGGTACCTTTTTCATGGCGACGGACTGTGTGACGTCTCCGATTACGAGAAAAGGACAGATTTGGTATGGCATTCTGATTGGTGTGCTGACAGCAGCCCTTCGCCTGGCAGGCATCGAGGAGGGCATGGTCTACGCGGTTCTTCTGGCCAATCTGGCCGTACCCTTCATTGAGCAGCTGACGGTACCGAAGCCCTTCGGAAGAAGAAAGCCGGTGCAGGTAATGACGGGGCAGAATAGGAGACAGTCATGATCGCATATATCAGAGGTACATTGGCCTATGCAGAGCCGGAGGAGGGGATGGCTGTCCTGGAATGCGGCGGCATCGGCTATCAGGTGCTGCTTTCCGGCAGAGATCTCGAGCTCTTGCCGGAAGTAGGCGAAGAGGTCCGGCTGTATACCTATCTTCAGGTGCGGGAGGATGCCTTTGTACTCTTCGGATTTTTTACCAGAGAGGATCGAAAGCTCTTTCAGCAGCTTCTCGGAGTAAGCGGAATCGGGCCGAAGGCAGCCCTCGGGGTACTGACTGCACTTTCTGCAGATGACCTGCGTTTTGCGATCCTGGCAGATGATGCCAAGACCATTGCGAAAGCACCGGGCATCGGTCTAAAGACGGCAAGAAAGCTGATTTTGGAGCTGAAGGATCGGCTGAGCCTGGAGGATGCCTTTGAGAATCGGCTTGAGAGCAAGGCGGCCTCCTCTGCGGAGACTGTTTCCGGTTCCAATGCCGCAAGGAATGAGGCAGTGGAAGCCCTGACAGCCCTGGGCTATGCAGCCTCCGAGGCATGGAAAGCGGTTCGCAAGGTAGAAGGATCCGACAGCATGAATGTGGAGGAGATCTTAAAGGCTGCACTGAAATATATTAGCTTCTAGGAGACGGAAAAGATGGGGAAACGTATCATTACAACGGAGGCCACGGAGGAGGATATTCGTACCGATTACAGTTTGCGGCCCCAGACGCTGGATGAATATATCGGTCAGGAAAAGGCAAAGGAGAATCTGAAGGTCTATATTCAGGCAGCGAAGGCAAGGGGCGAATCCCTGGATCATGTGCTTTTCTACGGACCGCCCGGATTGGGAAAAACGACCCTGGCCGGTATCATTGCGAATGAGATGGGAGTGCATATGAAGGTGACCTCCGGTCCGGCCATTGAAAAGCCGGGGGAGATCGCAGCGATTCTCAATAATCTTTCGGAGGGGGATGTCCTGTTTGTCGATGAGATCCACAGGCTGAACCGGCAGGTGGAAGAGGTTCTCTATCCTGCAATGGAAGACTTTGCCATTGATATTGTCATCGGAAAAGGAGCCTCTGCCCGGTCTATCCGTCTGGATTTGCCTCATTTTACCCTGATCGGGGCGACGACCCGGGCAGGCCTTCTGACGGCTCCTTTGCGGGATCGCTTTGGGGTAGTGCATCATCTGGAGTTTTATACCGATGAGGAGCTGCAGACCATTGTGGAGCGTTCCGCGAAGGTCCTCGGTGTGGAGATTGAACCAAAGGGAGCCCTGGAGCTGGCGAGGCGTTCCAGGGGAACACCGAGACTGGCCAATCGTCTGCTGAAGCGGGTACGGGATTTTGCCCAGGTAAAGTATGATGGCAGGATTACGAAGGAAATCGCCGATTTCGCCCTGGATCTTCTGGAGGTGGACCGCTATGGTCTGGATCAGATCGACAGAAGAATCCTGATGACGATGATCGAAAAGTTTACCGGCGGACCGGTGGGCCTCGATACTCTGGCAGCGGCCATCGGGGAGGACTCAGGCACCATTGAGGATGTTTATGAGCCCTATCTGATCAAAAAGGGCTTTATCAACCGGACTCCCCGGGGACGCGTGGTCACGGAGCTCGGCTATCATCATCTGGGTGTAGAGGATGGAAGGAAGTAACAATTCAGAACCAGCCCGAAGCACTTGCTGCTGAGGGTGTATGAAAGTGATGGAAAATGCAAAATCCCATCGGCAAAGCCGATTCTCATGGATTTTGCATCAGTAACTGTTGCGAAGCATCCGTGAGGAGTTGCCAGTGGCAAGTCCTTAGGTGAAGGTACTGAACAGTTATGGAAGGAAGTGAATAAAATGGCGATGAAAAATGCGGTAGAGGTGGTCGTGGACGGTCGGGTCTATAAGATCAGCGGATATGAGAGTCAGGAATATCTTCACCAGATCGCCGTCTATATCAATGACAAGATGACACAGTGTCAGAATCTGGACAGCTATCGGAAACAGAGCAGTGATCAGCGACAGCTGATGCTTTGCATGAATCTGGCTGATGATTATTTTAAGGCAAAGGATCAGGCGGAAAAGCTGACGGCAGAGCTGGAGAAAAAGGAACGGGAACTCTACAGTGTCCGCCATGATTTGATCGAAACGAAGCTTGCTCTGGAGAATCTTCAGAAAAAGAAGGGCTCTTACGGGGATAACAACCGGAAAAATGAACCGCAGCATGGAGGAAAAAACGGAAATAGCGGAAATAGCGGAAATAATGCAAATAATGCAAATAACGGAAATAATCCGCAGAAATAGAGCCGTTATGCCGTGCAGGATGGAGGAAGACACATGAGACATGAGACAGAGCTTCTCGCTCCGGCGGGCTCCTTTGAGAGTCTGCGGGCTGCGGTGAACGCAGGAGCAGATGCCGTATACATCGGTGGTACACGATTCGGAGCCAGGGCATATGCGGAAAATCCGGATGAAAAGGGCTTATGTGAGGCGATTCGGTTTGCTCATCTACATGGCTGTGACCTCTATCTGACAGTCAATACACTTCTGAAGGAGGAAGAGCTGGAGGAGCTAGGAGGCTACCTGAAACCCTATTATGAGAGTGGTCTTGATGCTGTCATTGTCCAGGATATGGGGGTCTTTTCCTATATCCGGGAGAACTTTCCGGATCTGCCGATACATGCCAGCACTCAGATGACCGTGCTGGGAGCAGAGGGGGCACAGCTTTTAAAGGATTTGGGAGCTTCCCGGGTGGTGACGGCAAGAGAGCTGTCCTTAGAGGAAATACGCCGTATTCATGATACGGTTGATATCGAGATCGAGAGCTTTGTTCACGGAGCACTTTGCTATTGCTACTCCGGGCAGTGCCTGATGAGCAGTTTGATCGGGGGACGAAGCGGCAATCGAGGCAGGTGTGCACAGCCCTGCCGATTGCCCTATCAGTTAAAAAAAGATGGCAAATCGCTAGGAAAAAAGGGAGAAGAATATATCTTAAGTCCCAAGGATATGTGTACCATCGAAATTTTGCCAAAGATCCTGGAGGCAGGCGTCTGTTCCCTGAAGATCGAAGGACGAATGAAGCGGCCGGAATATACAGCAGGTGTCGTGGAAATCTACCGAAAATATCTGGATCGCTGTCTGGCGGGAGATACGGCTTCCTATCGGGTCGAGAAAAAGGATTATGAGGAACTTCAAGCTCTTTATAATCGAGGCGGTTTTTCGCGCGGTTATTATGAGATGCATAACGGACGAAGCATGATTTCGCTGACGAGACCCAGTCACTTTGACGAAAAGGGAAAGAAAGCGATAGAAGAAAAACAGCGCTATGAAGCCCTTTTGCGGGAGCTGAAACAGAAGTATCTGGATCAAAATAAAAAAGAAAAGATCGAGGGCAGTTTTTTTATTTCGAAGGAGGGATCTACGAGACTTACTGTGCGATATCAGGACCTGGAAGTCTCTGTAGAGGGAGAGCCGGGACAGGCTGCAAAAAACCGTCCGATGACCGAGGCGGATCTGAAAAAGCAATTGCAGAAGACCGGAGATACGCCCTTTGTCTTTGAAAAGCTTTCGATCTGCATGGAGGGAGAGATCTTCTGTCCGAACGGGCAGCTGAACCGGATGCGCCGGGAGGCTCTGGAAGAGCTTTGTGAGCAATGTCTGAAAAGAGACAGCAGACCGGAACCTCGGATACAGGAAATATCGAAAAAAAAGCAGGAAGAGTCTTCGAAGGAGCCCAAAGAATTTTTGCTTTGCGTTCAACTGGACCGGGCAGAATATTTGCCGGATATCCTGGAGTCTCCGAAGGTAGCGGCGGTCTATCTGACCAGCGAAAGGCTGGATTTTGAAAAGCTTCCGGTCTATGTGGAGAGCTGCCATGAGAAGGGAAAAGACTGTATGCTGGTGCTTCCGGCTATTTTTCGAACAGAGGCTAGAAAATGGTTTGAAGACCGACTGGAGCTTTTGCGAAGTGTGAAGCTGGATGGTCTGGTAGTGAAAAACCTGGAGGAGCTGGAATTTGTAAAAAAGCATTCTCTGGATGTTCCCCTGATTGGCGATCACAATCTCTACAGCTGGAATCGGGAGGCTGCAGAGAAATGGAAAAAATTGGGAATTTCAAGAGGAACGCTTCCCCTGGAATTGAATGAACAGGAACTGAAGGGACGTGGAACAGCCGGAACGGAATGCATTGTCTACGGATATCTTCCGCTGATGACGACCGCCGGCTGTCTCCATCGGACCGTGGAACACTGCGATCGGAAGGAAGGCGTACGGATGCTGGTGGATCGCTACAAGAAAGAGTTCCCGGTGGTCAATTGCTGCCGCTATTGCTACAATGTCCTTTACAACAGCGAGCCATTGTCCCTTCTGAACCAGAAGGAGGAGCTTAGAAGGCTTGCACCGACTGCGTTGCGCCTTTGCTTTACTTTGGAAGACAGAAGAGAAATGCTTCGGATCCTGAAGGAGTTTATAGAGGTATTTGCAGAGGACAAGCCCGGTCGGAAACCGGATTATGGATATACGAAGGGACATTTGAAACGGGGAGTACAGTAGAGCTATGGTTTATTTGATCACGGATCTATCCAAGTATGCATTTATCCTGCTGCTGGCGCTTTATACCTTTCTCAGCTATTCCGTCCTGACCAAAAGGAAGCAGGAGGAGGTACGGCACGGGTTTCGGCTGCAGATCGTGATTCTGTTTTTGTTTCATCTCCTGGCCTTTGCCGTGCTGTATCTGCAGACAGAGGAGTGGAAGCTGGTGATTTTTTTTGCTCTGCAGTTTTTCCTTCTCCAGGCTGTGCTGGTATTTACCCGTTTTTTTTATCCGACAGCGAATCGGCTGGTCCTGAACCATCTGTGTCTTCTTCTGACGCTAGGCTTTGTGATGCTGACCCGGCTTTCCTATGAGAAGGCCTTGCGACAGTTTTCGATCGCGGCGGCAGCCCTGCTTATCGCTCTGCTGATTCCGGTTTTGATTCGGAAATGTACTTTTTTACAGAAGATTCCATGGATTTATGGAGTGGCAGGTCTGCTTCTTCTGGCAGCCGTTGCCGTTCTGGGAAAGACGACCTCCGGAGCCAAGCTGTCCCTGGTGATTGGGGAACTTGTCTTTCAACCCAGCGAATTTGTAAAGCTCAGCTTTGTATTTTTTGCGGCAGCCATGCTGAATAAAAGTACAGAATTTCGGGATCTTGTGCGTACGACGGTGCTGGCGGCAGCCCATGTGCTGATTCTGGTATTGTCAAAGGATTTGGGCACGGCGCTTTTATTCTTTATGGCCTATCTGGTGATGCTCTATACAGCCACGAAAAAGCCTCTCTATTTTCTCTCCGGGCTGGGAGCGGGAGCAGTGGCAGCCATAGCCTCTTATTTTCTCTTTGCCCATGTACGGGTGCGGGTGCTGGCCTGGACGGATCCCTTCCGCGTGATTGAAAATGAAGGCTATCAAATCACCCAGTCCCTCTTTGCTATCGGTACAGGCCGCTGGCTTGGCATGGGACTAAATCTCGGAATGCCGAATAAGATTCCGGTGGTGGAGCAGGACTTTATCTTTTCTGCCATAGCCGAGGAATTCGGCGGGATCTTCGGGATTTGCCTGATTCTGATTTGTATGAGCTGCTTTATTATGTTTATAAATATTGCGATGCAGATCAAAAATTCCTTTTATAAATATGCCGCACTGGGCTTTGGCACTTTGTATGGTTTTCAGGTATTTCTGACCATCGGCGGGGCGATCCGCTTTATACCGTCTACGGGCGTGACGCTGCCTTTGGTAAGCTACGGCGGCAGCTCTCTGGTTTCCAGTATCTGGATGTTCTATATCATACAGGGCATGTATCTTTTGAAAGAAGACGAGGATTTACAGATTGAAAAAGAACAAACAGCCAAGGATAAGAGAAGAAAAGTCAATCGAAAAGCGAACAGAAAAGAAAAATCATGAGCCGGCGGTGATTACCTATCTCTTTTTGGGTCTTTTCGTACTGATGATCGGCTATTTCATCTATTTCGAAGCGATCCTAAGCCCGGATGTCATCAACAATCCTTACAATGCCAGGCTGGACGCTTTTGCGGAACGTATTATTCGGGGAAAGATACTCTCCTCTGACGGAACGGTTCTGGCCGGAACCTCTGTTTCGGAGGACGGTACAGAGACAAGGGAATATCCGTATGCCAATGTATTTGCTCATGTCGTCGGCTATTCGACCCGGGGGACGACAGGAATCGAGGAGTTAGCCAACTATTACCTACTTACCTCGAATATCTCCCAGGTGGATCAGCTGAAAAATCAGGTAAAGGATCAGAAAAGCCAGGGGGACAGCGTGGTGACGACCCTGGATTTGAATCTGCAGCAGACAGCCTATGACGCCCTGGGGAAAAATCGCGGTGCGGTAGTCGTACTGGAGGTAAAGACCGGCCGGGTGCTGGCGATGGTATCGAAGCCGGATTATGATCCCGGCAGCATCAATGAAAAATGGGAGGAATGGACGAAGGAGGATTCGACGGGGAGCAGCAGCGTCCTCTATAACCGGGCTACCCAGGGACTTTATGCACCGGGTTCTACCTTCAAGATTGCGACCCTGCTGGAATTTATGCGGGAGGATCCGAACTATGCTGACTTTACATACCAGTGCAAGGGAAAGGTGACAGAGGATGATTATACCATCAGCTGTTACAATAAGAAGGCTCACGGCAGCGAAGATTTGACCAAGGCCTTTGCAAAATCCTGCAATGCAGCCTTTGCGACCATCGGGCTTTTTCTGGATGAAGACTCCTTTAAGAGTACCTGTGAGGAGCTGCTTTTCAATCAGGAGCTGCCGTCTCCTCTGACCTATTCCAAAAGCTCCTTTACATTGAAAGAGAATGCGACGGCGGCAGAGCAGATGGCGACCGCAATCGGACAGGGGGAAACCCTGGTTTCGCCCTTCCATATGGCATTGCTGGCCAGCACCATTGCCAATGACGGCTTGCTGATGAAGCCTTATCTCTTGGAAAAGGTAGAAAATGCCGACGGAAATACGGTGAAGACCTTTGAAGCAGAGGAATACGGCAATCTGATGACGGCGGAAGAAGCCTCTGTCCTGACGGAATATATGAAGGCAGTGGTGGAGAGCGGCACTGCAAGCAAATTGAAGAATCTGGGCTTCGAGACGGCCGGAAAGACCGGCACCGCCGAATATACCAGTGACAAAAGTAAAAGTCACGCCTGGTTTGTAGGCTTCTCCGATACCGGCGATGAGGATATCGCTGTTTGTGTTCTGGTGGAAGAGCGGGGAAGCGGAAGTGAATATGCGGTACCTATCGCCAGACAGCTCTTTCAAACCTGGTATGCCGAACAAGCGAGATAGGAAACTCTTGTCAAAGCTTTCAAAAAGCGCTATACTGGGTATAGTTTTGGAAACACACCAGGACAGGAGGATTTGCAATGATCGAAGCAACCAGTTGCGGCGGTGTGGTAATATTTCGGGGCAAGATTCTGCTTTTGTATAAGAATTATAAAAATCGTTATGAGGGCTGGGTGTTGCCGAAGGGAACGGTAGAGCCGGGAGAAGAATATCAGGAGACGGCTGTGCGCGAGGTGCGCGAGGAAACCGGTGCAAATGCAGCGATTGTCAAATATGTCGGCAAGAGCCAGTATTCCTTTACCGTGCCGGAGGATACCGTGGAGAAGGATGTTCATTGGTATCTGATGATGGCAGATAATTATTATAGCAAACCACAGCGTGAGGAGTATTTTGTGGATTCGGGATATTATAAGTATCATGAGGCCTATCATCTGCTGAAATTTTCGAATGAAAAGCAGATTCTGGAACGGGCTTACCACGAATATCTGGATCTGAAGAAGAGAAATCTCTGGGGAAATAAAAGCTTTGGGGACGGTTACGGATGCAATGGGCAGAAAACCTTTATCTGACAGAGAAAACAGCAAAGAAGAAAAACCGGATCATTCAAAAAGCCAACCGTGGGATAGGAATGGTAAACATTTACCTGGTGACGCTGGCTTCGAATCCGGAAAATTTGCTGGATATTTTTCATGCCGCTCATCTGAAGCAGCCGGGATTTTACAAACAGGATCTGACGGTAGTGGGGATTGCAGCGGGATATGACGAGGCTGTCGACCTGGCTTCCCGGATTGTAAATGACGTCTATCAGAGCACGGGAGGTTTTATCGTCCGGGATTATTTCCATGTAGGAAAAAAGCCGCCGAAACATTGGCTGCGGATCGCTTCTGCAGCCGACAGGACGGAGAGGTAACCATATGCTGTCTATACTCTGGATGATGATAAAAATTCTGCTTTTGATCCTGGCATCGCTCCTAGTCTTAGCCTTCTCGGTTCTTCTTTTGCTCCTTTTCGTGCCGATTCGCTATGAGATCCATATGGAAAGGCAGGAAAGGTTTTGGATGAAGGGTAGACTTTCCTGGCTATTTTATCTGGTTCAGCTTCCGGTGAATTATGAAAACGAAGAACTGACGGTGAAGCTGAAAATCTTGGGCTTTATCTGGAAGGATTTTTTTACAGAAGAGCTGGAAATCAAAGAGAAGGCAAAAAATATCTTTGCAGAGCTGGAAGAGGAAGAAGAGGAAGAAGAGAAAAAAGTGACACAGGCTCAGCCGCCTGAGAAGGAAACGCTCCCAAAGGCCGTGCAGGAAATACCGACTCCGGTGATAAAGAAAACAAAGTTCTCGGGGCGCCGTCCTCTTTTTTTTCGCTTTTTGAAAGGCTTCGCTTTGATTCCCGGGAAAATAAAAAACCTGCGGCATAGCCTGCATCGATGCCGGCGGAAAATACAGAGACTAAAGCGCTTTGCCACAGATGAGCGGACCAAGACAGCCCTTTCTCTGATTTGGGAGGAGGCGGGCTTCTTTTTAAAAAAGCTGCGGCCAAAAAAAATCAGGGGCAGATTGCACTTTGGCACGGAGGATCCGGCGCTGACAGGTGAAATCCTCGGCGGGCTGAGTCTTCTTTATCCCATCTTTCAAGATGATGTTCGGATGGAGCCGGACTTTTCTGAAAAGGTACTGGAGGGAGAGTTACATGCAAAAGGACGTATCCGCATCTTAACACTGATACAGATGATCTGGAGATTGTACCGGGATCCCGATGTACAGTTTGTCTATCGGATGGTTACATAAGGAAATGGTAACTGTGAAGGTACTGAACAGTTACAGGAAATGCTGCTATAATCAGCGCTTCCCTAACGAAATATATGGAGGTTTTTTATGAATAATACTTTTGATACGACAGTAGCATCCCTGTTTAAAGGAATGGACAGCTTTATCACCAGTAAGACCGTGGTCGGAGATGCGGTCCATATCGGAGATACGATTATCCTGCCGCTGGTAGATGTCAGCTTCGGAGTCGCTGCCGGAGCCTTTGCGGGAGAAAAGAAACAGAATGCCGGCGGTGGTATGGGAGCAAAAATTTCTCCCAGTGCGATTCTCGTTATCTCAAACGGCGTGACAAAGCTTGTAAATGTCAAGAACCAGGATACCGTGACAAAGATCCTTGATATGGTGCCGGATTTTGTCAACAAATTTGCCGGAGGCAGCGCAAAGAGCGAAAGCCCGGTGGCAGATGCGATCCAGGATGCGGTAGAGGATATCGAGAAAGACGAAGAATAAAAAATTACAAATTGTACAAAAAAAGGAGCGGCATCGCCGCTCCTAATTTTCGATCTTCATTTAAGCTCTCTCAACTGCTCCGGACTTCAGACAGGATGTACATACATACATCTTTCTGGCAGCGCCGTTAACCTTAACCTTTACAGACTTAACATTGGATTTCCACATCTTGTTGGAACGTCTATGTGAATGGCTGACGTTGTTTCCGAAATGAGCGCCTTTTTCACAGATTGCACACTTTGCCATGTTTGCACCTCCTCTTGAACGATAGTGAACCTACATCTAGGCTCGCAACACAGGTTATTTTATCAGATACCACTATATTTTGCAAGGGGAATTTTTTAAAATCTTACAATTTTTTAGAAACTGCGAAAAACATCTTTTATTTCAGCCGGAAACAGGTTATAATACACTGTAGCTATGTCGCTTTGAGAAAAACGAAGGATTTAGAATAAGAGTGGAGGTAATGATAATGAAGGGACTTATGAATACGCAGATGGGTGCCGTCATGATCGACCCGGAAGTTATTGCCAGATATGCAGGTTCCGTGGCGGTAGAATGCTTCGGTATCGTCGGAATGGCCATGGTAAATATGAAGGACGGACTGGTAAAGCTCTTGAAGGGAGACAACCTGACCCGCGGCGTGAATGTACAGATTGAGGATAATAAGATTACGCTTTCCTTCCATGTCATCGTGGCTTACGGTGTCAGCATTTCTGCCGTATCCGACAATCTGATGAGTAATGTCAAGTATAAGGTAGAGGAATTCACCGGTATGACCATTGAAAAAATCAACATCTTTGTTGAAGGCGTCCGCGTCATAGATTAATTGCAGGAGGAGTTTTTAACTATTATGAAAACGATAGATGTAAACACGCTTACAAAGATGTTCTTGGCCGGCGCGAAGAATCTGGAGGCAAAAAAAGAGTGGATCAATGAGCTGAATGTATTTCCGGTACCGGACGGAGATACGGGAACGAATATGACCTTGACCATTATGTCTGCCGTTTCTGAAGTAAACAACCTTTCAGAGTGCACGATGGAAACGGTATGCAAGGCGATTTCGTCCGGCTCCCTTCGCGGCGCCAGAGGAAATTCAGGTGTCATTCTGTCACAGCTTTTGCGTGGCTTCACCAAGGGAATTAAGAAAGCAGATACTCTGGATGTGATGACTTTCGCCGGTGCCTTCCAGAAGGCGGTCGAGACGGCCTATAAGGCAGTTATGAAGCCGAAGGAGGGAACGATCCTGACCGTAGCAAGGGGCGCGGCAGATAAGGCTGCGGAGCTTGCTCTGGAAGAAGAGGATCTGGATGTCTTTTTCGCAGGCATTATCGAGGAAGCGGAACGTGTCTTGGCGACCACGCCGGACCTGTTACCGGTTCTGAAGGAGGCAGGCGTCGTAGACTCGGGCGGACAGGGTCTCGTCGAGGTTCTGAAGGGCGCTTATGACGCTTATCTGGGAAAAGAAATTGATTTCACCTTTGATGCATCGGCAGAGTCAAAGCCGGAGAAAGTGCAGGAGGAGGCAGAAATCAAGTTTGGTTACTGTACAGAATTTATCATTACTTCCGAGAAGAGATTCGGTCTGAAGGAAGAGAGCGACCTGAAACGTTTTCTGGAATCGGTCGGAGATTCGGTTGTATGTGTAGCGGATGACGGGATCGTCAAGGTTCATGTCCATACGAATCATCCCGGCGAGGTCATCGAGAAAGGCTTAGGCTACGGTTCCCTTACGCAGATGAAGATTGACAATATGCGCGAGGAGCAAAAGGAAAAGCTGGAAAAGGATGCGTGTCACGCCAAGGCAGAGGAGAAGCCGGAGGAGCCGAGAAAGGAAATGGGCTTTATCTCTGTATCCATCGGTGAGGGCATCGGCGAGATTTTTCAGGGTCTGGGCGTAGATTATCTGATCGAGGGCGGTCAGACCATGAATCCCAGCACGGAAGACATGCTGAATGCCATTGCAAAGGTAAATGCAGAGCATATCTTTATTTTGCCAAACAACAAAAATATCATTCTGGCAGCCAACCAGGCGAAGGCTCTGTGCGAGGACAAGGATATCATCGTTATCCCGACAAAGACGGTTCCCCAAGGCATTACGGCTATGATCAATTTCATGCCGGATTCGACAGCCGAGGAGAATGCCGAGCGTATGACAGAGGAGCTGGCTCACGTCAAGACCGGTCAGGTTACCTATGCAGTGCGAGATACCCATATCGATGATAAGGTCATCAAAGAGGGGAATATCATGGGAATCGGGGATCATGCGATCCTTTCCGTCGGCGAGGAAGTAGAGCAGACGACACTGGAGATGTTTGACAAGCTGATGGAGGAGGATTCCGAGCTTATCAGCATCTACTATGGCGAGGATGTAAAGAAAGAGGATGCAGACAAGCTGGGCGAGGACTTAAGCGCGCGTTATCCGGATTGTGACGTCGAGGTACATTTCGGCGGGCAGCCGATCTACTACTATGTTGTTTCTGTGGAGTAGAAAATGAATAAAACTTCTCCTATTACAGCCTTGAAGGGAATTGGAGAAAAGACAGCAGCGCTCTTTCATCGTGTCGGCGTTGACACGGTGGGAGAGCTCTTATCTTATTATCCGAGAACCTATGACAGCTATGAGAAGCCGGTTCCCCTTGAGAAGCTGGAGGCCGATAAGGTGCAGGCCGTGACCGGAACGGTACGCCGGGTACCGGAGGGGCATCGCGCAGGGCGCTATACAGTCACAACGCTTACGCTTCAGGAGGGCATGAGGCAGCTCTCCCTTTCCTGGTTTCATATGCCTTATCTTCGAAACAGCCTTCTGCCGGGTCGCAGCTATATTTTTCGTGGCCGGGTGCAAAGGAAAAATAATCGGTTCTCCATGGAGCAGCCGGCGATCTATATACCGGAGGATTATGAAAAGCTTCTGGATACGATGCAGCCGATCTATGGCTTGACGGCCGGTCTCTCCAATAAGACGGTCGGGAAAGCGGTGCATCAGGCTCTGGAAGAGCTGGATCTCGACCGGGAATATCTTCCGGCTTCGATTCGTAAGAGAAGGCAGTTAGCGGACTATAACTTCTCTCTTCGGGGGATTCACTTTCCCGCAGATCGCGAGGAGCTCCTTCTGGCGAGAAAGCGACTGGTTTTCGATGAATTTTTCCTGTTTATCCTGGCGCTTCGGCAGTTGAAGGAACAGACAGAGAAACTGAAAAACAGCTGCGAAATCTCTCCCGGAAGGATGACGGCCAAGCTTCTTTCCTCCCTTCCCTATGCCCTCACCGGTGCTCAGAAGCGGGTCTGGGAGGAGATACAGGGGGATTTGGCTGGGGAGACGGTGATGAACCGGCTGGTGCAGGGGGATGTCGGCTCCGGAAAAACGATCCTGGCTCTATTGGCTCTGCTGGCTGCCGTGGAAAGCGGCTATCAGGGAGCCTTGATGGCGCCGACGGAGGTGCTGGCGAGACAGCATGCGGAGAGTATTCGAGGCCAGCTTTCCACAATTTGGCCGAATCTTCGGGTGGAGCTCTTGACGGGCTCGATGACAGCAAAGGAAAAACGAGAGGCCTATGCGCGGATCGAGAGCGGAGAGGCGAAGCTTATCGTCGGTACCCATGCGCTGATTCAGGAAAAGGTACATTTTTCGAAGCTGGGATTGGTGGTTACCGACGAGCAGCATCGCTTCGGTGTCCGCCAGAGAGAGACACTGGCGGAAAAAGGTTACGCTCCCCATGTCCTGGTGATGAGTGCGACGCCGATCCCCAGAACCCTTGCCATCATTCTTTACGGAGATCTGGATATTTCGATCGTCGATGAGCTGCCGGCAAATCGCCTGCCCATCAAAAATTGTGTAGTAGACGAAAGCTATCGTCCGAAGGCCTATCGCTTTTTGGAGCGCGAGGTTGCAGCGGGACGGCAGGTCTATGTGATCTGTCCGATGGTGGAGGAAAATCCGGAAATCGAGATCGAAAATGTCGTGGACTATACAAAAAAGCTTAAGAAAGAGCTGAGCCCGGATATCCGGATCGAATACCTGCACGGAAAAATGAAGCCGGCGGAGAAAAATGACATCATGGAGCGTTTTAGCTCCGGAGAGATTCAGGTTTTGGTTTCGACGACGGTCATCGAGGTCGGTGTCAATGTCCCCAATGCGACGGTCATGATGGTAGAAAATGCAGAGCGCTTTGGTCTGGCACAGCTTCACCAGCTTCGGGGTCGTGTGGGACGAGGTTGTCATCAGTCCTATTGCATTTTTGTCAGTGGCTCAGACAGCAAGGATACGAAAAAAAGGCTGGAGATCCTGAATAAATCCAACGATGGCTTCTATATTGCTTCGGAGGATCTGAAGCTTCGGGGTCCGGGAGATTTGTTCGGGCTTCGGCAAAGCGGGCTGCTGGAATTTCGTATCGGGGATGTCTTTACGGACGCACAGCTTTTGAAGGCGGCCGGCGAAGAGGCGGCAAAGCTTTTGGAGGAGGATCCGAAGCTTGCCTTCCTGGAGCATCAGGCCCTTCGGGAGAAGCTATCCGCCTATCGGACAGTCGGAAGAGAGCGGATGAGCCTATAGAAAACGAGGAAGACGTTGTATGAATCTTTTAAATGTTGAGCACGTAAGCAAGCTCTACGGAGATAAATGGATTTTTGATGATATTTCCTGCGGGATCCAGGAAGGAGAAAAGATCGGCATTATCGGTATCAACGGGACCGGCAAGACGACGCTTCTTCGTATCATTGCCGGTGCGGAGGAGGCAGACCGGGGGCAGGTCGTGATGCAAAACGGCATCAAGCTGGCCTTTCTCTCTCAAAATCAGACATTCCCGGAGCAGGCGACGGTTCTGTCCTGCGTGGCAGGCGGAGAAGTGACGGACTATGATGCGAAAACGATGCTGCAGACGCTTGGTATTCCGGATCCGGAGGCATCGATAGGCAGTCTCTCCGGAGGACAAAAAAAACGGGTTGCCCTGGCGCGAACCCTGCTGCTTCCGGCGGATCTTTTGATTCTCGATGAGCCTACCAATCATCTGGATGAGGAAATGATTCGCTGGCTGGAGGAGTATCTCAGAAAATTTCGGGGAACGGTGCTTCTGGTGACGCACGATCGCTATTTTCTCGATCGGGTGACGACCCGGATTCTGGAAATCAGCCGTGGAAAGTTATACAGCTATCAGGCCAATTATTCCGGCTTTTTGCAGCAGAAGGCGAAGCGAGAGGAGATGGAAATGGCTTCGGAACGAAAGCGCACGAGCGTTTTGCGTATGGAGCTGGAATGGGCAGCCAGAGGCTGTCGGGCCAGAAGTACGAAGCAGCGGGCGCGTCTCGAGCGCCTGGAGGCTTTGAAGGCAGGAAAGGCTCCGGTCTTTGACAAGGTCGTGGAGCTGGATTCCGTGGAAACCCGGATGGGAAAGAAGACGGTGGAGCTCCACTCGGTATCGAAGACATACGAGGGTCGCAAAATCGTCGAGGATTTCAGCTATATTTTTCTGAAAAACCAAACGATTGCCTTTGTAGGACCCAATGGCTGTGGGAAGTCTACCCTTTTGAAAATGATTACCGGTGAGATAATGCCGGACAGCGGAAGGGTGGAACTGGGAGAAACGATAAAGCTTGGCTATTTTGCCCAGGAGCTGCCGAAAATGGACGAGAACCAGCGGGTCATTGATTATGTCCGGGATATTGCCGAATATATTCCGACCCGGGACGGACGCATCACGGCCTCCCAGATGCTGGAACGGTTTTTATTTACACCGGATATGCAATATGCGCCCATCGGAAAGCTGTCCGGTGGAGAAAAGCGCCGTCTGTATCTTTTGGGCGTCCTGGAGACGGGACCGAATGTGCTGGTGATGGACGAGGTCAGCAATGAGCTGGATATCCCGACCCTGACGATCCTGGAGGATTATCTGAATTCCTTTATCGGGATCGTGATTTTGGTTTCTCATGATCGTTATTTTCTTGACAATACCGTAGATCGCATTTTTGCCTTTGACGGGCAGGGTCATTTCCGTCAGTATGAGGGCGGGTATACGGATTATGTCGAGGCGATTCGACGAGAAGAGGGAAAAGCAGCACTTCGTGAGAAAGAAAAAAAGGCAGAGGGAACACCGCTCTCCGGAGGAAAAAAGAAAGCGACCTGGGACAAGGGTGAGAAGAAGCTGAAATTTACCTACAAGGAAGAAAAAGAGTTTGAGACCATCGAGGATACAATAGCGGAGCTTGAAAACCGCCTGGAAGCCCTCGACGAAGAAATGGCTGCAAATGCCAGTGCATACAGCCGTCTGACGGAACTTTCCAAGGAGAAGGAGGAGACCCAAAAGCTCCTGGATGAAAAGATGGAACGGTGGATGTATCTGACGGAGCTGAAGGAAAAAATCGACGCGCAGAAAGATCATTAAACAAGAAAAGAGGAAAAAAATATGGATGCACTTGCTTACAAACGTACCAATGTCTATGAAACCGCTGATGAGGCGCAAAAAAAAGCGATCTTTGATTTCGCAGAGGACTACAAAAAATTCCTGGATGAGGGAAAGACCGAGCGGGAATGCTGCGCCTATGTAGAGGCTGCTGTCCGGGAAGCCGGTTATGAGCCCTTCGAATTTGGGCGGAAGCTGAAGCCCGGGGATAAGGTTTATTACAACAATCGCGGAAAAAATATCTATCTCATCAAGGTGGGAAGCGAGGATATCGCGAAGGACGGAATCCGAATTCTGGCTTCCCATATCGACAGCCCGCGCCTGGATTTGAAGCAGCTGCCGCTTTATGAGTCCGAGGGAGTAGCTCTCGGGAAAACGCATTATTACGGAGGCCTTCGTAAGTATCAATGGGCAGCGATGCCTCTTGCCTTGCACGGCGTGGTAGCCAGAAAGGATGGTACGATGGTAGAGGTAAAGGTCGGAGAGGCAGAAAGCGACCCGGTCTTCTATATCAGCGATCTGCTTCCGCATCTGGCAGCCAAGCAAAATCAGAAGCCTCTGGGAACTGCCATTGAGGGAGAAAACCTGAATATCTGGTTTGGCAATATCCCCTATACGGCAGCTACCGAGGAGGATGAAAAGACTGTCAAAAATCAGGTCCTTCATCTTTTATATGACAAGTATGGCATCAACGAGGCAGATTTTATGAGTGCCGAGCTTTCGATGGTTCCGGCCTTCAAGGCAAAGGATGTGGGCTTTGACAGAGCTCTTTTGGGAAGCTACGGTCATGACGATCGCGTATGCTCTTATGCGGCATGGAAGGCCTGCCTGGATGAGGCTGGGGATCAGCATACGGTGATGGTCGTTCTGGCTGACAAGGAGGAAATCGGCAGCGAGGGCAGCACCGGTATGCAAAGCGCGATTTTTACGGATCTCATCGAGGAGCTGGCAGCTTCCTTCGGTGTTCACTCTGCGGTGGTGCGGGCACATTCCAAATGCCTTTCCGCAGATGTGACGGCAGCCTTTGATCCGAATTATCCGGAGGTTTGTGAGAAGACCAATTCCGTCTTCCTTTCCTGCGGTGCCGGCGTCATGAAATTTACCGGTGCCAGAGGAAAGAGCGGTTCCAACGATGCCAATGCAGAGTTTCTCGGCTATCTGCGAAAGCTCTTTGACGAGAATGGTGTCATCTGGCAGATGGGAGAACTCGGAAAGGTCGATGAGGGAGGCGGCGGAACGGTAGCGAAGTTTATCGCGAAGTTCAATATCGATACCGTAGATATCGGTGTTCCGGTCATTTCGATGCACTCGCCCTGGGAGGTTGTATCCAAGGCAGATTTGTATGAAAATTATCTGGCATTCCGGGCATTTATCCGGTAGGCGGAAAGGAATACAGCAAATGGAAAAGAAAAAAGAGACAGCCCAGAAGATCCTGAAAATGGCTACCGGGGGGGGTATTTTTCTCTTCTATGAGATAAAGATTCAGGCAGGAGTCATCGGTGTCACGAAGATCGCCGATCGGATCGCACCCGTGAATGGGGGGACGACTGCCTGCATGCTTCTTATCGCATGCCTTCTTTGGATCTATGGCGCATCTGTGCTGAAAAGATTTCCGGAATTTTGCAAAAAGATGTATTGGGTTTTGCTGACTCTGACACCGCTTTTTGTCTTTCTCCTGACGGAGCTTTCCTGGAATCCATCGGCGTTTTCCATCAGTCTTTCGAGCGGTCTTTTGGACGTTTTGACCTGCCTGTTTCTGGAGATTTTTTTTGTATGCCTTCTGCCGACGGGGACGGCAGGCCTTCAGCTTTTTTATCTTTTGGCCTGGCTGACCGTAGTATTGAATTATTATCTTCTGAAATTCCGCGGTCAGCCCCTGCTCCCGACAGATTTTGCAGCAGCCTCTACAGCGGTAAAGGTAGCAGGCCAGTATTCCTATGAGATCGGGGAGGGGATGGCTTATACCTTTTTACTGCTTCTCATTTTTCTTGCACTTTTTCAGGCTCTTGGGCTAACCGGTTATTTCGAAAAGACGAAAGAAAAACAAAAAAGGCTCTATTTTCAAGGAGCTGCCGGCCTCTCAGCCTTTGTGCTCTGTCTCTGGGTCGGCCTGTCTGATTTCAAGACCACCTATCTGATCGGGCTCGATTACTGGAATCAATCGAATACCTATAAGGCTGGGGGCTTTGCTTCTTCCTTCATTACCTTCCTGCAAAATATGAAGGTGACGAAGCCGGAGGGCTATATCAGCCGGAAGGCGACCGGGATTCTGGAGGAGTATGTTGCGGATGAGGAGACGAGTGGAGATGCGCTGCAGCCTACGATCATCACGATTATGAATGAAACCTTCAGTGACTTAAGTGTTTTGGGAGAGCTTGCCTGCACCGACGATGACCTTTCTTTCCTGCATTCCCTGCAGGACGACCCGCATACACTGGAATATGGATGGAATTATGTCTCGACGAGGGGCGGTGGTACTTCTACGACGGAATTTGAGTACCTGACCGGCAACTCCATGGCTTTTACCAACGGAATCAATCCCTATTCCGGCTTTGATTTTACGAATGTTCCCTCGATGGTATCACATCTAAAGGAGCAGGGCTATACAGCCATTGCCATGCATCCGGAATATGCCGGTAATTGGCGCAGAAGTATCGTCTATCCGAAGCTTGGCTTTGATGAGTTCCTGTCGATAGATGCCTTCACCGACAGTGAGAGAACGGTCTGGGATCGCGTTTCTGACCTGGGTGATTACCAGAGGCTCCTGGAGGTTCTGGAGGAGCAAACCGGACCCAGCTTTATCTTCAATGTCACGATGCAGAATCACGGTGGCTACGGGGATCTGTCCCAGCTTTCCGAGGAGGAAATTGTGACGGTGGACGAGGCATACAGCGGATACAGCGATTTTCAGATGTATGAATCCCTGATGGCCAAGGCCGATCAGGCACTGTCGTATTTGATTTCTGCTCTCGAGGAAGTGGATACCCCGATCATCCTTTGCTTCTTCGGCGATCATCAGCCGTCTTTGAGTGGGGATTTTGAAAATGCATTGAAGGACTCGGGAAGGGCAGAGGGGGATACCGATTTCAGTATCGCGCAAAAGACCTATGCCGTGCCCTATTTTATCTGGAGCAATTATGAGATTGCAGAGGATTATTCCATCGAAAATAGTTCCGGGGAAGACGTAATGAGTACCAATTATCTCGGAGCCGTGGTACAAAAGTATGCAGGACTTTCCCTTTCGGCCTATGATTCCTATCTTCTCGAACAGCGGGAGGAGCTTCCGGTCTTTAATTTTGCCGGATACCTGGGAAGAGACGGAAGCTGGTATGACGGAAACAATGAAAATGAGAAGGACTCCTGGAAGGAAACCTATCAGACGCTTGCCTATTATTCTCTTTTCGACAAAAAGAAACAAATGAAATACTTTTAATTCCAGAAAGGATCCTGTGAAAACAGGATCCTTTTTCTTGACAAAATCAGAAAGCCTTCTTATAATTATCAATGGTAATTACATGCGATCACTATTTAAGGAGAATGGATCATGGATCATCGATTGATCAAACAGATGTTTGATGCCTGCTATCTGGCGAAGCGCACAAGGGAGCTTCTGCCGCCGCTGCCAAAGGGCGTGCAGCCTTCCTATATCCAATATTTGGATTGCATTGACGAGCTGAAACAGACGGGAAAACAGGTGCGGATATCCGATATCAGCGAATGCCTGCATATTCCGAGACCCGGAGTTACCCGTACAGTAAAGGAGATGGAGGCCAAGGGCTATCTTCAGAAAATCGCATCCTCCGATGACGGAAGAGTCACCTATATCACTGCGACGGAAAATGGGAAAAAGCTTCACAGAACCTACGATGCGGAATATTTTGAGAACCTACTTCCCTTTGTGACTGCGATTTCCGAGGAAGAGGCGGAAACGATGATCGAGACGATTGAAAAATTTTATCAGATTATGCGTGAGAGGAGTAAAACATATGTCAAACGATAAGTCAGATTTTACACAAGGCAGTATTTTGAAAAAACTGGTAGGCTTCATGATGCCGGTACTGGGTGCCCTGATTTTGCAGGCAGCTTATGGAGCCGTAGACCTTCTGGTGGTTGGGCGCTTTGGCTCCACAGCCGGACTTTCCGGTGTCTCGACGGGCAGCCAGGTATTGAACCTGGTAACCTTTGTAGTCACCCAGCTTTCCATGGGCATCACAGTCCTGATCGGACGTCACCTGGGAGAAAAGCGTCCGCAGGAGATCGGCGGTGTCATCGGTGGCGGTACCGTGGTTTTTGCCGGCATTTCGATCGTTTTATTTTTGGTTATGGTCATCTTTGCGAGACCTATTTCTGTCCTGATGCAGGCACCGGCGGAGGCCATTGACCTGACAGCGACCTACGTCCGGATCTGCGGCGGCGGTATCTTTTTCATCGTAGCCTATAATGTTCTGGCGGCTATTTTTCGAGGCTTAGGAGACAGCAAATCGCCGCTTTTATTCGTCCTGGTAGCCTGTCTCATCAATATCGTAGGCGACCTTGTCCTGGTGGCAGGCTTTGGAATGGATGCTGCCGGTGCGGCGATTGCCACCGTAGCGGCCCAGGCCTGCAGTGTAGTCTTCGCAGTTCTTCTTCTGGCGAAGAGAGAGCTGCCGTTTCAGATTCATAAAGAGGATTTCCGCTGGAATCCCCAGTGCCCTAAATTTTTACAGATCGGCCTGCCGCTGGGTGTACAGGAGTGTCTGACCCAGTTTTCCTTCCTGGCTCTTTGTGCTTTTATCAACCGTCTGGGTCTGGAGGCGTCTTCCGGCTATGGCGTGGCCTGCAAGATTGTAAATTTCGCCATGCTGGTACCCAGCGCTCTTTTGCAGTCTACCGCTTCCTTTGTCTCTCAAAATGTCGGAGCAGGCAAGCACAAGCGTGCAAGACAGACCATGTTTACCGGCATCGGTGCCGGACTGGTAGTCGGCGGCTGTGTATTTATCCTGGTTCTGTTTAAGGGCGACCTTTTGTCCTCTGTCTTTACCACCGATGCGGCCGTGGTAGCCAATGCCTATGCCTATCTCAAGGGCTTTGCACCGGAGACCCTAGGAACGGCGATTCTGTTCAGTATGATGGGATATTTCAACGGCAATAATAAAACCATCTTTGTCATGGCACAGGGCCTGATTCAGACCCTGCTGGTACGACTTCCGCTCGCTTACTACATGAGCATCCAGCCCAATGCCAGCCTGACAAAAATCGGCCTGGCCGCGCCGATTTCCACCTGCGTCGGAATTTTACTCTGCGTCGGGTGCTATGTCTATATGAACAAACAAAAGAAATAAAATCTCCTTGACGGAAGCCTTCGAAGCCGTTAATATATTGTAAGATGTGTGCTAGTGATAGATGAATAACGGCAAAGCGAGGGAATGTAGGATGAACAGCTGGGAAAATGTGTTTCTTGTGCCGGAGTTTGACGAGCAGGGTGTGGCCTGCTATCGTCTGGACGGCGGCGATTATCTGAATGAGTACTATATCGTATCAGAAGCAGAATCCAGAAAGCTTTTGAATACACCGGAGGTAGTGGGATATGAGGTCTATAATTGCCTGATCTCTGCCACTTCTCAGATGCTTTATTATCTGAAGGAGCAGAAGAAGGTAACGACAGCCAATATCCTCTCCATTTTGAGGGGTGCGCTCAACTATCCGCTGGAGGAGAGCTGCTATAGAGAGCATATCCGGGTACATGACATCAGCTTTCTGTCCAGTGAGAGGGTCTTTGCAAATGAGGAGATTGCAGGACTGGAGATCAAATACAGCAAGCTGACGATGGTGCCGGACAGTACGCTGCTGATCGGCGATATCATTGCCAGCGGCGAGACATTGATTCATTGCCTGCGGTATGTGACGGATTTTTATCGGGATCACGGAGCGAAGCTGCGCAATATTATCATCTTTACGATCGGCGGAACGAAGGGCATCGAGATCCTGGAGGAGCTGACGAAGGATATCCGGACATTCTGGCCGGAATTTGAGGGCTTCATTACTGTTTATTATGAAGGAATCTTCAGCACCTATCAGGACAAGGGAGTGTCCGGCATCAATCTGCCGGATGTGGACTTCTATTGGAAGGGCGGCATTGTTGCGCCGGAGTTTCGCCGGGAGACCCTGTCTATGTGCAGCCCCCTGTTTGAAAAATGCATCATTTACGACGGTGGTGCGAGACGCTATGAGATCCATGAGCATGTAGAGGAGGTCTTGGATTTCTGGAAGGGCATCCTCATGCGAGCTGACGAGATCGACTTTCAGGAGCTTTTGGCTGAGAAACTGGGCTATCCGCTGCCCATCAGCTACGAGGATTGGGTACATGCCAATCATTATGAGAAGATTCGCGAGACGGATACGAGATGGCTTTATCGCCAGGAGCAGGGCTATATCGAAAGTATGAAGAAGATTACCCTAAAGGAGCTTGCCGAGCAGAGAATCGGTGAGTTTACGGATGCACTTCGGAAGTATATTTTATGATATGCTTTGCAGCGAAGCAATTCGTAGATATCATATGAGGATCAGAAGTTCAAAACAGGAGATGAAAAAATGAGCAAAGTGAAAGAAAAAAAGGATGTCGATTACGCGGAACAGGCCGTTCCTGAGGAGGGACGAAAAGGATTCCTGACGATGTTTATGATAATGCTGGGCTTTACCTTCTTTTCTGCGAGTATGTGGGTGGGTCAGCAGCTGGCAGCAGGCCAGAATTTCTGGGAGTTTTTAGGCTCCCTGATCCTCGGCGGCTGTATCTTAGGCTTGTATACAGGACTGCTTGGCTATGTCGGTGCGAAGACCGGCCTCAGCATGGATCTTCTGGCGAGACGAGCCTTCGGTGAAAAGGGCTCTTACCTTTCCTCCGCGATGATCAGCTTTACCCAGATCGGCTGGTTCGGTGTAGGTGTCGCCATGTTTGCGATTCCGGTAGCCAATCAGTTCTTAGGTGACAGCAAGGCTGCCATGTGGGCGCTGATTATCCTGGCCGGCGGCTGCATGACCGCATCAGCTTATTTCGGCATCGAGTCCCTGACAATTGTCAGCTATATTGCTGTGCCCTCCGTAGCGATTCTCGGCACCATCGCGATGGTGATGGCGATTGCCCAGGGTGAGGGAACGATCGTTGACCAGTTCGCTGTATCCAGCGGCACGGTAAGCGTCATCGGAGGCGCCGGCCTGGTAGTGGGCTCCTTTGTGTCGGGCGGTACGGCGACACCGAACTTTACACGTTTTGCAAAGGATGCCAAGACGGGCACCATCGCGACCGTGATTGCCTTCTTTATCGGCAACTCCCTGATGTTTTTCTTTGGCGCCATCGCCTATATCTTCGTTGGCGGCAATGACATCTTCGAGGTAATGCTTAGACTGAACCTGTTTTACCTGGCCATTCTGGTTCTGGGTCTGAATATCTGGACAACGAATGACAATGCCCTTTATACCTCGGGCCTCGGCCTTGCCAACATTTTCCATCAGAAGAAAAAGCCCATGGTTCTGGTGGCGGGTATCGTCGGAACCCTGCTTTCGGTATGGTTGTATTACAACTTCTGCAATTGGCTGAATATCCTCAATTGCACCCTGCCTCCGGTGGGAATTATTCTGGTTCTGTCTTATTTTATGAATAAGAAGGACTACGAAGCGAAGGATGCGCCGCTGCCGATCGTAAACTGGTTTGCGGTCATCGGGGTCATCGCAGGAGCGGTCGTAGCCAATGTCCTCCCGGTGGGCATCGCCTCCATCAATGGCATGGCAGTGGCAGCGATTCTCTATGTGATTGGAGAAAAAGTAACAAAAAACTGAATAGAATGTAAGAAAGAGCCTTGCAGGCGTTGAATGCTTGCAGGGTTCTTTTTTTGTTTAATAGGAAACTTCGCGATTCAAAATAATATGGAGGAAACCGTATCTTTTTACTTGAAAGAAGAGAGGAAACGGGCTATGCTGATGGTAAAAGAAAACCGGAGGAAAAAGCCCATGGAATCCAATTATGACAAACAGGTCGATATCGGAAAAAGCTATTTTTTGAAGTACGATGCCGGGCAGCTGGCAAAGAAGTTTAAGCTCCCGTTGGATGAAAAGTTTCTTTATCTGACTTATTTCGGGTCGCCGTTTCGCATCGAGCAAGGAAGCGGAACGGTATTTGAAAAACAGGGGGAAGAATACCGGGAATGCCGCTCTTACGAGACGGTGATGACGATTTATGATATGCTTTGCCACAATCCGGGAATGCCGCCGGTAGCGCTTAGCGGAAATTGGACGCTGGTGGGGAATTTTGCGGCAGCGGGTGCCAGTCCCGGCACGGATGTTTTTTCTCAAAAGTATGCGGATTTCTTTTCCGGAAAAACGGAAAAACTAAAAAAAGCCTGCAAAAGCCTTGGCGGTGAGATAAGGCCAAGGCTTGCAGGAGCGGATGTCACCGCCCGGATCCCGGCCTTTCCTTTCTTCCCGGTGCTTTTGCAGTTCTGGGAAAAGGATGAAGAATTTCCGCCGCAGCTGAAAATTCTGTGGGATACGCAGACGATGCATTATCTGAATTTTGAAACGACCTATTATTTGCAAGGGGATCTCCTCGAGCGTTTAAGATCAAACATTACTAACATTATTTCTCCGGAAACAGACACCGGAAAATCAGCCGAATAAAGGGACCGCAATACATCAGCTGCCAGAAGAAGGCCACCGGAAAGTTTAAAAAGGTGGTCTTCAGCCAGACAGCGATAAATTGAGAGCCGGCATTCTTGAACAGCAGGGTAGCCAGAAAGCTCATCGTCGGGCACATGATGCAGATGATCATCACGGAGATAGCCAGGGTGATGACAATGGGGCGATCCTGCGGCGTAACCATGCGGAAGGCAAGCTTATGGGCCAGGTTATCTACGAGGAAGAACTCGAGAAGAAAGGCAGCGGGCCACATAATGAGCATCTCATGAAAAGCCAGAAGAAAAACCTGATTGGTCATTCCGCCGATATTCAGCGAAATATTGTAGCAGATCATGGCATAGACCATCAGGAATGACATCAGAAGAGTAAAGACTACATTTTGAAATTTTGTTTTTGGCATAACTTGGATTCTCCTTTTTCTAAAAAAATGCGCAAAAAAGACACATGTGTTGTTCGTTGTCAAGAGCGAGGCACTTGTGTCGTTTCCAATTCTATACCAATATCTGTAAGGACTGACCATTCCGGGTTAGTCCAAATCTCTCTATTCTTTTTCGCATAATCCTTATCATATCTAAAATAAACGGAAAAGTCAAGAAAAATTCTTTTTTCTTATTTTTTCAAAATATGGATTCCTATCTGCCTATCAGAGGATGCTCCTTATAATACTTTTTCGTGAAATTTAAGAAGGTTTGCATATCGTTGCTAATGTATTTGCCCTTTTTCCATACGATGCCGATGCGAACCGGAATTTTCGGAAGCAAAGGAATCCGGATGATATCCGGAAACTTGTCCGTCATGCTGGAATAAAGGAAGCCGCTGTAGCGATTGGTCTTGAGGAATTGGATTGTTGTATAGATCTGGCTTCCCCGCATGACGATATGGGGCTTATAGCCATTGAGCTCAAACTGATTTTTCAAAAGCTGATTCTGGACGGAATCCCCATTGAAGAGAATCAACGATTCCTTGGCGATGTCGTGAATCGTGACGGCTTCCTTCATTGCCAGCCGGTGTCCCTTCCCGACGCAGAAGACAATCTGGTCATCAGCGAGAATGATATGATAAAACTTGTCGATGCTGTATTGCTCCATATTCACCAGAGCCAGATCGAGGGTATCATTTTGCACCAGCTCACAGGCCCGAATGGAGCCATATTCCTCCAATAGCACCGGGACGTCTGGGTGCTTTTTCAGAAAAGCCTCCAGAAGCTCCGGGAAAAATATTGTACTCAGCATAGGGGGAATGCCGATGCGAAGAGGAGGTTTGACTCTCGAAGCTCCGAAGCAATCCGACTGAAGCTCGGTACAATATTGCAGAATATACGTGGCTTTTTCGTAGAGGATTTCGCCCTCTACAGTTAGACTGAGTTGATTACCCTTGCGGTAAAAAAGATTGACACCGAATTCGATCTCCAGTTCACGGATAGCCATGGAGACCGTGGGTTGGGTCACGTACAATTCCTCCGCTGCCTTGGTGATACTGTGACAGCGGCTGGCTGAACAGAAATAGCGTAATTGATTGAGCGTCACGGGCTTTCCTCCTTTTTCATTTCTGTTTTTACGATAGCATAGAATGATGGAATTTTCCATTCTATTTTCAGGAAAAGCAATTTGACAAAAAAGAAATTGGCAAAGATCACCAAAAAGCAGATCCTTCTTTTGCACACATAAAATTATTTTATACGGATATGTATTCTCACAATTTGTTTTTATGTTAGAACAAGGCTTATAATGAAATCACAAAGAGGAACATCTGCGGCCGATATGTTTCCAACGATAAAAGGGAAAGGAGATCGAGAATGTCTCAAACAACTATCACTTTGCTTTTTCTTGCTTTTGCGGTGATTAGCTTTATTCTGGAAAAGATTCCGCTTGGACTGACTGCTTCGATTTGTGCTATCGGACTGACACTGACGGGGGTGCTGGACAGCACGAAAACCTTTACACAGTATGTCAACAGTAATGTCATCCTCTGTGTCGGCATGTTTGTTGTCGGTCAGGCCTTGTTCGAAACCGGCATGGCCAATAAAATCGGAGGCCTGGTGACCCGCTTTGCAAAATCTGAAAAAATGCTGATTATAGCCATCATGCTCATCGTCGGTATCATGTCGGGCTTCCTCTCCAATACGGGAACCGCTGCAGTGCTGATTCCCGTGGTCTGTGGTATCGCAGATGAATCCGGTTATTCCAGAAGCCGCCTTCTGATGCCCCTTGTCTTTGCGGCAGCCCTGGGCGGTAATCTTTCCATCATCGGAGCGCCCGGCAACCTTATGGGTGTCAACGCCCTTCAGGAGATGGGAGTCTCCACCAGCTTCTTCATGTATGCACCGGTAGGTGTCCCGATGCTGATTTTTGGAATCCTGTATTTTGTTTTCATCGGCTATCGTTTTCTCCCGAACAGCAAGAATGCTTCTCTGGAGGAGATGGAGAAGCAGAACGATTTTAGCAGTGTCCCAAAGTGGAAACAGGTTATTTCACTGGTTGTTTTAATCGTCGTGATTCTTGCCATGATTTTCGAGGATGCCATCGGTATTAGTATCGAAGTCTCTGCCTGCATCGGAGCAATTTTCCTGGTGCTGAGCGGTGTTTTGAGTGAGAAAGAGGCCTTGCGCTCCATTGATTTAAAGGTCGTTCTGCTGTTCGGTGGTTCCCTTTCCCTGGCAAAGGCTTTGGATACTACCGGAGCAGGAGAGCTGATCGCAGATAAGATTGTAGGGCTTCTGGGCACCAGCCCGAATCCGCTTATCCTTTTACTGGTCATCTTTGTGGTTACCTGTGTGTTGACCAATTTTATGTCCAATACCGCTACCACAGCACTGATGATTCCCATTGCCGTATCTCTGTCCAACAGCCTGGGAGCGGATCCCCGCTCCGTGGTTATTGCTACCGTCATCGCAGGATCCTGTGCCTATGCAACCCCGATCGGTATGCCTGCAAATACGATGGTAGTGGGTCTTGGCGGATACAAATTTAAGGATTACGTAAAATCCGGACTCCCGTTGATTCTCGTATCCTTTGTGATCTGTATGATCCTGCTGCCGATTTTATTCCCCTTCTATCCGTAAGAAAAACACGGCAGAGAAAAATGAACAGAAAATTTTATCCATTGTGATTTCTATTAGGAGGTAAAAAGTAATGACAAAAGAAAATGGAGTAAAAGTATTGACAGATATGGTTGCTGATTTTGTTGGCCATATCGGAAAGAAGCTGCCGGATGATGTGGTAGCAAAGCTGGAGGAGCTGGGTTCCCAGGAGACGGCCGCCCTTCCGAAGGTTCTCTATGAGACCATGACGAAGAATCAGGGGCTGGCAGTAGAGCTTGATCGCCCCAGCTGTCAGGATACCGGCGTGCTGCAGTTCTGGCTCAAATGCGGGACAAATTTCCCGTATATTAATGAGCTGGAGGGACTTCTGAAGGATGCAGTCGTACAGGCAACCTTTGCTACACCGCTTCGTCATAATTCCGTGGAGACCTTTGACGAGTACAATACCAAGAAGAATGTTGGAAAGGGAACTCCGACTGTATGGTGGGATATCGTTCCGAATAGCGATCAGTGTGAAATCTATGCCTATATGGCAGGCGGTGGCTGCACCCTTCCGGGTAAGGCAATGGTTCTGATGCCGGGTGCCGGCTATGAGGGAGTTACGGATTTTGTCCTGGATCAGATGACCAGCTACGGCCTGAATGCATGTCCGCCACTTCTGGTAGGCGTAGGTGTAGGAACCTCCGTAGAGACGGCTGCTCTGAATTCCAAGAAAGCACTGATGCGTCCCATCGGTTCTCACAATGACAATGCCAATGCCGCGAAGATGGAGACCCTTCTGGAGGACGGCATCAATAAAATCGGCCTTGGCCCCCAGGGTATGGGCGGGAAGTATTCCGTCATGGGCGTAAATATCGAGAATACCGCCCGTCATCCGTCCGCCATCGGCGTCGCTGTGAATGTGGGCTGCTGGTCCCACCGCCGCGGTCACATCACCGTGAAGGCGGATCTCAGTGTCACCTGTGATACCCATTCTACATGGAAATTCAACGCATAAAGGGAGGTTGCAATCATGATCGAAATCAGAGGAGATAAAAAAGTTCTTGTTACACCGGTAAGCGCAGAGGATCTGGCAGACATCAAGATCGGAGACATTGTCTGGCTGGACGGCGATTTGATGACCTGCCGTGATGTGGCTCACCGCCGCCTGGTAGAATATGGAAGAGAGCTGCCCTACGATATCCGCAACAAGGCTATTTTCCATGCCGGCCCCATTGTTCGTAAAATCGAGGGAACCGAGGATGATTATGAGATGGTATCCGTAGGACCGACTACCTCCATGCGTATGGAGAAGTTCGAGTATGAGTTCGCCAAGCTGACCGGTGTCCGGGTTATCGTAGGCAAGGGCGGTATGGGTCCGAATACGGAGCGCGCCTGCAAGGAGTTTGGCGCGATCCACTGTGTCTTCCCGGCAGGCTGTGCAGTGGTAGCGGCTACGGAGGTCGTGAAGATCAAGGAGCATCATTGGGATGAACTTGGTATGCCGGAGACCCTGTGGTGCAATGAGGTAAAGGAATTTGGCCCGCTTATCGTATCCATCGATGCCAAGGGACGTAACCTTTTCGAGGAAAATAAGGTGATCTTCAACGAGAAAAAGGAAGAAGCGAAAAAGGCAATTTATCCGGAAGTAAAATTTATCAAATAAGCAGGAGGATGAAACCATGCCGATGACAAAGCCTGGAAAATTTGACAGTCACGGAGCCTGGGACGGATTTTGCGGAGAAATCTGGCAGGAAGAAATCAATGTAAGAGACTTTATTCAGAAAAATTATACGCCCTATGACGGAGATGAAAGCTTCTTAGAGGATCCCACAACGGATACAGAAAATTTGTGGAAGGAAGTACAGAAGTTGCAGAAGCTGGAACGGGAAAAGGGCGGTGTCCTGGAATGTGAGACAGAGGTCGTATCAGGTCTGACCGCTTACGGTCCGGGTTATATCAGCGAGAGTCTGAAGGAGAGTGAGAAGATCGTCGGCCTTCAGACCGATAAGCCCTTAAAGCGAGCTTTCATGCCTTATGGCGGTATCAAGATGGCCACCAAGGCAGCGGAGACCTACGGCTACAAGATCAATCCGGAGCTGAAGAAAATCTTCACTACCTATGTGACAACCCACAATGACGCAGTTTTCGGCGCTTATACACCGGAGATGCGTCTGGCCAGAAAAACCCATGTGGTTACCGGACTTCCGGATACCTACGGTAGAGGCCGCATCGTCGGTGATTACCGCCGTGTGGCTCTCTATGGCATCGATCGCCTGATCGCGGCAAAGAAGGTAGCACATTACCGGGCGGGCTGCGGAAATATGTATGACGAGGTCATCCGGATGCGCGAGGAGATCAGCCAGCAGCTGAAGGCTCTGAACGAGATGAAGGAGATGGCAAAGGTCTATGGCTATGATATTTCCGAACCGGCCCGCAATGCCAGAGAGGCCGTTCAGTGGCTGTACTTTGGCTATCTGGCAGCGGTGAAGACCCAGAACGGTGCTGCGATGTCCGTGGGTCGAATTTCCACCTTCCTGGATATCTATATTGAGCGCGATCTGAAAAACGGAACCCTGACCGAGAAGGAGGCGCAGGAGCTTATCGACCACATGACGATGAAATTCCGGATGGTGAAGTTTGCCCGTATTCCGGAGTACAATCAGCTCTTCTCCGGTGACCCGACCTGGGTAACTCTGGAAGTGGGCGGTACCAGCCTGGACGGCAGACATATGGTCACCAAGAACGATTATCGTTTCCTGCATACCCTGGAAAACATGGGACCCAGCCCGGAGCCGAACCTGACCGTGCTCTACAGCCCGAATCTCCCTAAGTCCTTCAAAAAGTATGCAGCGAAGATTTCCGTGGATACCAGCTCCATACAGTATGAGAACGATGAAGTGATGAAGCCGGAGTGGGGCGATGATTATTCTATCTGCTGTTGCGTATCTGCGACTAAGACCGGAAAAGAGATTCAGCTTTTCGGTGCCAGAGCAAACCTAGCCAAGACGCTTCTGTATGCCTTCAACGGCGGCTTCGACGAAAAGCATCGGATCCAGTGCGGACCGAAGATGGAGCGCATCACAGCAGAGTATGCGAACTACGACGAGGTCATTGAGAAATTTGACTGGTGGATGGATTGGCTGGCTGATATCTATGTCAATGTACTGAATCTGATTCACTATATGCATGATAAATACTACTATGAAGCTGCAGAGATGGCTCTCATCAACAACGATTGTGAGCGCTCCTTTGCCACCGGTATCGCCGGCTTCTCCCATGTAGTAGACTCCTTAAGCGCCATTAAATATGCGAAAGTAAAGATTATCCGCGACGAGGAAGGCATTACAAAGGACTTTGAGATCGAGGGAGACTTCCCCCGCTACGGTAATGACGATCCCCGCGCTGATGATATTGCAACCTGGCTGCTTCGTACCTTCTTTGACAAGATTCGCCGCCGTCATACCTACCGTGATTCGAAGCCGAGTACCTCGATCCTGACCATTACCTCCAATGTAGTCTATGGCGAGGCGACCGGAGCAACACCGGACGGACGTAAGGCATATACCTCCTTTGCCCCTGGCGCATCACCGTCCTACGGAGCGGAGCAGAACGGCCTTTTGGCCTCCTTGAATTCGGTTGCAAAGATCCCGTACCACTGGGCTCTGGATGGTATCTCCAATACGCAGACCATCAGCCCGGGGGCACTGGGTCATTCTGAAGAGGAGCGGGTAGAAAACCTGGTGCAGATTCTGGACGGCTATTTTGAACAGGATGCGCACCACCTGAATGTCAACGTCTTCAATACGGAGAAGTTGATCGATGCGATGGAACATCCGGAAAAGGAAGAGTATCAGAACTTTACGATTCGTGTATCCGGCTATGCTGTGAAGTTTATTTCCCTGACAAAGAAGCAGCAGTTGGATGTCATCGCCCGTACCTGCCACCAGACACTGTAAATAACCGGAAAATCAGGAGTGAGGCGATGGGACCGCAGAAAATTCTGGATCGCGCAGAGGTTAAAAACAAGTGGATGCTGACGCCGCTGAAGGATTTTCGGTCACCGATGCTGACGGCACGGATGTGGCGGACAGCCCTGGCCGTACTTCTCACCGTACTTCTTTATGAATACGGTTTAGGACAGCGCAATCCCTGCTTTGCCTTGATTGGTGCGGTATATGGGATCGGGAGTCATTTCGAGGAGGGTTTTTATAACGGGGTAAACCGTGTGATCGGTACCTTTGTCGGAGGTTTCCTGGTGATTCCTTTTTATTGGCTTTTTAATCATCAACCTTTCGGAATACCGGGTTTTATGTGGGTGGTGGCAGGACTTGGCTTGGTCCTGTGGTGCAATCTGGCCATGGGGGCCGATTCTGCCATCCAGCCCGGAACCGTCATTTATTTTGTCGTGATGTATACAGTAGGAAAGGAACGTGTATTTACCTATACGATGGCCCGGATCCTGGATACGGGCGTAGGTGTTCTCCTTGCGTTGTTGTTAACTATTTTGCTGCCATCAAAATATGATAAAGAAAACGGCCTCTCTTTTCGAACCTGCCTGCAGGAAACGAAAGACGCGTTTCGATCCTATCTGAATAAAAACCGAATTTTTCGAAAGCAAGAGCATGAAAACTTCGGTACAAAAAAATCTTCGGAGTAGAAGCTCCGAAGATTTTTGTTTTCTTTTTCCGGAATCAAGAGTAAAATAAAAGGCAGATACTATGGCAGGAGGATACAAGGATGGTGATCTATCTGATTCGTCACGGAGAGACGGACTGGAATAAAAAGCATTGGCTTCAGGGAACGACGGATATTCCCCTGAATAAAAACGGCATCGAGGTAGCGGAAACGACAGCGGAGGCCTTGAAAGATGTCCCCTTTGACCTCATTTTTTCGAGTCCTTTAAAGCGCGCGTATCAGACGGCGGAGATCTTAAAAAGAGACCGGCCGATTCCGATTTATACAGATGTGAGGCTGCGGGAAATCAGCTTCGGAAGCTTCGAAGGTCTGTGCTGCAAGGGAGAGGGCTACAATATCCCGGATCCGAATTTCCCGAATTTTTTTGATGCCCCGGCTTCTTATATGCCGCCGAAGGATGGCGAATCCATTTCTGAGCTTTGCGTTCGGGCGACGGACTTTTTGACCTGGCTCATCGATCGGCCGGGATACCGGGATAAGACCGTGCTGGTATCCGGACACGGCGCTCTGGTAAAGGCTCTTTTGTCCAGCCTTCAGATCACGGATTTGAAGGACTTCTGGAAGGGCGGTGTCCATAAAAACTGCGCGGTCTCCATCATCGACGTGGAAAACGGAAAAGCAGTCGTTCGTCAGGAAAATGTCATCTATTACGACCCTTCGAGAAGTGTAAACTATACCGACTGAGAACAGGGCAAAAAAACAAACAGTTGCAGGAAGCCTGTAAAAAAGATAAAATGGATACGTTATATTGAAACGTGATAGGAGAACAGGCATGAACTTAAACAGTGAAATTTGGGCAGCTGCACCGGAGGCAGAACCGGAGCGGCAATATTATTTTATAGAAATCTGTAAAAAAATGGTAGCGGAGGAGGCCGCCCGCCTCGGTCGTCCTTTGACCTTTTGCGTTACCACCTTTGGCTGTCAGATGAACGCTCGGGATTCGGAAAAGCTGACAGGAATTCTCGAGCAGATCGGTTATCAGCCGACGGGTGAGGAAGAGGCAGACTTTGTCATTTACAATACCTGCACCGTGCGGGAAAATGCGAATCTGAAGGTATACGGCCATCTGGGTCTTTTGAAGCATCGCAAAAAAGAGAATCCCCACATGAAGATTGCCCTTTGCGGCTGCATGATGCAGGAAGAAAAGGTGGTGCAAAAGCTGAAGGAAAGCTATCGCTTTGTGGATCTGATTTTTGGCACCCACAACATTTTCAAGTTTGCGGAGCTTCTGGCAGAAAGCATGCGGGAGGGCGGCATGATCGTCGATATCTGGAAGGATACGAAAGAGATCGTGGAGGAGCTGCCC